>NZ_JAMLIE010000003.1:235000-441712 GCF_023954335.1 Aquamicrobium sp.
TTTTGATTTTTTTTCCGAAGCCGGCTGTTCCCCGTTCGGCAGGCCGGGAAAGGGTCCCGGGCGGCCTCGCCGACCCTCTTATACCGGGGGCCGACACAAAGCGGCCCAATTCCGTCCATAGGCCGCTTGGATATCGCGATGGAGCGAAGGCACCTGCATGTCGCCTATATATAGAGAGCGGGCGGCGGTGCGCCGCATCGGGCGGGCCCGCCCTCGGCCGGCGCTCCGCTTCGTTGACTTCACGGCCGCGGACGGGCAATTGTCGACGCGCGGAACTTTTCACCGGCCGCCCGGCCAAGGGGGAACACGGCGCCCGCATGCAGCCGATCGATGAAACCATAGCCGCGCTCGGCAACGAACCGCCGATGGTGACGGGCGGGCGCTCCGGCCCGCCGGACCGGCGCGAGGTCTCCGCCCGCTGGCTGTCCGGCACGTTCTTGACCGGCATCACATCGAGCGTCTTGATGGGCGTGGCGCTGTTCGCGGCGCTCGACGGCCGCGAGCAGCTGGCGACACCGCCGGAGATCCTCAACCTCGCCGCGCTCGACGGCGGCGCGGCAAGCGAAGGCAGCGCCAAGACCAACCGGGTCATCGCGCCGCGCGCCGTCGCCCGCGCCACCGACCGCCGACGTATGGAGGTCTCGACCATGCTCAAGGCGGGCGACCGAGACGTGGTGCGCACGCTCCCCTTCGTCCAGGTCAGCATGGCGCTGGCCGCCGGCCACGCCACTACCCGCTCCTACCCGGCCTTCGACCCGCTCGACGTCTTCGCCGAGGACGGCGCGGCCGCGCCCCAGAGCCCGCTCGACACCGGCTTCATCTATGGCGCCAAGGTGGAGAGCGAGGTCAGCCTCCACACCATCGACTTCCCGATCGAGACCGCCAATTTCGACGGCCGCGTGACGCTGACCGCCGACGAGGTCGAAACCGTGGTGCGCAACACCGCCGCCATCCTCACCGACGGCGCAGTGCAGGTCGCGGCGCTGCACTATGTCGACCCGCAGCGATTCGGCGAAACCCTCGCCACCCAGACCCTCGGCGTGTCCTACGGCATCCGCATCGTGCCCGAGAACGTCTCGGTCTCGCCGCGCGAGGCCGAGGCGGCCGCCGCCGCCGAATATGCCGAGGACATCCTTCCCTTCCACGCCGACCGCGACATCGGCGAGATGCTCACCGAATCGGGCTATTCGCAGGACGATTCGGCGACCATGGCCCACTCATTCTCCGTGCTTCTCGGCTCGTCGGTGCTGAAGGCGGGGTCGGTGATGCGCCTCGGGATCGAGACGCGCGGCGAGATGAGCCGGATCGTGCGCGCCAGCCTCTACGAGGGCCGCCGCCATCACCTGACCATCGCGCTCGACGACCACGACCAGTTCGTCAAGGGCAGCGAGCCGGAGCCGAACCCGGCGGTCCTGACCGCGTTCGACACCAACCAGCCGGTTGCGCGGCCGCGCGGCGACCTGCCGACCGTCTATGACGGCATCTGGCGCGCCGCCTATTCCTACGGCATGAACCGGTCGATGACGCGCCAGCTCGTGCGCCTCCTCGCCTCCGACGTCGATTTCCAGTCGCGCCTCAACCCCGGCGACCGCATCGACGCATTCTTCTCGCAGCCCGACGACGAGGACAGCGCGACCGACGAATCGGAGCTGCTCTACGTGCAGGCGACGTTCGGCGGCAACACGCGCACCTTCTACCGCTTCCGCATGGACGACGGCACGATCGACTATTTCGATCAGGAAGGCCGCAGCGCCCGCCAGTTCCTGCTGCGCAACCCGGTGCCGAACGGCAAGTTCCGGTCCGGCTTCGGCGGCCGCCGCCACCCCATCCTCGGCTACAGCCGCATGCATACCGGCGTCGACTGGTCGGCGCCGCGCGGCACGCCGATCATCGCCGCCGGCAACGGCGTGGTCGAGAAGGCCGGCTGGGCCGGCGGCTACGGCCGGCAGACCATCATCCGCCACGCCAACGGCTACAAGTCGTCCTACAGCCACCAGAGCGCCATCGCCAAGGGCGTCTCCGAGGGCGCGCGCGTGCGTCAGGGCCAGGTCATCGGCTATGTCGGCTCGACCGGCCTGTCCACCGGACCGCACCTGCATTACGAGCTGATCGTCAACGGCCGAAAGGTCGACCCGATGCGCGTGCGCCTGCCCACCGGCAAGACGCTGTCCGGCGAGGAGATGGAAGTCTTCCTGCGCGAGCGCGAGCGGATCGACGAGCTGCTCCGGCAGGACGACGCGCCGTCGTTCAAGCTCGCCAGCGCGACGGGGAAATGAGCGAAATAGTGAGTAGTGAGTAGGGAATAGTGAGTAGAGAAGAAAACGGGGGCTGCCTTTGAGAGCAACCCCATGATTCACTACTCACTACTCACTCAACAAATTCCACCGTCACGCCCTGCTTCACCATCTTCGCCAGCTCCTGCGCGTCCCAGTTGGTCAGGCGGATGCAGCCGTTCGATTCGGTCTTGCCGATCTTGGACGGCTCGGGCGTGCCGTGGATGCCGTAGGTCGGCTTGGACAACGCGATCCAGACGGTGCCGACCGGGCCGTTCGGCCCCGGCGGAATGCGCAGCACCTTGGTGTTGTCGCCCTGCTGGAAGTTGATCTTCGGATTGTAGGTGTATTCGGGATCGAGGGCGACCCGCTCGACGGTGTGGGTGCCGGTGGGCGACGGCGTCGCGGCCGAACCGATGGTGGCGGGATAGGCGACGACGAGCTTGCCGCGCGCGTCGTAGGCACGCACCTGTTTGCGCCCCTTGTCGGCGACGATCCGGGCGACCTCGCCCTTCTTGGCCGCGCCCGGATTGATGACCCTGATCCGGGTTCCCGGCCGGTCGAACGCCGCGCCGGGATTGAGCGCCCTCAGATACTTCTCGTCCATGTGGAAGCGCTCGGCCAGCATCTCCGGCACCGAGGTGAAGCTCAGCCGCTCCATCTGCGCCTTCTTCGAATAGTCCTCCGGCACCGAGGCGACATAGGGGCCGGCAACGTCGGTCGGCGTGATCTCGTAAGTGGTGAACGGGTCGCCGCCGGTCTCGGCGAGCCGGGCGTCGATGAACTCCTTGTCGTAGGTGCGTAGCGCCTCGCCGGTCATCTCGCGCCAGGCCGAGATCGCCTTGTTGACATTGTCGCCCATACGCCCGTCGATGACGCCGGGCGAAACGCCGAGACGATCGAGCAGGATCTGTATCTTCGCCACGTCCTCGGACGCACCGGAAACCGCGACCTCCGGCGGATTGGCCGGATCGGGCAGGCCGAGCTCCGGCGGCGCCTCCTCGATGACGGTCTCGGGCGTGCTACCGGTAGGCGGCGCAGCGGCGATGTCGGGCTCGCCCGTCGACGGCGCATCGGGCGGCGTGACCAGCGGCGCGCGCTCGACGCGCGGCACCGCTTCGTAGCGCGGCCGCTCCTCGAAGGTCGAGGGCGGCTGCGGCCACTCGTCTCTCCGGGCATAGCCCTCGTCCCCGGAGGGCGGATATTCCTCGTATCCGTAGTCGTCGGAATAATCCGGATCCGGCAGCGCGCGATAATCGCGATACTGCGGCAGGCGGCCGCCATAGGGGTCGCGCCCCAGCTCCTCGATGCGCTTTTCGCGGCGCAGCCGCGCCATGTCGTCGGGATCGTCGAGATAGTAGCGGTCCTGGCGCCGTTCGGCGCGGCGCTCCTCGCGCGGGTAGAGGTATTCGCGGTTGCGCCGTTCGCGGCGCGGCTCGCGCACGTCGAGGATCTCGCCCGTGTAGACGTCGACCACCACCTCGCGGCCGTAACGGTCCTGATAGACCTCGACCTCGCGCGGCTGCGCCGTCGCGCCCGAAATCAGCGCGCCGAGCACCAGAACCGCCAAAGAAACCGTCCTGCCGTTCATTCCTGCCCTTCCGAATCTCAACCGGGCGCTCCGTCCCGCGACCCACCATCGACGATGCGACATGAACGGGACATGAAAATGGCGAGCTTGCGGCAAGGAGCGGAAGGCGAGCCGGCCTAGCCCTTGCGGGCCGCGATCAGCGCCATCATCGGCCGCTCCAGCTCCTCGGCCAGCTCGGGCATCCCGGCGATCTGCGCAGGCGTCGGCACGAACTCCTCCACCCGCCGCAGCATGAACCCCGCGCCGATCAGCGTGTTCAGCGTCGTCCCGAGCGTGCGGTGATATTTGAGGACGCCGTCCGCTAACCAGTCGGTGCGCCGCTCGCCCTCGCTGAAATAGCCGTTGACCGGCCAGGTCCTGCGCCCGTCCTCGTCGCGGGTCCAGCGCGGATGCGCCGCCGCCATGAAGATCGGGTGCTCGATGGTGAAGATGAGATCCCCGCCGGGAGCGAGTGCGGCATGGATCGTGCGCGCGAGCCGGGCGAAATCCCGCACGTAGTGAAAGGCCAGCATGCTGAAGACAAGGTCGAACGCGGCCGCCGGCAGTTCAGCCGTATCGAGGTCGGCGATGCGGTACTCTATCGCCGGGTCGTCCGTGTCGGCGCGGGCGCGGGCGATCATGTTCTGCGACAGATCGAGGCCGAGGACCGAGGCCGCGCCCTCTGCGCGCATCCAGCGCGCGGACCAGCCGAAGCCGCAGCCGAGATCGGCGACGCGCCTGCCCGCGAGCGGCGGCAGCATCGCCCGGAGCGCCGGCCATTCCGGCGCGCCGTCCAGCCCGCGCACCTGCCGGGGCAGCCGGCTGTAGCCGGCGAAGAAACCGGGATCATCATAGATGTTCTGCGCCATGTCCACCCTCTCCCGCGGCAGGATTTCCGACGAAAAACGCCCCGCCTTTTCGGCGGGGCGTCGTTCTTTCAATTAGGGGGCCCGCTTCAGGCCGCTTCTTCCGTCTCGGCCACGCCGCCTCTGGCGCGGAAGTTGAGACGGTCGGAGCCGGCGGTGATCTTCACCAGCGACCCGTCATGGATGTCGCCGAGCAGGATGCGCTCGGCCAGCGGGTCCTGAAGCTCCTTCTGGATCACGCGCTTCAGCGGACGCGCGCCATAGGCCGGGTCGTAGCCCTTCTGGGCCAGCCATTCGACCGCCTCGTCGTCGAGGTCGAGCACGATCTTGCGATCATCGAGCAGGGCCTCCAGCCGCTTCAGCTGGATCGTCACGATCCGGCCCATGTCCTCCCGGCGCAGCCGGTGGAACAGGACGATCTCGTCGATCCGGTTGTAGAACTCCGGCTTGACGCTGCCCTTGACGATGGCGAGCACCTCGTCGCGCACGTCCGAGACATCCTGATCGTCGCGCAGCGACACGAGAAGCTCCGCGCCGAGGTTGGACGTCATGATGATCAGCGTGTTGCGGAAATCGACCGTGCGGCCCTGCCCGTCGGTCAGCCGGCCGTCGTCCAGCACCTGGAGCAGCACGTTGAACACGTCCGGATGCGCCTTCTCGATCTCGTCGAACAGCACGACCTGATAGGGCCTGCGCCGGACCGCCTCGGTCAGCGCGCCGCCCTCCTCGTAGCCGACATAGCCGGGAGGCGCGCCGATCAGCCGCGCGACCGAGTGCTTCTCCATGAACTCCGACATGTCGATGCGCACCATCGCCGTCTCGTCGTCGAACAGGAAGTTCGCCAGCGCCTTGGTCAGCTCGGTCTTGCCGACGCCGGTGGGGCCGAGGAACATGAACGAGCCGATCGGCCGGTTCGGGTCCTGCAAGCCGGCGCGGGCGCGCCGCACCGCCTTCGACACCGCCTGCACCGCCTCGCCCTGGCCGACGACGCGCCTGGCAAGCTCGTCCTCCATGCGCAGCAGCTTCTCGCGCTCGCCTTCCAGCATCTTGTCGACCGGGATGCCGGTCCAGCGTGACACGATGTGCGCGACGTGGGAGGGCGTCACGGTCTCCTCGACCATCGAGCCCTTGCCATCCGCCGCCTCGGCTTCCGTCAGCCTCTTTTCCAGCTCGGGGATGCGGCCATAGGCCAGCTCGCCCGCCTTCTGGAACTCGCCCTTGCGCTGGGCGATGGCCAGCTCGTTGCGCGCCTCGTCGAGCTCCTTCTTGAGATCCGCCGCGAGGCCGAGCTTCTGCTTCTCCGCCTGCCACTTCGCGGTCAGCTCGGCCGATTCCTCCTCGAGGTCGGTCAGCTCCTTCTCGAGCCGCACCAGCCGGTCCTTCGAGGCGTCGTCCTTCTCGAGCTTCAGCGCCTCGCGCTCGATCTTGAGCTGCATGATGCGGCGGTCGATCTCGTCCAGCTCCTCGGGCTTGGAATCGACCTGCATCCTGAGGCGCGAGGCGGCCTCGTCGACGAGGTCGATCGCCTTGTCGGGCAGGAAGCGGTCGGTGATGTAGCGGTTCGAGAGCGTCGCCGCCGAGACCAGCGCCGAGTCGGAGATGCGCACCTTGTGGTGCTGCTCGTACTTCTCCTTCAGCCCGCGCAGGATCGAGATCGTGTCCTCGACCGTCGGCTCGTCGACGAAGACCGGCTGGAAGCGCCGCGCCAGCGCCGCATCCTTCTCGACATGCTTGCGGTATTCGTCGAGCGTGGTCGCGCCGACGCAGTGCAGCTCGCCGCGGGCGAGCGCGGGCTTCAAGAGGTTCGAGGCGTCCATCGCCCCGTCGGCCTTGCCGGCCCCGACCAGCGTGTGCATCTCGTCGATGAACAGGATGATGTTGCCGTCGGCCGCCGTCACCTCGTTGAGCACGGCCTTCAGCCGCTCCTCGAACTCGCCGCGATATTTCGCGCCGGCGATCAGCGCGCCCATGTCGAGCGCCATCAGCTGCTTGTCCTTGAGCGATTCGGGCACGTCGCCATTGACGATGCGCAGCGCCAGCCCCTCGGCGATGGCCGTCTTGCCGACGCCCGGCTCGCCGATCAGCACCGGGTTGTTCTTGGTGCGGCGCGACAGCACCTGGATGGTGCGCCTGATTTCGTCGTCGCGGCCGATCACCGGGTCGAGCCTCCCCGAGCGCGCGTCGGCAGTCAGGTCGCGCGCATATTTCTTCAGCGCGTCGTAGCCCTGCTCGGCCGAGGCCGAATCGGCGGTGCGGCCCTTGCGCACCTCCTCGATGACGCGGTTCAGCGCCGTCGGCGTCACGCCGGCATTGGCGAGGATGTCGGCAGTCTTGGCCGATTTTTCCATGGCAAGCGCAGTCAGCAGCCGCTCGACCGTGACGAAGGAATCGCCCGCCTTCTTCGCCAGTTCCTCGGCGGTGGAGAACACCTTGGCCAGCGGCTGGGCGAGATAGAGCTGGCCGTTGCCGCCCTCGACCTTCGGCAGCGCCTTCAATGCCGCCTCGACGCCGAGGCGCGCGTCGCGCGGGCGCCCGCCCGCGCGCTCGATCAGCGAGGAGGCGAAGCCCTCGTCGTCGTCGAGCAGCACCTTCAGGAGATGCTCGGGCGTGAACTGCTGGTGATTGGCGGAAAGCGCCGCGGTCTGGGCCGACTGGATGAAGCCCCTGACGCGCTCGGAATATTTCTCGATGTTCATAAATCGTCTCCGTTCCCGACCGGCCCGTTCGCGGCGCCGGATCGATTTTCAGGTGACGGACCCCCTCGGACAATGACGCGGATCAAACATCCCCGCGACCCGACCGCTTGCGGCAGGCCCACTCGAAGGGGATATGGGTATCTTTTCCCACGGCTCAAGGCCCGACGGGCGGACACAAACAAAAAACGGCGGGCAAGAAGCCCGCCGTCTCTTTCGAACTGGGATCGGGCCGCCCGAAGGCGCGCCGGCCATGCGCTACTGCGCGGCCTCGGTGACGATTTCCTCGCCCGCGGCAGCCGGCGCATCCTCGCCGCCGGCGGCGTCTTCCGCCTTGACGCGGGGACGGCGCGGCCGGCGCGCGCGGCGCGGCGCTTCGCCCTCGGCCGCCTCGTCGCCGGCAGGTGCCGCTTCCGCAGTTTCGGCCGTGGCGGCCTCGACGGCGGCGCGCGGCTCCTGCCGCCTCGCCCTCGGCCTGGCCGGGGCTTCCTCTTCCTGCGCCAGCACGACCTCGGCCGGGACGCCATCGATCACCGGCTGCGGGCCGGTGCCGTCATTGTGCGCCTCGTTGCGCCGCTCGCCGCGTGGCTCATGGCGACCCTCGCCCCGCGCCTCGCCACGGCCTTCATGGCGCGGCTGCTGGCGGGAAGGCTGCTGCGGCTCGACCGCCTGCTGCATCGGCGCGAAACCCTCGTCGCCGTCCTCGTCGCCGTCATCCTCGTCGCGATTGTCGCGCATCTGCTGCTGCTGCGGCATCTGGGCCAGAGCGGTCATGATGATGCGGTTGTAGTGCTCCGCATGCTGGAGATAGTTCTCCGCCATCACCCGGTCGCCGGCGCTCTGCGCATCTCGCGCCAGCGTCGCGTATTTCTCGGCGATCTGCTGCGCGGAGCCGCGGATCTTCACGTCCGGGCCGTTGCTCTCATAGTTGCGGGTGAGCGGATTGGGGCCCTTGCGGTTCTGGTTCTGGTTGTTATTGCCGCCGCCGCGTCCGCGCATGCGCCTGTTCTGCTGTGGCCTCATTCGTCGTTTCTCATGTTGGAAATGCACTCCGTCGCAGAGGCGGCCGGGGACCGCGCGCTTTGCGTTCTTCGGTTGGCCAGCGGCTGCAAACAATGCGCCCTGGCCACGTCAAATCCTGTCCCGGTTCATGTCGTATCCGGATGGTCCCCGCACGAAGCACAGGCGCTTTTCACGCTAGGAGGCAGCCATTCCCTTAAGGAACCGAATCGACAACAACACTGCCTGCTTCGTTTCATCCGGTGGCCGGAAACTATCCGCAATAGTCTTGCTTGCCAAGCGATTTTTTGCGCTGCGCCATGGCGCGCAAGTCCCGCCTTCAGCGGGCGAAAACCAGGGCCCGCAACACGTCTCCGAGATCGCGCGCCGTGCTTGCGAGGCCGAACCCCTGCGTCGCGAAAAGCGCCTCCACATCCGCTTCCTGGCCGATGCCGATCTCGACGGCGACGACGCCATCCGTCTCGAGATGCGCCGGCGCGCCGGCGGCGATCGCGCGGTAGGCATCGAGGCCGTCAGCGCCGCCGTCCAGCGCCGCTCGCGGGTCGTGCTCGCGCACCTCTTTTGCCAGCAGCGCTATTTCACTGCTCGCAATATAGGGCGGATTTGAGACGATAAGGTGGAATCGACCCTCGATTCCCCCGAACCAGTCCGAGCGCACGGCCGTGAAACGCGGCGCAACACCCGTCATATCGGCATTCGCCGCCGCCGTCGCAAGGGCATCGGGAGAAATGTCGCTCGCTACCGCCTGCGCGCGCGGTTCCTGCGCCAGCAGCGCCAGCGCCACCGCGCCCGTGCCGGTGCCGAGATCGAGGATGCGGCATGCGCCGTGCCGGTCGGCCGCCCGCCGGGCGAAGGGCAGCGCCGCCTCGACCAGCGCCTCGGTGTCCGGCCGCGGCTCCAGCGTGCCGGCGGAGAGGGCAAGCCGCAATCCGTAGAACTCGCGGCTGCCGAGGATGCGGTGGACCGGCTCGCCGGCAAGCCGCCGCGCCAGCATCGCGCGCGCCGCTTCGCCTTGGGCATGGCCGATCGGCCGACCGGGATCGGTGACGAGATCGGTGCGCGAGGCGCCCGCCGCGTGCTCGACTATCAGCCGCGCGTCGAGCGCCGCGTCGGTGACGCCCGCTTCTTCCAATGCCCGGCGAACATGCCGCAGGAGCGGCCCGAGCGTCGCCGGCAGCGCGCCTTCAGCCATCCTGCCCGGCTTCGGCCAGCAGCTTCGACTGGTGGTCGGAGATCAGCGCGTCGACGATGTCGCCGAGATCGCCCTCCATCACCTGGTCGAGCTTGTAGAGGGTCAGGTTGATGCGGTGGTCCGTCACCCGCCCCTGCGGGAAGTTGTAGGTGCGGATGCGCTCCGAGCGATCGCCCGAGCCGACCTGGAGCCGGCGCGATTCGGCGCGGTCGCCGGCCGCCCTGTCGCGCTCCATGTCGTAGAGCCGCGCCCGCAGGATCTGCATGGCCCGCGCCCGGTTCTGGTGCTGCGACTTCTCGGCCGACACGACCATGATGCCGGTCGGCAGATGGGTGATGCGCACCGCCGAATCCGTGGTGTTGACGTGCTGGCCGCCGGCGCCGGACGCGCGCATCGTGTCGATGCGGATGTCCTCGTTGCGGATCTCGACGTCGACCTCCTCCGCCTCCGGCAGCACCGCGACGGTGGCGGCCGAGGTGTGGATGCGCCCGCTGCCCTCGGTTTCCGGCACGCGCTGGACGCGGTGGACGCCGGATTCGAACTTCAGATGCGCGAACACGCCCTTGCCCGAGACCGAGGCGATCGCCTCCTTGAAGCCGCCGACCTCGCCCTCGCTCGCCGAGATCAGCTCGAAGCGCCAGCCCATCCGCGCCGCATAGCGCTCGTACATGCGATAAAGGTCGCCGGCGAACAGCGCCGCCTCGTCGCCGCCGGTGCCGGCGCGGATTTCGAGGATCGCGTTCTTCTCGTCGGCCGCGTCCTTCGGCAGGAGCAGGATCTGGATGTCCTTCTGCAGGCCCTCGATCCGCTCCTCGACGCCGGGAAGCTCGGCCTCGGCCAGTTCGCGCATCTCGGCGTCGGTCGCCTTGTCGGCGAGCATGGCTTCGAGGTCGGCAAGCTCGCCCTCGGCGGCGCGCAGCTCGCGGATCCTGCCGGCCATCTCCTGCAACTCGGAATATTCCGAGGCAAGCTTGACATAGGCTTCCGGCGACGGGCCGGCCGCCATCTGCGCCTCGACGAGCTCGAAGCGTTTCAGGACCTGGTCCATCCGGTCGCGCGGCAGTTCGATCATGCTGGGTCTACAAGCCTGTCAAAGAGGAATGTCGTTCTCGGCGGCGAAGGCGGCGAGCATGCCGCGCACGTCCTTCTCGCAGGTCTGCGCGTTGAGCGTGTCGTCCATCAGCTCGGTCAGCGTGCCGAGCGGCAGCTCGGTCAGCATCGCCTTGACCGGGCCGATCGCCGCCGGCGACATCGAGATCGAGCGGTAGCCGACGCCGAGAAGCGCCATTGCCGAGATCGGCCGGCCGGCCAGCTCGCCGCACAGCGTCACCGGGGTTCCGGCCTCGCGGCCGGCCTCGGTGATCTGGCGCAGGAGCCTGAGAAACGGCACCGAGATCGGGTCGAAGCGGTCGCCGACGCGACTGTTGCCGCGGTCTGTGGCGGTGACGAACTGGAAGAGGTCGTTCGAGCCGACCGAGACGAAGTCGACCGTGTTCATCAGCTCCTCGAGCTGCCACATCAGCGACGGCACCTCGATCATCGCGCCGAGCTTCAGCGTGTTCGGCAGATGGTGGGCGAAGCGCGACAGGTGCCGCACCTCGCGGTCGATGATCTCGCGCGCCTGCCTGATCTCGGCGATCTCCGTCACCATCGGCAGCATGACGCGCAATTCGCGTCCGCCGGCCGCCTTGAGCAGCGCCCGCATCTGGGTGCGCAGGAGGCCCGGCCGGTCGAGGGTGAGCCTGACCGCACGCCAGCCCAGCGCCGGGTTCTCCTCGTTCTCCGTCGCCTTGAAGTAGGGCAGCACCTTGTCGCCGCCGATGTCGATGGTGCGGAAGGTGACGGGCTTGCCGCGCGCCGCGTCGATCACGTCGCGATAAAGCCGCTCCTGCGCCTCGGCGCGCGGGAAGGTCGAGGCGACCATGAACTGAAGCTCGGTGCGGAACAGGCCGATGCCCGCCGCGCCCGATTCGGCGAGCTGCGGCAGGTCGACCGCGAGCCCCGCATTCATCATCAGCTCGACCGGGACGCCGTCCCTCGTCACCGACGGCTTCTTGCGCAGCTCGCGATAGAGCTCCTGCCGGCGGGCGCGGAACCGCACCTTCTCGGCAAAGGCGGCCTCGACATCCGCCGTGGGGCGCAGATGCACCGCGCCCTCGACCCCGTCGACGATGGCGGCGTCGCCGTTCTCGGCCATCGACACCGCGCCCTTGGCCTGGCCGGCGACGGGAATGCCCATGGCGCGCGCCACGATCACCACATGGCTGGTGATCGCCCCGTCCTCCAGCACCAGCCCGCGCAGCTTCTCGCGCGGATAGTCGAGAAGCTCGGCCGCGCCCATCGAGCGGGCGACGATGATGGCGTCGCGCGGCAGCGAGGCGGCCAGCGTCTCCGGCCCGTGGCCGAGCAGCATGCGCAGGAGCCGGTTGGCGAGATCGTCGAAATCGCTCATCCGCTCGCGCAAGTACGGGTCGGTCATGTGCAGCATGCGCGCGCGCATGTCGGACTGCACCTTCTCGACCGCGGCCTCCGCCGTCAGGCCGTTGCGGATCGCCTCGTGGAGGCGCCGTACCCAGCCGGTGTCGTCAGCGAACATGCGGTAGGCTTCGAGCACGGCGCGATGCTCGCCCTCGAAGGCGACGTCGCGGCGCGACAGCATGTCGTCGAGCGACAGCCGCAGCGAGCCGAGTGCCCCTTCGAGCCGCTCGACCTCCTCCTCCGAATCCTCGTTGAACAGGTTGGTGACGACGATGCGCGGCTCGTGCAGCACGACATGGCCGAGGCCGATGCCCTCGTTGAACGGTGCGGCCGAGATCGTCACCGGCCGCGACAGGTCTAGCTCGATGCCGGGCCGCGTCAGCCGGGCGAGGTCGCCGGTGGCGATCATCTCGGCGATGACCATCGCCGTGGTCTCCAGCGCCTCGATCTCGTCCTCGCGATACTGGCGCATGGTGCGGTTCTGCACCACGAGGACGCCGAGCGTCCTGCCGGCGCGCAGCACCGGCACGCCGAGGAAGGAGTTGTAGATCTCCTCGCCCGTCTCCGGCAGGTAGGCGAAGGCAGGATGCTTCTGCGCCTCGGAAAGGTTCAGCGGGCGCGCGCTCGCGGCGATGGTGCCGACGAGGCCCTGTCCGAGCCGAAGCTGCGCATGGTGGACCGAGGACGGGTTCAGGCCTTCGGTGGCGTAGAGCTCGAGCACGGAATCGGCGCGCAGCACGTAGAGCGAGCACACCTCGGCCACCATGTTCTGGGCGATATGATGGACGATGCGGTCGAGCCGGTCCTGCGGCTCGAGCGGCTCCGCCATCAGCTCGCGAAGCCTTCTCAGCAATAGGCGCGGGCCTGCGGCCGTCTCTCGCATCGCGCTCCTTTCAAACGGCGGCAGCGCCGCCGGACCTAGGGTCCGCGCGCCGCCATCCATCGGGAATGTCGCCTCCGGCGCCTGCCGCAGACTTCTCTTCTACTGCTTATCGAGGCCGTAGACGGAATGCAAAGTGCGAACCGCAAGTTCTGTATAGGCGCCGTCGATCAGAATGGAAATCTTGATTTCCGAGGTGGTAATCGCGCGGATGTTGATGCCCTTGTCGGCCAGCGCCCGGAAGGCGGTGGCGGCGACGCCGGCGTGGCTGCGCATGCCGATGCCGATGACCGAGACCTTGGAAAGCCCTTCCTCGTGCTGGATCACGTCGAAGCCGATCGTCTCCCTGACCTTCTCCAGCACCGACAGCGCCTTGGCGACGTCACCGGCCGGCACGGTGAAGGTCATGTCGGTGAAGCTGCCGTCCTCGGAAATGTTCTGGACGATCATGTCGACATTGATGCCGGCCTCGGCCAGAGGGCCGAAGATGCCGGCCGAGACGCCCGGGCGGTCGGCGACGCGGCGCAGCGAAATCTGCGCCTCGTCCTTGGCGTAGGCGATGCCGGTAACGACTTGCTGTTCCACGATCTCGTCCTCGTCGCAAATGAGGGTTCCGGGCGGGTTCTCGAAATCGCCCATGCCGGGCGCGTCGGGTTCCTCGAAGGAGGAGCGCACGAAGGTACGCACCTTGTGCACCATGGCGAGCTCGACCGAGCGCACCTGAAGCACCTTGGCGCCGAGCGAGGCCATCTCCAGCATCTCCTCGAAGGAGATGCGGGCAAGCCGCCGCGCCTTGGGCTCGACGCGCGGGTCGGTGGTGTAGACGCCGTCGACGTCGGTGTAGATGTCGCAGCGGTCGGCCTTGACCGCGGCGGCGAGCGCCACGGCCGAGGTGTCGGAGCCGCCGCGGCCGAGCGTGGCGATGCGGTTGTCCGGCCCGACCCCCTGGAAGCCGGCGACGACCGCCACCTGTCCGAGCCCGAAGCGGCGGACGAGCTCGGCGCCGTCGATGTCGGTGATGCGCGCCGCGCCATGGGCGTTGTCGGTGCGGATCGCGATCTGCCAGCCCTGCCAGGAGCGGGCGTCGACGCCCATCGACTGGAGAACGAGCGCGAGCAGCCCGGACGTGACCTGCTCGCCCGAGGCGACCACCGCGTCATATTCGCGCGCGTCGTAGATGTTGAGGTTCGAGCCTTCGGCCTTGGAGGCGTCCCGCACCCAGCCGACCAGCTCGTTGGTCTTGCCGGCCATGGCGGAAACGACGACCGCGACCTCGTGGCCGGCATCGACCTCGCGCTTGACGTGGCGCGCCACATTGCGGATGCGGGCGATGTCGGCGACCGAAGTCCCGCCGAATTTCATCACGATGCGCGCCATGAAAGCGACTGGCCCCTGCGAAGCGATCCGGAAAGAGGTTTTCCCCGGAGAAATCAAGCTGAAACGCCCCTCATGCCGGGGCGCGGATGCGCGGGTTCGATAGCCGAATCCGCCTCGCCGCGCAAGCGAGATGGGACGGGCGTGCTTGACATTCCCGCGCCTCTCCCCGACTTGATTTGAGGTCACGAGGAGACACGCCATGCCAGAGGTCCGACGAACGACCATCGACGCCGGAGAGATCGAACGCTTCTCCGCCATCGCCGCCGAGTGGTGGAACCCCAACGGCAAGTTCCGGCCGCTTCACAAGTTCAACCCCGTCCGGCTCGCCTATATCCGCGACCAGGTCGCCGCCCGCTTCGGGCGCGATCCGCATGCGGCCAAGCCCTTCGAGGGGCTGCGCATCCTCGACATCGGCTGCGGCGGCGGGCTCCTGTGCGAGCCGATGGCCCGGCTGGGCGCCGAGGTGGTCGGCGCCGACGCCTCCGAAACCAATATCGAGGTGGCGAAGCTCCACGCGGCCGAGGTCGGCGTCTCCATCGACTACCGCGCCACCACGGCCGAGGCGCTGGCCGAGGCGGGCGAGACCTTCGACGTCGTCCTCAACATGGAAGTGGTCGAGCATGTCGCCGATGTCGGCCTGTTCATCGGCAAGTGCGCCGAGATGGTGCGCCCGGACGGGGTGATGTTCGTCGCCACCATCAACCGCACGCTGAAGGCGCTGGGCCTCGCCATCTTCGGCGCGGAATACGTGCTGCGC
This sequence comes from Aquamicrobium sp., assembly GCF_023954335.1. Taxonomy (NCBI): domain Bacteria; kingdom Pseudomonadati; phylum Pseudomonadota; class Alphaproteobacteria; order Hyphomicrobiales; family Phyllobacteriaceae; genus Aquamicrobium; species Aquamicrobium sp. The sequence continues at coordinate 250,107 of NZ_JAMLIE010000003.1, forward strand.
TGGCTGCCGCGCGGCACCCATCAATACGGCAAGCTGGTGCGCCCGGAGGAGCTGGAGCGCGCGCTCGGCGAGGCCGGCATGCGCGTCGTCGACCGCACCGGCGTCAGCTACAGCCCGCTCGCCGACCGCTGGCAGAAATCGGCCGACCTCGACGTCAACTACATGGTGCTGGCCGAGAAGACGCGGCAATAGGCGCACCCGGCGCGCGGCAGGAGGAGGCCACGCCCTTGAACGCGGAGGATTTCCGGCGCATCGCGCTCTCCCTGCCGGAGGCCGAGGAGAAGTCGCATTTCGGCAAGGCAGATTTTCGCGTGCGCAACAGGATATTCGCCACCCTGCCCGCGTCCGGGCGCGGCGTGCTCAAGCTGACGCCCGACGAGCAGTCGATGCTGGCGGAAGCCGAGCCCGCTATCTTCGCCCCGGTGAAGGGCGGCTGGGGCCGGCAGGGCTGGACGGAAATCGCGCTCGACGCGGCCGACGAGGCGACGCTGCGCAGCGGGCTGACGACGGCCTGGCGCAACGTCGCTCCCGCCGCGCTGAAGAAGCGCTGATCCCGCGCCGGCCCGGCTTGCCGGCTCAGTTCGTGTCGTCGGGAAAGGCCGGCAGTGGCACGAAGTCGACGCCGTCGTCGAGAAGGCCCCGCGCCTCCTCGGTGGTCGCTTCGCCATAGATGCCGCGCGGCTCGACCTCGCCGAAATGGATCCTGCGCGCTTCCTCGGCGAACTTGTCGCCGACATAGTCGGCGTTCTTGCGCGCCTCCTCGGCCATCGCCTTCAGCTTCGCCAGCGCCTTGCGCTGCTCCTCGCCCATGGCGAGCGCCATCGTCTCGCGCTTGCGGCCGGTGGAGACGGACGGCGCCATCAGCGCCTTCTCGACCTTGACCGATTGGCAGACCGGGCAGGAAACCAGGCCCCGCTTCTTCTGGGCATCGAAGTCGTCGCCGTTGCGGAACCAGCCGTCGAAGGCGTGGTCCTTGTCGCAGGAGAGGGAGAAGCGGATCATCTCAGCCTCCCGCGGCCGTCGCCGCTCCCGCATGCGCGACCGCGAATTCGCGCGCGTTCTTCAGGTTCGGTATCTTGCCCCGCGCCTCAGCCACCTCGGCAAGGTCGATGTCGGCGACGACGACGCCCGGCTCGTCATGGTCGGCCTCGGCCACCACGCGCCCCCACGGATCGACGATCAGCGAATGGCCGTAGGTCTCGCGGCCGTCCTCGTGCAGCCCGCCTTGCGCGGCCGAGACGACGAACGCCCCGTTCTCGATGGCGCGGGCGCGCTGCAGCACGTGCCAGTGCGCCGACCCGGTCTGGCGGGTGAAGGCGGCCGGCGCCGTCAGAATCTGCGCCCCCGCCAGCGCCTGCGCCCGGAAAAGCTGGGGAAAGCGCACGTCGTAGCATACGGCCATGCCCAGCCGCCCGAACGGCAGCTCGACGACGGTCGCGGCAGTGCCCGGCTCGTAGGTCGCCGATTCGCGCCAGCTCTCGCCATTGTCGAGATCGACGTCGAACATATGGATCTTGTCGTAGGTGGCGAGCAGCCCGCCGTCGGGGCCGAACAGGAAGGCGCGGTTGGCGACCTTGCCGTCGGGCCGGGCGATCGCGGTCGAGCCGACATGGACGACGATGCCGAGCTCGGCGGCGAGCCGGCCGGCGGCGCGCTCCACCGGGTCCTCGCCTTCAGGCTTCAGCACCGCCCTGAGCGCCGCCCGGTCGCGCATCAGCGCCCCGGTCATCTCCGGCGACTGGACATAGGTCGCGCCCCTGCCCGCCGCCTCGCGCACCAGCGCCTCGAAGTCGGCGACGTTGCGCGCGACGCTCTGGCCCGAGCGCATCTGCAGCGCCGCCACCCTGACCGCGGTCATCGTCCGTCCTCCCCGTTGCCGCCGGCGAGCAGCGCGTCGAGCTTCCCCGCGCGCTCCAGCGCGTGGAGGTCGTCGCAGCCGCCGACATGGGTGTCGCCGATGAATATCTGCGGAAAGGTCGAGCGTCCGTTGGCACGCGCCATCATCTCTTGCCTCAAATCCGGCGAGAAGGTCGCGTCGCGCTCGTCATAGGCGACGCCCTTGGAATCGAGGAGCCGCTTGGCGGCGGAGCAATAGCCGCACAGCGCGCGGGTATAGATCGTCACTTCGGTCATCATCTCGTCCGGGGCTCGAGCCTGTCGTCCTCATATAGTCCCGGCTTCGTCGGGCAGGAAGACCCCTTGCCCCGCCTCGCCCGCGCCGGGCTCGCCGGGCAGGACCCGCGCGAAGGTCAGCACGTCGACCTCGGCCGCGCCCGCCTTCCTCAGCGCCTTCGCGACCGCTGAGACCGTGGTGCCGGTGGTGTAGACGTGGTCGACGACGAGGATGCGCCGGCCGCGCACGGCGATCTCCGACGCCGGCGGCACGCGGAACGCGCCGCGCACATTGTCCTCGCGCTGGCGCGCGCCGAGCCCGACCTGCTGGCGCGTGGCGCGGATGCGCGCCACCGCGTCGGGCAGGAATCGCCGGCCGGTAAGGGCGCACAGCGCCCGCGCCAGCTCGGCCGACTGGTTGAAGCGGCGGCGCAGGAACCGGCCGCGATGCAGCGGCACCGGCGCGACGGCGTCCGCCTCGGCCAGAAGCTCGGCCCCCGGCCGCATCATCCAGCGCGCCATGGTCGGTGCGAGCTCGGTGCGGTCGCCGAACTTCAGGTTCAGCACCATCTGCCGCGCGACCCCGTTATAGGCGACCGCGGAGCGGGCGCGGGCGAAGGGCGGCGGGTTGGCGATGGCGTCGGCCGAGAGGATGCCCTCGCCGATCTCGTGCGAGAACGGCGTTCCCAGGACCTCGCACCACGGCCGCTCGATGAAGCGCAGCTTCGGCCAGCAGCCGCCGCACAGGGTGAACGGCTCGGCCACCAGCCGCCGGCACGAGGGGCAGACGGGCGGAAACAGCAGGCGGGCCGGCAAACCCGCGATCCGCCGCATACAGTCCTTGATATCCGCCGCGCGATCGTTCACGACAAGGCTCGTCTCACAGGCCATTCATGGCCATGCTAGAGCATGTCTCCCAAAAGTGGGAACCGGTTTCGGGATCAAGACATGCATGAGACAGGGAGCTGAAGCGCAAGGAGCGAATCCGAAGGATCGCGGCGCGCTTCGGCAGACGGAGCAATGTCATGTCGGAAAACCCGGTGGAGCCGATCTTCGATCTCGATCTGGCGGCGGCGCGCAAGCGGCGCGCCCTTGGCGCGGCCGGCGCCGGGGCCGATTTCCTGATGGCCCGCGCCGCCGACGACCTCGGCGAGCGGCTGGCCGCGGTGCCGCGCCGCTTCGGAACGGCCGCCGCGCTGTTCTGCCAGACGCCGGCAGCGGCGCTGGCGCTCGCCGCCACCGGCAAGGTCGGCGAGGCGGTGCGCGTCGAGGCCGACGCCGCGCTGCTCGACGGCGCGGACGGCATGGTCTCCGCGCCCGAGACCGTGCCGTTCGAGCCGGAAAGCCTCGACCTCGCCGTCTCGCTCTATCACCTCCACGAGGTCAACGACCTGCCCGGCATGCTGGTGCAGATCAGGCGGGCGCTGAAGCCGGACGGGCTGTTCCTCGGCTGCCTCGCCGGGGCCGGCACGCTGGCCGAGCTGCGCGAGGCGCTGCTGGCGGCCGAGACGGAGCTGACCGGCGGCGCGAGCCCGCGTGTCTCCCCTCTCGCCGACGTCCGCGACGCCGGCGCGCTCCTCCAGCGGGCGCGCTTCGCCCTGCCCGTCGCCGACCACGAGACGGTGACGGTGCGCTACGATTCGATGTTCGCGCTGATGCGCGACCTGCGCGCCATGGGCGCGACCGCCAGCCTCGTCGCCCGCAGCCGCAAGCCCGCGGGCAAGGCGCTGTTCCTGCGCGCCGCCGAGACCTACGCCGAACGGTTCTCCGATCCGGACGGGCGCGTGCGCGCCACCTTCTCGACCATCTGGCTGTCGGGCTGGGCGCCGCATGCGGGCCAGCAGAAGGCTGCCCGGCCGGGCAGCGCCACCGTATCGCTGGCGAAGGTGCTCGGGAAATGAGCCCTTACGGAAGGTTGGTGTTGGATTGCTGGATCTCGTCCGCGGCCTTCTGGTAGATCGCCTGAAGCTCGGTGAAGATGCTGCCGGCGCCGGCCAGGATGGCCATCGACACGATGGCGGCGATCAGGCTGTACTCGATTGCCGTCGCGGCGCGCTCATCCCTGACAAATCGCTTCAGCATCGCTTCTCTTCCCGCTCGGGATCGCACGCGTCGGTCCAATAGGCCAAGACTAGAGAGACGGAAATGAGGAAAGGTTAACGGCGTTCGGTTCTCCCCGCGGCGAGGGGAACAGGCTTAACGATCCGTTCCTGCGGCTCCGGGCGTTCGTTTTGCCGCATTTATGCGACGTCAGGTGATTCCACCTGACTGCAAAATGCTAGCAGTCGCCGGTGCGCATGCCGTTGTTGCGGATGATGCAGACCGAGGAGGGCGACGGCTGGAGGACGCTGCGCCGGACCGTGTAGGCCCCGTTCGCCCTCGGGCCGACCGTTCCGGTGGCCATCGTGTCGAGCCGGTTCGTATAGGCCGAATAGGCCATGCGCTCGACCTGGTTCTCCGCCAGCGGCGTCAGCACCAGCGCCAGCCCGACGGCGGCCGAGCCGAACAGCAGCGCCACGCGCAGCGCGCCCATGCCGAAATCGCTGAAAATGCCGCCGCGGTTCCTGTGCGGCTCTTCCCACTCGTCACGCAGCGACATCGATACCCTCATCACGATCGGCGACACACCGGCGTGGCCACGGCGCCACATGGGTCAATCTTTCACGTTCTTCTAAACGTCCGATTAACGATGATGGCGATTTCAAAGCATGAAGAAGGCCCGGAAGGTTTCCCCTCCGGGCCTTTCCTGTCCGCCTTCGCGGCACGGCGTCCTTACGGAAGCTGGACCGGGCCGACGTCCTTGAAGCCCGCGCCCTCGATCACCGTCTCGATGATGACGCCGGGCACGTCGCCCTTCTCGTCGAACTCGTGGCTGCCGGCGGCGCCCTCGTAGTTGATGTCCTGGCCGGCGGCGATGAGCCCGACCGCCTTCTGCCACTCGCCCGGCAGGATCACCTCGCCCGGCGCGCTTGCGATCTCGCGCAGCGCGGCCGACAGGCCCTCGCGGCTGTCGGAGCCGTTCTTCTGGATCGCCAGCGCCAGCATGAAGGCGGCGTCGTAGGACTGGGCGACGAACGAGCCGGCCGGGTCGAAGCCCGCCGCCTTCGCCGCTTCGGTGAAGAGCGTGGTTCCGGCGGTTTCGGACGAGCCGATCTTGACGCCGATGAAGCCGTCGAGCTTGCCTTCGCCCACGGCCCCGACGATGCTGTCGCCGACCATGCCGTCGCCGCCGGCGAACTTGTCGAAGTCGCCGCCCTCGAGCGCCTGGCGCACGATGGTCTGGCCCGAGCCGTCGACATAGGCGAGCACCACGAGGACGTCCGCCCCCGACGAGGCAAGCGAGCCGAGCTCGGCGCGGTAGTCGGCCTTGCCGTCCTCATGCGCCTCGTTGGCCGCCACCGTGCCGCCCAGCGCCTCGAACGCGGCGGCCGTGGCGTCGGCGAAGCCCTTGCCGTAGTCGTTGTTGACATAGGTGATGGCGATGCTGCCGTAGTTCGCCTCGTTCAGCAGCTTGGCGAGGACCTGGCCCGAATAGGCGTCGGACGGGGTGGTGCGGAAGACGAGGTCGTTGTCGTTCAGCCCCGACAGCGCCGGCGAGGTCGCCGCCGGCGAGATCAGCACCACGCCGCCGGGAATCGCGGCGGTGTTGGCGGCGGCGATCGTCTCGCCCGAGCAGAGCGGGCCGACCAGCCCCGTCACATTCTCCGAATTGACCATGCGGTCGGCGGCGGCCGAGGCCGCGGTGGTGTCGATGCAGGTGGAATCGCCCTGCAGCAGCGTCAGCGTGCGGCCGTCGAGGATGCCGCCCTGCTCGTTGACCTGCGCGACGGCGAGCTTCGCGCCCTCGTGGATCGGCGGCACCAGCGACTCGATCGGGCCGGTGAAGCCGCCGAGAAAGCCGAGCTTGACGTCCTGGGCGTGGGCGGCGGACGCCGCGGCCATGGCGGCGGCGGTGACGGAAGCGGCGAGGAGCCTGCGGAACTTCGGTGACATGGAAACCTCCCTGTTAGCCGTAAGACTGAACTCTTGAACTCCGGCGCCCCGCTCGCGGGGCCCGGCCTGCCGCCGATACTCTAGGCCCGGCCCCGCTTTGTAAAGGCCAGCCGCCGCTGCGGCCCTGAAAAACAACGATAAATCGGCGCGGATCGCCGATCCGTGATCATAGGTGAGGGCGTGGGTGGACCGGGCCACAAATTCGCCATCGGGAGCGGGACCACTGGCGACGGGTTGGCTCGGGGTTGCATCATGAAGATCGCGGCATTGGCTTTGCTCTGCGTGCTGGCGCTGACGCGCTTCGCGCTCGCCGATTTCCATGCGCTGCTGCATCACGCGCGCACGAAGAACCTCGAGGGCGTGCGCGCCCTTCTGGCTGAGGGCGCCGACCCCAACCCGCCCCATGAGGGCTACAGCGGCTATACGCCGCTGATGTTCGCGGCCGGCAACGGCGATCCTGAGATGACGCGGCTGCTGCTGAAGGCCGGTGCCGAGACCGAGCGCCGCGACCACAACAGCGAGCGCGCCCTGCAATGGGCGGCGCGCCAATCCTTCCTCAACCCGTTCCGGGACAACGCCGAATGTGCCCGCCTGCTGCTCGATGCCGGCGCGCCGGCCGATTCCGGGGCCGACCGCTACGGCTCCTCGCCGCTGATCGACGTCAGCCGCTACGGCAGCGACCCGGCGATGGTGCGCCATCTCCTGGCGGCCGGCGCGGACCCCAACCGTGCCGACCAGTCCGGCCAGACGGCGCTCTACGGCGCGGCCGGCACGGCGGGAGGCGAGGAGAGCGTGCGCCTGCTGCTGGCAGCCGGCGCCGACCCGAACGTTCGCGTCGACCATCTCGGCCAGACGCCGCTGCACAGGGCGGCGCTCTACGGCCGGGCGGAGACGATCCGCCTGCTGGCGGCGGCCGGCGCGCAAATCGAGGCGCGGCAGGACGAGGGCGAGACGGCGCTGTTCGCCGCGGCCGGGCGCGGCCTCGCCGACGGCGTCGACATTCTGCTGTCGCTGGGCGCGGACGTCGACGCGCGCGCCGCCTCGGGCCTGACGCCGGTGCTGGCGGCGATCTCGGGCCGTTACGCTGCCGCCGGTAACCATGCCGACGCCGCCCGCCGCCTTGCCGGCCGCACCGCCGACATCGACCGCGCCTTCGCGGCGGCGCTGTGGAACGGCATGCCCGAAGTGGCCGCGCTGCTTTTCGAGCGCGGCGTCGGCATCGATGCGGTCGATCACGAGGGCCGTTCGGCCTTCGCCGCAGCGGCGGCGGTCCAGCAGGATCCGGCTTGGCTCGACCGGCTTATAGAGGCCGGTGCGGACATCGCCCGCCATGGCGGCGAGGCCATGCTGGAGGCCGCCGCCCGCGGCCGCGACGACCGCGTGGCGCGGCTGATCGCCCTCGGCGTTGCGGTGTCGCAGACGCCGGTCGGCGCTTCGGCGATCCTCGCCGCGGCCAAGGCGGGACGCGTGTCGACGGTGCGCCTGCTGCTGGAGCGCGGCGCGCGTCTCGACGCCGTGGCCGGCATGGAGCAGGCGGCGCGCGAGGCCATGGAGGCGGCCCGCGCCGCGCTGGAGGACGTCATCGCCCGAGCGGAAGCCTCGCGGGCCTATATCGACGTGTCGGCGGAGCGGACGGAACTGGCGCGGCTGGAGGCCGCGCATGCGCGGATCGTCGAGATGCTGGGGCTTTAGTGCCCGCCGCGCTCAGCGCGTCGGCACCGGGTGCTCGCCGCGATAGTCGTAGAAGCCGCGGCCGGTCTTGCGGCCGAGCCAGCCGGCCTCGACATACTTCACCAGAAGCGGGCACGGCCGGTACTTGGAGTCGGACAGGCCGTCATGCAGCACCTGCATGATCGACAGGCAGGTGTCGAGGCCGATGAAGTCGGCGAGTTGCAGCGGGCCCATCGGGTGGTTGGCGCCGAGCTTCATCGCCGTGTCGATCGCCTCGACCGTGCCGACACCCTCGTAGAGCGTGTAGATCGCCTCGTTGATCATCGGCAAAAGGATGCGGTTGACGATGAAGGCCGGGAAATCCTCGGCGACGGTGATGGTCTTGTCGAGGCTGGAGACGAAGCCCTTGGCCGTCTCGAAGGTCGTGTCCTCGGTAGCGATGCCGCGCACCAGCTCGACCAACTTCATCACCGGCACCGGGTTCATGAAATGGATGCCGATGAAGCGCTCGGGCCGGTCGGTCTGCGCCGCGAGCCGCGTGATCGAGATCGAGGAGGTGTTGGTGGCCAGCAGCGCCTCGGGATTCAGGAGCGGACAGAGCTGGGCGAAGATCTTGCGCTTGACCGTCTCGTCCTCGGTCGCCGCCTCGATGACGAGGTCGACATCGGCGAGGTCGTCGAGCGCCGGGGCCGACTCGATGCGATCGATCGCGGCACGATGCACGGCCTCCTCCATCTTGCCGGAGGAAACCTGGCGCGCCATGTTGCCGTTGATCGTGGCGAGCCCTGCCTCGATCCGCTCCGCAGAAATGTCGTAGAGCTTGACCCGGTAGCCGGCGACGGCGGCCACATGCGCGATGCCGCCGCCCATCTGGCCCGCCCCGATGATGCCAACCGTCGAAATCCTGCCACTCATGGTCCAGCCCCGTCATCCGGCCTTTGCGGCCATTATAATCCGGCCTTCGCCGCCAGTATGTTGCAGCGCAAAATAGAAGGACGGGGTGGCCTCTGTCCACCCCGTCCTTCAACAATAGTCCCGGTCTCGGCCCGGGGCAACGCACGCCGCCGGCGCGTGGCCTCGGCGTGGGGCGTCAGAGCGCCTTTTCGAGCTCCGGCAGGATGGTGAAGAGGTCGCCGACGAGGCCGTAGTCCGCCACCTGGAAGATCGGGGCCTCCTCGTCCTTGTTGATGGCGACGATGACCTTCGAGTCCTTCATGCCGGCGAGGTGCTGGATCGCGCCGGAAATGCCGACGGCGATGTAGAGCTCCGGCGCAACGACCTTGCCGGTCTGGCCGACCTGCCAGTCGTTCGGCGCGTAGCCGGCGTCGACCGCCGCGCGGCTGGCGCCGACGGCGGCGCCAAGCTTGTCGGCGACGGGCAGGATCACTTCCTCGAACTTCTCCGACGAGCCGAGCGCCCGGCCGCCCGAGATGATGATCTTCGCCGAGGTCAGCTCCGGACGGTCGCTCTCCGACAGCTTGTTCTCGACGAAGGAGGACACGGCCGGATTGGCGGCCGCCGAAACCGTCTCGACCGAAGCCGAGCCGCCCTCGCCCGTCGCCTGGAACGAGGCGGTGCGCACGGTGATGACCTTCTTGGCGTCGGTCGACTGCACGGTCTGGATGGCGTTGCCGGCATAGATCGGCCGCTTGAACGTGTCGGCGGAAACCACCTCGATGATCTCGGACACCTGCGCGACATCGAGCAGGGCGGCGACGCGCGGCAGGACGTTCTTGCCCATGGTCGTCGCCGGCGCGATCACCGTGTCGTAGTTGCCGGCGAGCGAGACGACGAGCGCAGCAAGCGGCTCGGCCAGCCGCTCGGCGAGCTCGTCGGCCTCGGCGAGCAGCACCTTGCGCACGCCCGAGAGCTTGGCGGCCGCGTCGGCGGCGGCCTTCGCGCCCTTGCCGGCGACCAGCACGTCGACGTCGCCGCCGATCTTGGCGGCCGCCGTCAGCGCCTTGGCGGTCTGGTCGGAAAGGGTGGCGTTGTCATGTTCGGCAACGAGAAGAATGGCCATTTTATCGATCTCCCTTTTCCGAGCCCTAGAGGACGCCTGCGGACTTCAGGCTGGAAACCAGTTCCGCCACGTCCTTGACCTTGACGCCCGCTTTGCGGCCGCCCGGCTCCTCGGTCTTCAGCACCTTGAGGCGCGGCGAGACGTCGACGCCGTAGTCGGCGACGGCCTTCTCGTCGAGCGGCTTCTTCTTCGCCTTCATGATGTTGGGCAGAGAGGCGTAGCGCGGCTGGTTGAGGCGCAGGTCGACGGTGACGACCGCCGGCAGCTTGATCTCGACCACCTGGAGGCCGCCGTCGACCTCGCGCGTCACCTTGGCCTTGCCGTCGGCCAGCTCGACCTCGGAGGCGAAGGTGCCCTGCGCCCAGCCGAGCAGCGCCGCCAGCATCTGGCCGGTCTGGTTGGCGTCGTCGTCGATGGCCTGCTTGCCGAGGATCACCAGTTCCGGCTTCTCCTCGTCGACCACGGCCTTGACGATCTTGGCGACGCCGAGCGGCTCGACCGTCTCGTCGGTCTTGACGAGGATGCCGCGATCCGCGCCCATGGCCAGCGCCGTGCGGATCGTCTCGGCCGACTGGGCCGGACCGATGGAGACGACGACGATCTCGCTCGCCTTGCCGGCCTCCTTGAGGCGGATCGCCTCCTCGATCGCGATCTCGTCGAACGGGTTCATCGACATCTTGACATTGGCAAGCTCGACGCCCGAGCCGTCCGACTTCACGCGGATCTTCACGTTGAAGTCCACAACCCGCTTGACCGGAACAAGAACTTTCATGCGCTCAAAACCTTTCCGAGAGATTCGAGGAAGCTGGCTGGCAGCATTCCTGCCGTTCGCTTGCCGGATATGGAATTCGCCGAGGCGAGACCGCCCGCACCCGTCGCTCGCGAAGACGGCATGGGCCGTGGCCGCATGTGGCTGTAGTAGCCCTCCGTGGCAGCGTCAATATGCTTGCGGGCTTCAAACCGTTTGAAAAGCGCGGCGGATCAGCGCCGGCCCCAGGGAGAGGCGACCGGTTCGGGCGCCTGCTCGGGCTCGGTCTTCACCGCCTGCGGCGTCACGATCTCGCGGTCGAACAGCGGCACGCCGCGCCGGCGCATGAACAGCACCAGCACCGCGCCGGCGACGATTCCGCCGAGATGCGCGGCCCACGAGATCTCGTCGTCGCCTGCCACGAACATCATGAACACCTGGAAGGCGATCCACAGGACGAGCACGATCGAGGCCGGCAGGCGCAGCGGGATGCGGCCGAGCGCCAGCACCCAAATCTTCACGCGCGGATGCAGCATCAGATAGGCGGCGACCACGCCGGCGATCGCCCCCGACGCGCCGATCAGCGGCGCTTCCGACGCCGGGGCGATGATGCCATGCGCGAACGCGCCGGCCACGGCGCAGGCGAGATAGAAGACGAGGAAGCGGAAATGGCCGAGCGCGTCCTCGATATTGTCGCCGAACACCCACAGGAACAGCATGTTGCCGCCCAGATGCCAGATGTCGCCGTGCAGGAAGGCATAGGTGATGTAGGTCAGGTCGTCCGGCACCAGCACCCATTCGTCCGGCCGCTCGGCAATGTCGAACACGGTGGAGGGGATGTAGCCGAGGCCGATCACCGCCGCCTGCTCGAACCCTTCGCCGGACAGCCGCGTCATCAGGAAGACGATGACGTTGGCCGCGATCAGCGCCATCGTCACGTATTGCAGGCGGATATGCTTGAGGCTGTTGGCGTCGTGCAGCGGAATGAACATGCGTCGCGGTCCTTTCCGCCCGTTCTTCGGCTATCTATTCTGGCCCGGCACCCATAGCACGTCGATCGCGCCCCTGTCATTTGCCGCCCGCGCGGCGACGAACAGGAAGTCGGAGACGCGGTTGATGTAGCGGATCGCCGCCTCGCCGACCTTCTCGCCTTCCTTGAGCGACAATTCGACGATCATGCGCTCGGCCCGGCGCGAGACGGTGCGGGCCAGATGCAGCGCCGCAGCCGCCGGCGAGCCGCCCGGCAGCACGAAGCTGCGCAGGGTGGGGATGCCCTTGTTGACGGCGTCGATGTCGCCTTCCAGCCGCTTCACCTGCGAATCGAGGATGCGCAGCGGCTCGTAGCCGAGGTCCTCGCCGGTGTCGGGCGTCGCCAGCTCCGCGCCGAGGTCGAACAGGTCGTTCTGGATGCGCCCGAGCATGACGTCGAGCTCGGGATGCGCGTCCTTCGTGTGGAGCCGCGCCAGGCCGATGCAGGCATTGGCCTCGTCCACCGTGCCGTAGGAGGCGACGCGCAGGTCGTATTTCGGCCGCCGCTCGCCGGTGCCGAGCGCGGTCGTGCCGTCGTCGCCGGTGCGGGTGTAGATCTTGTTGAGGATGACCATGGCTTTTTCCCTCCTTCAGCCGCGTGAGAACCACAGCGCCAGCAAGATGAAGATGAGCGCGAAGAACTGGAGGATGACGCGCGCCTGCATCAGCTTGTTCGACGTGTTGCCCGAGCCGCCGCGCAGCATGTTGATCAGCCCCCGGATGAGAACGATCACCACGGCGGCCATGAACACGATGGCGACGATGTTGAAGACTGTGGACATTGGGGGCGGCTTTCGTGGCAGCTTTCGGGAAGAACGCGCAAGCGGCGGGAATGGGCAGTGAGGGCCGGGCGTCCGACTCACCCGGAATTTTCCACTTTCCGGTCTGGCGTGTTAAGGGCCATCATTCCCATATTCGCAGGGACGACACAATCGGCGGAACGGATGCTGCGCATACTTGCTGTTACCAAACGGATTCTCGGCGATGCGCTGGGCCACTTCAACAATGACGACGGCTGGGCCATCGCCAGCCATCTCGCCCTGTCGGCGCTGCTTGCGCTGTTTCCCTTCCTGATCTTCGCCACCTCGCTGGCGAGCTTCCTCGGCGCACAGGCCTTCGCCGACACCGCCGTCCACCTCGTCTTCGACACCTGGCCCGACGAGATCGCCGAGCCGATCGCCCGCGAGGTGACCAGCGTGCTGACCGTCCAGCGCGGCGACGTGCTGACCTTCGGCATCCTGATCGCCGCCTATTTCGCCTCCAACGGCATCGAGGCGCTGCGCGTGGGGCTGAACCGCGCCTACCGCGTGATCGAGACGCGCTCGATCTTCGTGCTGCGCGCCCAGAGCCTCGGCTTCGTCGTCGTGGCGACGCTGGGCTTCGTCGTCGTCTCGGCGCTGCTGGTCTTCGCGCCCATCGCCGTCGGCATCGCCGAGCAGCGCCTGCCGTGGATACGGCCCTATACCGGCACCATCACGGTGTGGCGCTTCCTCATCGCCGTCGTCGTCATCGTCGCGGCGCTGATCGCGGTGCATATGTGGCTTCCGGCCGGGCGGCGGCGCTTCCGCGACATCGTGCCGGGGCTGGTCTTCACGCTGGTGTTCTGGGTCGCTGGCTCCTCGGCCTTCGCCGCCTATCTCGGCCGCTTCTCGTCCTATGCCTCGACCTATGCCGGCCTCGCCTCGCTGATGATCGCGCTCGTCTTCCTCTACATGATCTCGGCGATCTTCATCATCGGCGGCGAGCTGAACGCAGCGATCCGGCGCTATCTCGACGCGCGCGCCAATGTCAGGCCCATAGAAGGGACCTGAGCTTCAGCGCCGCGTCGCCATGGCGACGCCCAGCGTGGTCACCGCCATGCCGACGAGCTGGAGCGGCGTCAGCGTCTCGTCGAACAGCGCCCAGGCGATCAGCGCCGTCACCGCCGGCACGAGGTAGAACAGCGACGACACCTTGGCCATCTCGCCCTCGCGGATCATGTGCATCAAAAGGAAGATCGCGCCGATCGACAGGACGAGCACCAGCCAGGCGAAGGCGAAGACCAGATCGCCGGTGACGACGAAGGTGCGCGTCTCGAAGGCGAGCGAGCCCACGGCCATCAGCGCCGTCGCCCCGACATACTGCCACAGCGTGCCGGAAACGAGATCGGCCCCGGCGAGGCGGCGCTTCTGCCAGACCGTGCCGGCGCTGATGGCGACGACGCCGAGGAGGCAGGCCGCGAACGTCGCCCCGGTGACACCGCCGACGGCGTCGCCGATCTTCGGATAGAGCACGATGACGATGCCGGCGAAGCCGATGGCGAGCCCCGCCCAGTGGCGCGGCCGCACCGTCTCGCCCAGCGCGAAGCTGGCGATCACCGCCGTCATCAACGGCTGCAGCCCGACGATGAGCGCCGACAGGCCGGCCGGCATGCCGTTGCGGATCGCCCAGAACACGCCGCCGAGATAGGCGCCGTGGACCAGCGCGCCGACGAGCGCGGCGTCGGCCGCCTGGCGAGGCCGGAGCGGCCGCGCGCGCATGGCGAGGCCGAGCGCGACGAGGATCGCCGCCGCCATCGCGAAGCGCACGGCGAGGAAGCTGAACGGCTCCGACCACGGCATGGCATAGCGCGCGCCGATGAACCCCGTCGCCCACAGGACGACGAAGAGGGCGGGAATGAAACGCGTGAGGGAGGACATCGAAGGGCGCAATCCGGGCCGGAGGTCAGGAACGAAAAACCGCTCTAATGCCAATCGTCCGGTCAAGCAAAGGATAAGGATTGAGCCATATAATCAGGCAAGTTGATGCGGGTGTCATGACGGGGCGCATCCTTCACCGCTTGTACGGGAGGGAAACGCATGTTGTGGAATCTTGGAACCGGGTGGCTCGTCCTCGCCGTCACCGTGGTCGCCATCCTGTCCTTTATCGTCGCCACGGTGCTCGACGCGCTGCTGGGCGAGGAAAGCTTCGGCGCGAACGGCAACACGGCGCTCATCACCATCGGCTTCTTCGGCGGCATCTACGCGGCCAACATGGCCGGCTACCGCCTCGCCGACGTCCAGTCGGCGATCGCGACCGGCCTCGGCGGCGCCTTCCTGCTGCTGACGATCCTCGTCGGGCTGAGGGCGGCGATGCGCCGGCTGGGGAACTGATAACGGCTCAGAGCCCGACCATCCGGGCTATGTCCGCGGGCGTCAGGCCGGCGGCGCGCAGCGCTGCGAGGCCGGTATCGTGCCGGCTCTTCGACAGCTTGCGCCCGTCGTCGCCCAATATCAGGTCGTGGTGGACATAGACCGGCTGCGGAAGGCCGAGCAGTTCCTGCAACAGGCGCTGCACGGCGGTGGCGAAATAGAGGTCGCGCCCGCGCACGACATGGGTGACGCCCTGCAAGGCATCGTCCAGCGTCACCGAAAGGTGGTAGCTGGTCGGAACCTCCTTGCGCGCGATCACCACGTCGCCCCACGCGGCCGGATCGGCGGCGATGCGCGCGGTCTCGCCGGCCGGCCCCGCACCCTCCTCGTCCCAGCGGAGCGGGCCGCCGACATGGGCGAGCGCGGCACCGAGGTCGAGCCGCCACGCATAGGGCTCGCCGGCCGCGATCCGCCGTCGCCGCTCGCGCTCCGGCAGGCGCCGCTCCACGGTCGGGAACAGCGGCACGCCGTCCGGGTCGCGCGGCCAGTCGCGCCCGTCGGCCTCGGCCTCCGCGATCATGGCGCGCGCCTCGCCCCGGCTCATGAAGGACGGGTAGGCAAGCCCGGCATCGACGAGCGCGTCGAGCGCGCGCCGGTAATCTGCGAAATGATCCGACTGCCGGCGCACCGGCTCTTCCCACACGATGCCGAGCCAAGCGAGGTCTCGGTAAATCGCCTGCTCGAAGGCCGGCGTGCAGCGCGTTACGTCGATGTCCTCGATGCGCAGCAGGAGCCGCCCGCCGACGGCCGCGGCCATGCGGGCGTTGAGCAGCGCCGAATAGGCGTGGCCGAGATGCAGCTCGCCGTTCGGGCTCGGCGCGAAGCGGAAGACCGGCTGCGTCATCAGGAGAGCAAGAAGCGGGTTGAGGACACCATCGCCCGATTGCTACGGTGACGACGGGCCGGCCGCAAGGGCTTGAGCATTTCGCAGCCAGGTGGAATCGCTCGACGTCGCATGAATGCGGCTCAGGCAGACAGATAGAGCGGCAGCATCGATGCGCAGGATCGCCACGCTGGACGACATCGCCGAGGGGCTGGACGTGCTGAAGCGGCTCGACCCGCGCCTCGCCGCGGTCGCCGACATCGCCGGCCCGGTGCCGCTGCGCCTTGCCGAGCCGGGCTTCGCCAGCCTTGCCGGCATCGTCATCGCCCAGCAGGTCTCGCGCGCCTCGGCCGACGCCATGTCGGCCCGGCTCGCCGCGCTCGTCGACCCGCTCGATGCGGCCGGCGTGCTCGCCGGCGGTGAGGAGGCGCTGCGCGCCGCCGGCCTGTCGCGGGCGAAGCAGGCAGCGCTTCTCGCCGTCGCGCGGGCCGAGGTCGAGGACGGCCTCGACCTTTCCCGCCTCGCCGGCGAGGGCGCGGACAAGGCCATGGCCAGCCTCACCGCCCTGCGCGGCATCGGCCCGTGGACGGCCGAGGTCTATCTCCTGTTCTGCGCCGGCCACCCCGACATCTTCCCGGCCCGCGACGTCGCCCTGCAAAGCGCGGTCGGGCACGCGCTTTCGATCAGCCCTCGCCCTGCGGAACGGGTGCTCTACGGGCTTGCCGAATCATGGGCGCCGTGGCGCGGCGTGGCGGCGCGGCTGTTCTGGGCCTACTATCGCCACATGCACGGCCGCGACGCCGCGCCGATGGCCGATTGAGCAGAAAAACCCGCGAAATCAGGCGAATTCCCCCTGTTGCGGCGCGAAAACTCCGCTTCACAATCCTGCAATATCGGGATTACAGTATCCGTGCCGGTCGACGCGACACGGCAAGGAGGTAGGCAGGTGACGATAGCAGTCTCGCCGGATGCGATGCCCGCACTGGTGCTGAATGCGGACTATCGCCCGCTGAGCTACTACCCCCTGTCCCTGTGGTCGTGGCAGGACGCGATCAAGGCCGTGTTCCTCGACCGGGTCAACATCGTCGCCGAATATGAGCACGCCGTTTCCTCACCCTCCTTCTCGATGAAGCTGCCGAGCGTGGTGTGCCTGAAGAGCTATGTGAAGCCGTCGCGCTTCCCGGTCTTCACCCGCTTCAACGTCTTCCTGCGCGACCGCTTCGAGTGCCAGTACTGCGGCACGCACGAGGATTTGACCTTCGACCACGTCATCCCACGCCGGTGCGGCGGGGCGACGACATGGGAGAACGTCGTTGCCGCCTGCGCCCCGTGCAACCTGAAGAAAGGCGGCCTGCTGCCGCATCAGGCGAGGATGTGGCCACGCCAGACCCCGGCGCAGCCCACCGTCCAGCAGTTGCACAACAACGGGCGGCTGTTCCCGCCCAACCATATGCACGAAAGCTGGCTCGATTATCTCTACTGGGATGTCGAGCTGGAGCCTTAAGCTCTCCTCAACGCCGCGACCCACGCCACGGCAGCGAGCGCAACGCTCGCCACCACGTTCCAGCCGGCGAAGGAGAGGCCGAGGAAGCGCCCGGCGGCCTGGTCGCAGGACGGCGGGATGACGGCATCGAGCTGGTCGAGCAGGCTGCCGCTTCCCGAGGGCGGGGCGACGACCGCGCCGCAATCGGTCGGGCCGGGCCACCAGCCCCATTCGACGCCGGAATGGAAGGCGCCAAGCCAGATGCTCCACGTCATCAGCAGCGCTACGACGAGAAGAAGCCCGCGCACGACGAGCGGCGGCAATTTGAACGCGGCGGCGAGCAGCGCCAGCACCGCGACGGGAATGCCGATATAATAGGGCAGGCGCTGCTCGAGGCACAGCTTGCAGGGGATGTAGCCGCCGATGTGCTGGAAGCCGAGCGCGGTGCCGACGGTCACGGTCATGCCAAGCGCGGCGAGCCCCGCACTGATCGTCTGTATCCTGCCTGTGGCTGCGGTCAGCGTCATCGTGTCGGCTCCTGCGTCAGGGTCTCTCCTAAAAGCAAAAAAAAGGCCGCGCAATGGCCTCGTCCATTGCCCCGTCGATGGCTTGACGGACGGCCCCCTCGCCGTATAGTCCGGCGCGATCTGTCCGCGGGTGTGGCGGAATGGTAGACGCAGCGGACTCAAAATCCGCCGTCGAAAGACATGCCGGTTCGAGTCCGGCCACCCGTACCATTTTCCTGTCTCACGGCAGTTCGCTTCGCTCACGCCTCCGACGGGGCGGCCTGACCGGCCGACGGCGGCTTGGCCTTTGCGAACTCTTGCGGGTTCGGTTCCGCACCATGCCCACATATCTCCCGTTCTTTTTGGGCAGTGCGGCTCGACGGGTATCCGTTAACCTTCGTAAACATATGTTTTCATTACATAATTGTAACCTGCCATTCATATTGGGTTCATGTCGCGGCCTGTAGCGTCCTCTCATCGACAACGAGGAACCCAGAAAATGTTCAAGCGCACGATCCTTGCCGCAGTCGCCCTGTCCATGTTCGCCGTGCCGATGGCGCAGGCGCAGAGCCGTTATGACGGGCCGCGTTCGAGCCATCATTATTCGCAGCCGGCGAAGCCGGGCTATCAGGCGCCGAACGGATACAGGATGCAGAAGCCGGTAGCCCCGCGCCATCACGTCCAGCGCCCGGCCCCGACCCGGCACCACTGGGCCAAGGGCAAGCGCGTCCCCGACTGGCAGCGCCGCCAGCATGTCCGCGACTACAATCGCTACGGCCTGCGCGCGCCGGCCAAGAACCAGCGCTGGGTGAAGGTCGACAACGACTACCTGCTGATCAGCCTCGCCACCGGCGTGATCCTCGGCATGGCGGCGGCCCGCTAGCCCACCCCCCCAGCCTCCAGCGAAAGCCCCGGCCCCCCGCGCCGGGGCTTTTGTCATGGGCGGCCGGCCGGGGCGAAATCGCCCTGTTTTCGGCAAACCCCTTCCATGCGACCGATTTTCGGCTAAAACGCTTGCCAGATACATGAAGGCGGAGCGTTCCGCCCCCTTTCTCGAAAATCGGTGAACGATGTCGGACGACAGTTTCTTTCGCGAGGTGGACCAGGAGCTCCGCCAGGATCAGGCCAAGGCGCTGTGGGATCGCTACGGCACGGCGATCATCGCCGCCGCTGTCGCGGTCGTGCTCGCCACCGCGGCCTGGGTCGGCTGGGACTACTGGACCCAGTCGCGCGCCGACGCCTCGGGCGACGCCTATCTCCAGGCGCTCGAGCTTGCCCGCGACGGCAGGACCGAGGAAGCGAAGGCGGCACTGGCCGCGCTCGAGGCCGACGGCTACGGCGCCTATCCCGTCCTGGCGCGCATGCGCTCGGCCACCCTGCTGGCCGAGGCCGGTGACCATGCCGGCGCGGTCGCCGGCTTCGACCGCGTCGCCGCCGACAGCGCGATTCCCCCCTCCCTGCGCGAGATGGCGCGGCTGCGCGCCGGGCTGCTGCTCGTCGACCACGGCAGCTATGCCGACGTCGCGGGCCGCGTCGAGACGCTGACCACCGAGACGAGCCCGCTGCGTCACTCGGCCCGCGAGGCGCTGGCGCTCGCCGCCTGGAAGGAAGGCCGCATGGCCGACGCCGCCACGCTGTTCGACCAGATCGTCGACGACGAGGGCGCGCCGCAGAACCTGCGCCAGCGCGCCACGCTGATGTCCGAACTGATCCGCGGTTCGGGCGCGTCGTCCTGACGGGGGCGCTGCGTTCCCCATGGGCCTCAAGCTCGCCATCATAGGTCGGCCCAATGTCGGCAAGTCGACATTGTTCAACCGGCTCGTCGGCCGCAAGCTGGCGCTGGTCGACGACACGCCGGGCGTGACGCGCGACCGGCGCGTCCACGCGGCGAGGCTCTACGACCTGCGCTTCGACGTCATCGACACCGCAGGCCTCGAGGACGCCTCGGCCGCCTCGCTCGAGGGCCGCATGCGCGCCCAGACCGAGACGGCGATCGGCGAGGCCGACCTGATCCTGTTCCTGATCGATTCCAAGGTCGGGATCATGCCCGACGACCGCACCTTCGCCGACCTCGTGCGCCGCACCGGCAAGCCCGTCGTGCTGGTTGCCAACAAGGCCGAGGCGCGAGGCGCACAGGCCGGCATGCTGGAGGCGTGGGAGCTCGGCCTCGGCGAGCCGGTGCCGATCTCGGCCGAGCACGGCGAGGGCATGCCCGACCTGCGCGAGGCCATCGTCGCCGCGCTCGGCGAGGAGGGCGCCTTCGCCCACGAGAAGGAGGCGGCGGCCATCGCAGCCGCTGCCGGCGAGCCTCTGATCGGCGAGGACATCGACGACCCGGATGCGGAAGAGGTTCCGGAGTACGACGCGACGAAGCCGCTGCGCATCGCCATGGTCGGCCGCCCCAACGCCGGCAAGTCGACGATGATCAACGCGCTGATCGATGAGGAGCGGCTGCTGACCGGCCCCGAGGCCGGCATCACCCGCGACTCGATCTCGGTCGACTGGGACTGGCGCGGCCGCAGGATCAAGCTGTTCGACACCGCCGGCCTGCGCCGCAAGTCGCGCGTGCAGGAAAAGCTGGAGAAGCTCTCCGTCGCCGACGGCCTGCGCGCCGTACGCTTCGCCGAGGTGGTGATCGTCGTACTCGACGCCATCATCCCCTTCGAGAAGCAGGATCTCCAGATCGCCGACCTGATCGTGCGCGAGGGCCGCGCCCCGGTCATCGCCTTCAACAAGTGGGACCTGATCGAGAACCCGCAGGAGGCGCTGGCCGATCTGCGCGAGAAGACGGCGCGGCTCCTGCCGCAGGCGCGCGGCATCCGCGCCGTGCCGGTCTCTTCGGAGACCGGGCGCGGCCTCGACAGGCTGATGGAGGCGGTGGAGGAAACCCACCGCGTCTGGAACCGGCGCATCTCGACCGGCAAGCTCAACCGCTGGCTGGAGGGCATCCTCGCCCACCATCCGCCCCCCGCCGTCGCCGGCCGGCGGATGAAGATCAAGTACATCACCCAGGTCAAGACGCGGCCGCCCGGCTTCGTCCTGTCCTGCTCGCGCCCCGAGGCGATGCCGCAATCCTATGTGCGCTATCTGGTCAACAGCCTGCGCGACAGCTTCGACATGCCGGGCGTGCCGATCCGCATCTCGCTGCGCACCTCGGACAACCCCTTCGCCAGCCGGGCGAAGAAGAAGCGGTGATCCGGGGATAGCGGGACCATGCTCGAACGACGCGACAGCTACGAGGCCCTCTACCGCGACTTCCGCTGGGATATCCCCGAGCGCTTCAACATCGGCACCGCCGTCGCCGACCGCTGGGCGGCAAGCGAGCCGGAGCGCGTCGCCCTTTTCGCCCACCGTGCCGAGGGGGAGCCCGAACGCCTGACCTACGGCGCGCTCGCCGCCCGCTCCAACGCGCTCGCCAACGCGCTGAGGGCGCAGGGCGTCAGGCGCGGCGAGCGGGTGGCGCTGCTCCTGCCGCAAGGCTTCGAGACGGCGATCGCCCATATCGCGATCTACAAGCTCGGCGCCGTCGCCGTGCCGCTGGCGCTGCTGTTCGGCGCTGATGCGCTCGAATACCGGTTGAGCGCCGCCGGCGTGAAGGCTCTCGTCACCAACGACGCGGGCAACACCAAGGTCGCCGCGATCCGCTCCCGCCTGCCGCTGCTGGAAACCGTGATCTCCATCGACGGCGCCGATGCCGGCACGCTCGATTTCGCAAAGCTCGTCGCCGACCATTCGCCGCATTTCGCCGCCGTCGAGACCGGGCCGGGCGACCCGGCGATGATGATCTTCACCTCCGGCACCACTGGCCCGCCCAAGGGGGCGCTGCACGGCCATCGCGTGCTTTTGGGCCATCTGCCGGGCGTGCAGATGCCGCACGAGTTCCTGCCGCAGCCGGGCGACCTGTTCTGGACGCCGGCCGACTGGGCGTGGGCGGGGGGCCTGCTCAACGCGCTCCTGCCGGCGCTCTATTTCGGCGTGCCGGTGGTCGCCGGCCGCTTCGAGCGCTTCAACCCGGAAACGGCGCTCGGCCTGATGGAGAAGATGAAGGTCACGAACGCCTTCATCCCGCCGACGGCGCTCAGGATGCTGAAGGCCGCCGACGGCGTCATCCGCCGCTTCGACCTTTGCCTGCGCAGCGTGTGCGCGGCCGGCGAATCGCTCGGCGGCGAGACCTATGACTGGGCACGGGAAGAATTCGGCCTGACGATCAACGAGGCGTACGGCCAGACCGAGTGCAACCTCGTCCTCGCCTCCTGCGCCGCGCTCGGCGTCAGCCGCGCCGGCGCCATCGGCAAGCCGGTGCCCGGCCACGAGGTCGCGGTTATCGACGCCGAAGGCAGGCGGGTGAAGACCGGCGAGCCGGGCCAGATCGCGGTGCGCCGGCCCAACCCGGTGATGTTCCTCGAATACTGGCAGGACCCGGAAGCCACGGCGAAAAAATTCGTCGGCGACTGGATGCTGACCGGTGACCAGGGCATCGAGGACGGCGACGGCTACGTCCATTTCTTCGGCCGCGACGACGACGTCATCACCTCGGCCGGCTACCGCATCGGCCCGGGCGAGGTCGAGGACTGCCTGACCGGCCACCCCTCCGTCGCGCTCGCCGCCGCCGTCGGCAAACCCGACCCGCTGCGCACCGAGATCGTCAAGGCCTATATCGTGCTGCGTGACGGCGTCGAGCCAAGCCACGCGCTCGCCGACGAGATCGGCCTGTGGGTGCGCGAGCGGCTGTCGGCCCACGAATATCCGCGCGAGGTCGAGTTCGTCGACCAGATGCCGCTGACCACCACCGGCAAGGTCATCCGCCGCATTTTTCGCGATCGCGCGCGGGCGGAGGCGGACCGGGGATAGGCCGGATCACTCCCGCCCGAACGCCCGCTTCACCCGGCCGCGCAGGATGCGCACGGCGTTGCGCGTCTGGCGGTAGAGGTCGATCTGCGAGGCGGCCTGCCGCACCTGGCGGCCGGTCTCGGGCGACAGCCCGACGACGAGCGTGCCGAGCGGACGGCGCTCGCGCCACATCCGGCTCATCACCGGATGGTCCGGCACGGCGCAGGAATCGGCGATGTCGACATTCGGGTCATCGAGCAGCGTCCGCGTCACCTCGGCCATCAGCAGGACGCCGGGCGAGAACGCGGCGAGCGCCTCGCTGTAGGCGGTCTTCCAGGTGTAGGCGACGCCGGATTCGATGAAGACGACGAGGCTGGCGATGGTCTTGCCGTCGAGGACGAGCTCATGTACCCGGCACAGGTCGCGCGCCGCCAGCCGCTGCGCCGCCTCGCGCACGAAGGCGGCGCGGTAGCGATCCACCGCCATCGCCGTGCGCGCGCGGCCCTTCCAGCCCGACGCTTCGAGCGCAAGGAAGGTCTCGACGGCGAGCCGCACCTCCTCGGGCTGGCGCGCGACGACATAATCGAGCCGGCCCGTGGCGCCGAGCCGGCGCTTCAGCCGGCGAAGCTCGCGCAGATGGTGCCCGCCGAGCGCGGCGCGCAGATAGTCCTCGCCCTCGCCGTCAGCGCGCAGATGCGGGCGCTCCACCCGGTTGGCGATTGCCAGCGGCAGGCCGCGCGCCTCGGCGAACTGGCCCAGCAGCATGGCGAACGGGCCGTCGAGCCGCACTTCCGGCAGCGCGAACACCTTCGGCAGCTTCAGATGCGGCCGCGCCAGCATCTGGAAGAAATCCTCGATCACGCCTTCTGGATCGTCGCTGTCGACCAGCGGCGTGCCGAGCGGCCCGAACGGGTTCGACCATGTGCGCAGAATGGCGGCGCCGAAGGGCGGCGCCGCGCGCTCGACGGTGAACGGCACCAGAAGCCGCAGGCGGCTGCGGCTGTCGTCGCCGTCGCGGATGACGGCGAGCCGCACCTCGCGGTCGTCGAGGCGCGGCATGGCCGGCGCGAGGAAGCACGGGTTGAAGAAGACGTTCGGCTCGATGGCGCGCGCGCTCAGATGCTCCAGCTCCTCGACGAGGTCGAACCCCGCCGACGCCGGATAGATGGCGAGCGAGCGCCGCGCACCGGAGGCATCCGCCCCGCCCGGCCCGCCGATGACCGTCGGGATGCCGCCTTGCTCTTCCAGAAGCGGGACCGCGCTCATGACAACACCTCTTTCCTGTTTGCGCCGCCGAACGGCACGATCATGACGATGCCGAGCCGGCGGTATACGGCGAGCGCCAGCAGCACCGTCTCGACGATCAGCGCGATCGCGGTGGAGAATGCCGCGCCCCATAGCCCCCAAACGGGGATCAGCGCGAGGTTCAGCGCAAGGTTGACCGCGAAGGTCGCGCCGAAGACGGCTGCGCAGAGCTTCTGGTGCCCGCTCATCGTCAGGAGGCTCTCGGCCGGGCCGACGAAGGAACGCGCCACCACCCCGGCCAGCAGCGGGAACAGCAGCGGATAGCCGGCGTCGAAGCCCTCGCCGAACAGCCCCAGCAGCGGCTTGCCGACCGCCAGCATCAGCGCCGCCATGGCGAGGGAGGGCCAGAACGTCCACGCCACGGTTTCGCGCGCGAAGCCGGCGAGCCGCTCGCGGTCCGCGCCGTGCGCGTACTGGGCATAGCGCTGCGACACGCCCGCCTTGATCGCGAAATAGACGAAGTGGACGAGCGCCAGCAGCTTGAGCGTGGCGAAATAGACCGCGACGTCCTCCGGATCCATGAACCAGCCGACCATCAGCAGGTCGGCATTGGTGTGGAGGTAGAAGAAGCCGTCGACGAGGAAGATCGGCAGCGACACCGCCGTCCAGTGGCGCAGGTGGAACCGCGGCGGAACGTCCCTGACCTCGGCGGCGATGGGCGGCACGATGACGACGAGCTGGCACAGCACGGTGAGGAGCGAGGCGACGATGGCACAGACGATTGCGACCTGCGCCGTCGGCGGATAGTCGAGAACGACCGCCCCGGCCATCATGGCGAGGATCAACAGCGGCCGCAGGATGTAGCCCGGCGCCAGCGCCGCCACCGACCAGCCATTGGCCCGCGCCATGCCTTCGAACAGCATCGACAGCGCGATCAGCGGCACGCAGGCGAGCCCGAGATAGAACGGCAGGACGTAGTAGCTCTCGACCAGATCGGACACGAGCCACACCCCGGCGAGCCCGGCGGCGGCGACGAGAAGCGACGTCACGAGGACGAAACGCTGCGCCGCGCGGATGACGCCGCGCAGGTCGCCGGCCTCGCCACGCTGGCGATATTCGGGGATGAAGCGGATGATCGAGGTCTGGAACCCGAAGCAGGAATTGTCGCCGACCATGATCATCACCGTCCAGACGAGGACGAAGACGCCGTAGTCGAAGCCGCCCATCCAGCGCGCCATGAACACCTGGCTGACGAGGGCGATGGCGGCGCTGACGACGCGGATCACGAAGGCGGCGAAGGAGGCACGCCCCGATGCGCCGCGCTCGTCGGCGGCGAAGAGGACGGCGTCGACGCGCTGGAGCAGCGGGCGCAGCCACGAGGCCACCGCCCCCGGCAGCAGCCGCTCCGCAGTCGATGCCGCAGAAAAACGCACCACGCACACTCCACAAGACGCAAACCCTCCTTGAGCCATAGCGCGGAGTCTTTAAAAATCGGTGAGACGGGCTTTCTGGCGAGCCCGCGAACCGGGACGGAGCGGATGGCGCATTACAGGGTCGGGCTGGCGCTTGGCGGCGGGGCCGCGCGCGGCTGGTCGCATATCGGGGTCATCGAGGCGCTGGTCGAGGCGGGCATCGAGCCGGTCGCCGTCGCCGGCACCTCGATGGGCGCGCTGGTCGGGGCCGCCCATGCCGCCGGCCGCCTCGACGCGCTGAAGGAATGGGCGCTTGTGGTGGACTGGCGCACCATCGTGTCGCTGGTCGACCTCGGCCTCGCCGGCGGCGGGATCGTCGAAGGCCAGCGCATCCGCGCCCTCCTGGGACAACTCGGCATAGACGGCGAGATCCGCTCGTTTCCCGTGCCCTTCGCCGCCGTGGCCACCGACCTCGCCGACGGGCGCGAGATCTGGTTGCAGGACGGACCGGCGGACCTCGCCATCCGCGCCTCGATCTCGATGCCGGGCATCTTCAGCCCCGTCCTCGCCGGCGAGCGCTGGCTGGTCGATGGCGGGCTGGTCAACCAGGTGCCGGTCTCGACATGCCGGGCGATGGGCGCCGACTTCGTCATCGCCGTCCATGTCGGCGACGGCCTGCTCGGCCGGCGGCGCGAGAGACTGCGCGTCGACCCCGAAGGCGACGCGGCCGCGCTCGCCGCCCGCGTCGCGCAGATGCTCGAACAAGTGCCGTTCGCGCTGCGCGAGACGGCCGGCCGGGTCCTGCCGCACCTGATGAGGACGGAAACGCGCGCGCCCGGCTATTTCGACGTGCTCGTCAACTCTCTCAACATCATGCAGGAGAAGATCAACCGCTCGCGGCTGGCCGGCGAGCCGCCGCATATTCTGATCGCGCCGGACGTCGCCACTATCAACCTGCTCGATTTCGACCGCGCCGCCGAAGCCATCGCCGCCGGCCGCGCCGCCGCCGAAAAGGCTCTCGACGCGATCCGGGAGCTTATGGCGCGCTAAACCTTCCGTCGTCGCGCCGCCCCTCATCCGGCTGCCGCCACCTTCTCCCCGTGAACGGGGAGAAGGGAGCCGCCGTCCTTGCTTTCGCCAACCACAAGCGTGGCAGGAGAAACTGCGGGGATTGCGGCCGGCATTCCTTCTCCCCGTTCACGGGGAGAAGGTGCCCGAAGGGCGGATGCGGGGCGGCGCAAGCGGTCGGGATGAGCCGCCTCCGGCAGAAAACACGGTACGTCTCAAGACAGGCCGGTTTCGGAGGGCGCCGTGAGGAAAGCGGCGAACAACGCGCCTCAGCGCATGTCGAGCAGCCGCTCCAGATAATCACGCTCGATCTCTGGGCTCAGCGCGTTGCCGAGGCGACGGCGGATCTCGTCGAGGATGCGGCGCGCGCGCTGGACGTCGATCTCGTCCGGCACCTTGACCGAGTTACCGAAATCCGGCCCGGTCGACGACAGCGGCCGGCCGAGCGGGTCGCGGTCGGACGCCTGCTCGCGCCCGCCCTCGCCGGCGCCCTGGCCGTTACGGCCCATCGCCTGCTGCATCTGGTTCATCATGTCCTGCGCGCCGCGGCGCAAGGCTTCGAGCGCCTGCCCCTGCTCGCCGGTGGCGCGGCCGCCCTCGCCTTCGCCGAGCGCGCCCTCGGCCCGGCCCATGGCCTCGCCGGCCTCGCCGAAGCCCTCGCCGGGGCGGATGCCCATATCCTCGAGCGAGCGGGTCAGCCCCTCGAGCTGCTCGCGCAGCCGGCCCTGCCCTTCCTGCAATTCGCGCATCGCCTGCTCGAACTCTTCCGGCGACATCGGCTGGCCGCCGCCCTGCCCCTGCTGCTGGCCGGGCTGTTGTCCCGGTTGCTGACCTGGTCGCTGTCCGGGCTGCGTCTCCTGCCGGTTCTGGCCACGCTGCATGTTGTCGAGCCGGAAGGTCTCGTTCATCAGCTCCTGCTGGCGGCGCATCATCTCGCCGAGCTGGTCCATCTGCCGGCGCATCTCGCTCTGCTCGCCCTCGCCCTGCCCGGGCTGCTGCGGTCGGCCGGCCTGAAGGTTGTTCATCATGTCACGAAGCTGCTGGAGCATGTCCATCGCCTGGTCGCGCGCACCGGAGCGGGCGAGGTTCTCGAGCTGGTCGAGCAGGCGGTCGAGGTCGCTCTGGCGCATCTCCTGCCCGTTCTGCGGCATCTGCATCGCCATGTTCGGGTCGCGCGCCATCTGCTCGGCGAACTCGCGCAGGAAGTCCTGCATCGCCTCGCGCAGCTCGGCCATCAGGCGCTCGATCTCCTCGTCGCTCGCCCCTTCCTCCAGCGCCTTCTGCAGCGCGTCCTGCGCCTGTTGCAGCCGCTGCTGCGCGTCCGAGAACGCGCCGCCCTCGATGGCGAGCGCGATCTCCCACAGATAGTCCGCGCTCTCGCGCAGCGCCTCGTCGCTCTCGGCCTGCGCGAGGCGCGAGCGCGCCGACATGACGCCGAGATAGTGCGACAGATTGTCGAACCCGTCCTCGGGCCGCAGCGTCAGCGCGTCCATCAGCATCAGCACGCGCGGCTTCTCGTTGGCGTCGAGCGCGAGGATGCGGCGCTGCTCGATCAGCGCCCGCGCCAGCGGGTTGTAGAACGGCCGCTCCGGCAGGACGATGGTCTTCACCTCGCTCGCCGCCTCCTGTCCCGCAGCGTCGGTGGCATGGAGCGTCACGTCCACCGCCGCGCCCGCCCACGGATGGTCGGTCAGGTCGCGGGTGGTGCGCGCGCTTTTGTCGGTCGCGGTGCGGCGCGGCAGCGTCAGGGGCATTTCCGGCGCGTCGTAGAGCGGGCGCGCGCCCGGCGCGGCCTCGCCCGACTTGCCGAACCGCGCCTCGGCCGAGACCGGGCCGTAATCGTCCTCGATGGCGTAGGAAAGCTCCAGCGTGCCGTTGACCGCCTTGCCCGGCTCGTGCGTGAAGCGGATCGACGGCGGCGCGTCGGGAATGACGGCGAAGGCCCAGCTCCGTAGTTCCTTCGGGCCGGAGCGCAGGGCAAGCAGCCCGTCGGCGTCGAGCGTGGCGGCGAAGCGGCGCGTCATGAGCGTGTCCTTGCCCTGCGCGCGGCGCGGCGCGTCCTGCACCGCCGCCTCCTGCGCCACGACCGGCACGGCCTCCTGATCGCCGGCCTTCAGCCAGGACAGCGTCTCCTCGCCGGTGCCGCCGGCGACGCGCACCGCGATCTCGCTGCCGGCCGGCACCCGCACGATGCCCGGCCCCTCGCCGCCCTCCTGGGCGGTCAGGAACATCGGCGCCTTGCCGGTATAGGCCGGCGGCGTCACCCAGGCGTCGATCCGCGCCGGAATGGCGGCCGCCGCGCCATGCGCGCGAAACGCGTCGGAGAGCGTGCCGCCGAACGGGCCGTAGGAGAACGAGAACGCCACCACCGCAAGCAGCGCTGCCGCGGCGCGCAGGCCCCACGGGTCGCGCTCGGGGATGCGGGCATGCGGCAGGTCACCTGAAAGGCGGTCGAGCTTCGCCGCCATGCGCTTCTGGTGCTCGCGCCACAGCGCCAGCGCGAACGGATGATCCGCGGTCGGCCGGTCGATCTGCGTATGGAGCGGCGCGTGCTCCAGCCGGTTGGCGCGCTCGATGCGGCGGTCGATCTCGGCGGCCGTCGGCGGCCGGAAGAAGCGCAGCGGATAAAGCGAAGCGAGCGCGGCGAGCGCGATCACGCCGAGCAGCGAGAGCCGCGCCCAGTCGGGAATGGCGCGGAACGCGCCGAGCCACGACAGGCTGACGAACAGGCTGGCGACGATGGCGAGCGGGAGCAGCAGCGGCCACAGCCGCTCGACGAGGATCGCCGCGTGCACCATCGCGCGCGTGCGGGCGATGCGGGCCAGAAGCCCGGTTGCGGGCGGCCCGCCTGCCGGTGCAGTCTTCGCCGTCTGCGCCATCGGGTCCCTTCTCGTTGCGGCGCGGATTCGCGCCGGCCTTCCCTCGCAGGATAGCAGCAAACGCGGCGAAGGCGAGGCGACACGCGAAAACGTGATGGCTGCTCGCTTGTCTGGACGGACAGCGCCGGACCCCTCACCGGCTCGCTACGCTCGCCACCTCTCCCCAGAGGGGAGAGGTGGCCCGAAGGGCCGGTGAGGGGTCTGCGCCGACGCTACAGCCAGTCGGGCATGGAATCCATGCCGATCAGTTCCTCGTAGCTCGGCCGCGGGCGGATGACGTGGAAGCGGTCGCCGTCGACCAGCACTTCCGGCACGAGCAGCCGCGAATTATAGGTCGAGGACTGCGTCGCGCCGTAGGCGCCGGCCGAGCCGATGGAGACGAGATCGCCGGTCTTCAGCTCCGGCAGGTCGCGGTCGTGGCCGAGATAGTCGCCCGTCTCGCAGACCGGGCCGACGACATCGACCGGGACGCGCGGCGCATCGGCCGGCTGCTCGACCACCGGCTGAATCTCATGGAAGGCGTCATAGAGCGTCGGCCGGATCAGGTCGTTCATCGCCGCATCGACGATCAGGAAGTTCTTCGCCTCGCCATGCTTGAGATAGAGCACCTCCGTGACGAGGATGCCGGCATTGCCGGCGATCAGCCGCCCCGGCTCGCAGATCAGCTCCAGTCCGAGCGGCTTGATGTGCTTGGCCACCACCGCCGCATAGGCGTCGGGCAGCGGCGGCGGCGCGTTGTCGGTGCGATAGGGGATGCCGAGCCCGCCGCCGACATCGACATGGGCGAGCGCGTGGCCGTCGGCGCGCAGCATGCCGACCAGCTCGATCAGCAGCGCGATGGCGTCGTCGAACGGCTGGAGGTCGGTGATCTGGCTGCCGATATGCATGTCGATGCCCGTCACCTTCAGCCCGGGCAGGCTGGCTGCGCGCGCATAGGCCGCCCGCGCGTCCTTCCAGGCGATGCCGAACTTGTTCTCGGCCTTGCCGGTGGAGATCTTGCGATGGGTCCTGGCGTCGACGTCTGGGTTGATTCGCAGCGAGACCGGCGCGACGTGGCCCGTCGCCACGGCGCGTGCCGAAAGCAGCTCCAGCTCCGGCAGCGATTCGACGTTGAAGCAGCGGATACCGGCCTGGAGCGCGAAATCCATCTCGTCCGCCGTCTTGCCGACGCCGGAGAACAGGATCTTCTGCGCCGGGATGCCGGCCGCGAGCGCGCGGCGCAATTCGCCTTCCGAAACCACGTCCGCGCCCGCGCCCAGCTTCGCCAGCGTGCGGATGACGGCTTGGTTGGAGTTCGCCTTCATCGCGTAGCAGACCAGCGCGTCGAGGCCGGAGAACGCCTGCGCGAACACGCGGTAATGGCGCGTGAGCGTCGCGGTCGAGTAGCAGTAGAACGGCGTGCCGACCGCGGCCGCGATTGTCGGCACCGGCACGTCCTCGGCGTGAAGCACGCCGTCGCGATACTCGAAATGGTTCACTTTGGGTTTGTCCTAGATGAGGCTGTCGAGGATGAAGGGCCGGTCTTCGACCGGTTTCTCCGGCGCGGGCGGTGCCGGGCGGCCGTCTTCCTCGGCCTGCTTGCGCGCCTCGATCTCCGCCTCGTAGGGCGTGTCGAGCGTGCCGGGGCGGCGGCCGCAGGCGGTGAAGGCCACCGCGGCCGCGCCGATGAGCAGAATCGTCCTGATCGTATGTCCCGCGCGCATCATGCCTGTCCGTCGAATTGGAGGTCGCACTCGTTCTAGCTCCTTTTCGCCGGCCGCGCATCCCGTTTCAGCCGGGCGCGCCAGTAGCGAATCTGCCGGCGCACCTCGCCGGGCGCGGTGCCGCCGAAGGAGGCACGGCTCTTGACCGAGGCGTTGACCGACAGCACGCCGAACACGGCGTCGGTGATGCGGCCGTCGATCTCCTGAAGCTCGGCGAGCGACAGCCTGTCGAGCGCGACGCCCTTCTTCTCGGCCAGCGCCACGGCGCGGCCGGTGACGTGATGCGCCTCGCGGAACGGCAGCCCCGCCTCGCGCACCAGCCAGTCGGCAAGGTCGGTCGCGGTCGAGTAGCCGGAGCCGGCCGCCTTCTTCATCGCGGCGGCGTTGATGCCCATGTCGCGCACCATGCCGGTCATCGCCGCCACCATCAGGTCGAGCGTCTCGGCCGCGTCGAACACGGCTTCCTTGTCTTCCTGCATGTCCTTGGAATAGGCGAGCGGCAGACCCTTCATCACCGTGAGCAGGCCGATGAGATGGCCGTTGACGCGGCCGGTCTTGGCCCGCACCAGCTCGGCCGCGTCCGGGTTCTTCTTCTGCGGCATGATCGAGGAGCCGGTCGAGAACTGGTCGGACAGGCGTATGAAGCCGAATTGCGGCGTCGACCAGATGACGATCTCCTCGGCCAGCCGCGACAGGTGGGTGGCGCAGATCGCGGCGAGCGACAGGAACTCCAGCGCGAAATCGCGGTCCGAGACGCTGTCGATCGAATTGCGCGTCGGCTCGCGGAAGCCGAGCGCCTCGGCCGTCATGTGGCGGTCGATGGGAAAGCCGGTGCCGGCGAGCGCGGCCGCGCCGAGCGGCGACTCGTCCATGCGCCGGAGGGCGTCGCGGACGCGCGACAGGTCACGGGAAAACATCTCGACATAGGCCATGCAGTGATGGCCGAAGGTGACCGGCTGCGCGGTTTGCAGGTGCGTGAAGCCCGGCATCACGGTCGCGGCATGCTCCTGCGCCCGGTCGAGGAACGCCTCGATCAGCGCGGTGAGCGCGGCGTCGAGGCGGAAAAGCTCGTCCTTGACCCAGAGGCGGAAATCGACGGCGACCTGGTCGTTGCGCGAGCGCGCCGTGTGCAGCCGTCCTGCCGCCGTGCCGATCAGCGCGGCGAGCCGCGCCTCGACATTCATGTGGATGTCTTCAAGCTTGGCCGAGAACTCGAACCGGCCCTCCTCGATCTCTGACAGGATCGTGTTCAGCCCGCGCTCGATTTCGGCTTGATCCCCGGCCGAAATGATGCCCGTTGCGGCAAGCATCCGCGAATGGGCGACGGACCCCTTGATGTCCTGGGCGTAGAGCTTGCGGTCGAACGAGATCGAGGCGTTGATCGCTTCCATGATCGCCGCCGGACCCGAGGCAAAACGTCCGCCCCACATCTGGTTGCTGGCCTTGCTGTCGCTCATCGTGGTATCGCATCCCTGGAGACTGAAAAATGGCAAATGCACGACTGAACCTGCCGACCAGATGGCTGATCGCCGCTGCAATCGTGGCCGGCGTCGTCGCCGGCGGCGCGTTCGGCCTATACGTGATGGGCGACCCATCTGGCAACAACGCGCCGCAGGTCGCAGCGTCCGGCGAGGACGACAAGGCCTGCGCAGCGAAGCAGGACATGGCGACCGTGGCCGGCGCGGCCGCGCGCGGCGAGGTCGCGGCGATGCTGGCGGCGAGCCCGCCGCAATCGCTGAAGGCGCTTTCCTTCAACGCGCCCGACGGCACGCCGATGACCATGGCCGACCTCTCCGGCAAGACGGTGCTGCTCAACCTGTGGGCGACGTGGTGCGCGCCGTGCCGCCATGAGATGCCGGCGCTGAACCAGCTCCAGATCGACGAGGGCGGCGAGGATTTCGAGGTGGTGGCGATCAACGTCGACACCGGCACCGACGAGAAGCCGAAGCGGTTCCTTCAGGAAACGCAGGTCGACGCGCTCGCCTTCTACCGCGACGCGACGATGGGCGTGTTCAACGACCTGAAGCGGCGCGGGCTGGCGCTCGGCCTGCCGGTGACGGTGCTGATCGACGGCGACGGCTGCATGCTCGCCCACATGAACGGCCCGGCCGAATGGGCGAGCGACGACGCCAAGGCGCTGATCGCCTCGGTGCGCTGATCTTTCAAGGCTCCCGCCGCCCGTTCACGACCGTTTTCCTTGTAATGCCAATCCGGCCTAGCTAATGAGCCAGTGGGAGCGGCGTTTTCCAGAACAAGGCGAAAAGCCGGAAGCGCCGGACAATCCGGGTCTCGGGGAACCATGGCGACGATCATCGACGTTCAGGACGTGACCAAGCGGTTCGGCAACGTGCTTGCCGTCGACCGCTGCTCGCTGAAGGTGGAGAAGGGCTCGATCACCGGGCTGATCGGGCCGAACGGCGCGGGCAAGACCACCATGTTCAACATGGTCGCCGGCGCGTTTGCGCCCACCTCCGGCAGGATCCTGCTCGACGGCGAGGACGTGACCGGCCTGCCCGCCCACAGGCTGTTCGAGCGCGGCCTTTTGCGCACCTTCCAGATCGCGCAGGAATTCTCCACCATGACGGCGCTGGAGAACCTGATGATGGTGCCGGCCGGCCAGTCGGGCGAGACGCTTCTCAACGCCTGGTTCCGGCGCGGCAGGGTGGCGGGCGAGGAAGCCGGTACGCGCAGCCGGGCCGAAGAGGTGCTGCAGCTGCTGCGCCTCACCCATGTCCGCAACGAGCTCGCCGGCAACCTCTCCGGCGGCCAGAAGAAGCTGCTCGAGCTCGGCCGGGTGATGATGGCGAAACCCCGGATCGTGCTGCTCGACGAGATCGCCGCCGGCGTCAACCGCACGCTGCTCAACGACCTCGCCGCCGTCGTCGAGCGGCTGAACCGCGAGGAGGGGCTGACCTTCTTCGTCATCGAGCACGACATGGACCTGATCGCGCGGCTGTGCGACCCGGTGATCGTCATGGCCGCCGGCTCCGTCATGGTCGAGGGGCCGATGTCGGAAATCAGGGCCAACCCGGAAGTGGTCGAGGCCTATTTCGGCGGCGGCATGCCCGCCCCCCGGCTGGAGGCACGCTGACATGGCCCTCCTCGAAATGACCGGCATCCACGGCGGCTACGGCGGCGCCAACATATTGAACGGCGTCAACATCTCGATCGACGCGAACGAGATTGGCGTCATCGTCGGCCCGAACGGCGCGGGGAAATCGACGACGCTGAAGGCGCTGTTCGGGCTGCTGACCGTCTCGGAAGGGACGATCCTGTTCGGCGGCGGGGACATCACCAACAAGGCCCCCGAGGCGCTGGTGCGCGACGGGCTCTCCTTCGTGCCGCAGGAGTTCAACGTCTTCCCGACGCTGTCGGTCGAGGAAAACCTCGAAATGGGCGCGTTCATCCGCCGCGACGATTTCCGTCCCCTGATCGACAAGGTCTACGGCTTCTTCCCGCCGCTGAAGGACAAGCGCCGCCAGCCGGCGGGCGAGCTTTCCGGCGGCCAGCGCCAGATGGTGGCCATGGGCCGGGCGCTGATGACCGAGCCGAAGCTGCTCCTGCTCGACGAGCCGACGGCGGGCCTGTCGCCGCGCTACATGGGCGAGATCTTCGAGCGCATCATCGAGATCAACGCCGCCGGCGTCGGCATCCTGATGGTCGAGCAGAACGCGCGCCAGGCGCTGGCGCTGGCCCATCGCGGCTTCGTGCTCGCCGGCGGCCAGAACCGCTTCACCGGCACCGGGGCCGAGCTTCTGGCCGACCCCGAGGTGGCCCGGAGTTTTCTCGGCGGGGGAGAGTGACATGGAGGCGGGTTTCCTCGCGGCGCTGCCGGCACAGGAACTGGTGTTCTTCATCAACCGCGGCCTGCTCGCGGGCCTGATCATCGGCTCGGTCTACGCGCTCGGTGCGGTCGGCGTGACGCTGATCTTCGGCATCCTGCGCTTCGCCCATTTCGCCCATGGCGACATGATGACCATCGGCGCCTTCGTCGCGCTCATTTGCGTCGCGCTGTTCTCGGGCGGCGAAAGCAATCTCGGCCTGCCGGCGGCCTTCGTGCTGATGCCGCTCGCCATGGCGGCGACGGCGTTCATCGCCATCGGCGTCGACCGCGCCTTCTACGCGCCGCTGCGCCGGGCCAAGGTCAGGCCGGTGGTCATCGTCATGTCTTCCATCGGCGTCATGCTGATGATGCAGGGGCTGGTGCGGCTCTTCGCCGGCACCGGCACATGGCAGCTCGAGGCGGGCGGGGCCAAGACCATCTACCGCCTGCCGCTGCTCGGCCGCGACATCATCCTCACCCAGCCGCAGGCGCTGCTGATCGGCTTCACGGCGGTGGCGGCCATCGCCCTCCACCTCTTCCTCACCCGCTCGCGCATGGGCAAGGCGATGCGCGCCGTCTCCGACAATCCCGACCTTGCCCGCGTCTCCGGCATCTCCATCGACAGCGTGGTACGCGCGACCTGGGTGATCGCCGGCGCGCTTGCCGCGGCCGCCGGCACGCTGCTCGCGCTCGACGTGACGCTGAAGCCGGACCTCGCCTTCAACATCGTCCTGCCGATCTTCGCCGCCGCCATCGTCGGCGGCATCGGCCAGCCCTACGGCGCGATCGCCGGCGGCATGCTGGTCGGCTTCACCGAGACCTTCGCCGTATTCAACTGGTCGGTGCTGTTGCGCCCGCTCCAGCCATTCCTGCCCGATTTCATCGACATACCGAACCGCATCGCCTTCGTGCCGACGGAGTACAAGATCGTGGTGCCGTTCTTCATCCTCATCGTCGTGCTGATCTGGCGGCCGACAGGCATCTTCAGGGGGAGGGTGGTGAAATGAGCGCCCTTCCCCGTCGCGAGATCGTGCTGTTCTCGGGCCTCGCCGTCCTCGTCGCGCTGGTTTTCGCCTGGATGGGCGCGGCCTATGGCACGCGCATGCTGGTCGAGGCCTCGTGCTACGCCATCATCGGGCTCGGTCTCACCATCCAGTGGGGCTATGCCGGGCTGTTCAATGTCGGCATCATGGGCTTCATCGCCCTCGCCGCCTTCGTCAGCCTGTTCGTCACCTATCCGGTCAACGGCGCGTTCTGGGACTCCGACATGCCTGGCCAGCTCGGCTGGGCGCTCGCCGCCGTCGCCATCGGCGCGGCCGCGGTCTACGCCGCCAGCCAGACCCACCGCCTCGGCCTGCCGAAGAAGTGGCGCACGCTGCTGACGCTGATCGTCCTCGCCATCGCCTATCTGTGGGCGCAGTCGATCTTCGACCCGGCCACGGCGCAGATCGAGCGCGGGGCCGGCTGGATCGGCGGGCTCGGCCTTCCCGTCTGGCTCGGCTGGGCGGCGGGCGGCGCGGCCGCCGGCGCGCTCGGCTGGGCCATGGGCCGCATCACGCTCGGCCTGCGCGCCGACTACATGGCCATCGCCACGCTCGGCATCTCGGAGATCGTCAAGGCGTTCCTCAAGAACGCCGACTGGCTGACGCGCGGCACGCTGACCGTCTCGCCGATACCGTGGCCGGTGCCGACGCCGCAGGAGATCGGCTTCGTCGCCTCGCGCGCGGCCTATCTGTCCGTCACCGCGCTCCTCATCCTCGCCATCTTCGTCCTCCTCCAGCGCGCCTGGCATTCGCCGTGGGGCCGGATGATGCGAGCGATCCGCGACAACGAGGTCTCCGCCGCCGCGATGGGCAAGGACGTCAACCGCCGCCGGCTGGAGATGTTCGTCCTCGGCAACGTCATCATCGGCATCGGCGGCGCGGCGCTCGTCACCTTCACCTCGATCTTCGACCCCTCGGCCTTCGTGCCGCTGAACCACACCTTCCTGATCTGGGTGATGGTGATCCTCGGCGGCGCCGGCAACAATCTCGGCACAGTGTTCGGCGTCGTGCTGGTCTACATCATCTGGACCATGTCGGAGCCGGCGGCGCTGTTCCTGTTCCAGCAGGGCGCTTATTGGAGCAACGAGCTGTTCGGCTGGCAGGCCCCGTCCGACCTCGCGACGCGGGCGCTGCAGATGCGGGTCTTCGTCATCGGCCTGACCATCACCCTCGTCCTGCGCTTTGCGCCCAACGGCCTGTTGCCGGAAAAGCCGGTGAAATACGA
Source organism: Aquamicrobium sp. (assembly GCF_023954335.1). Taxonomy (NCBI): domain Bacteria; kingdom Pseudomonadati; phylum Pseudomonadota; class Alphaproteobacteria; order Hyphomicrobiales; family Phyllobacteriaceae; genus Aquamicrobium; species Aquamicrobium sp. The sequence continues at coordinate 286,890 of NZ_JAMLIE010000003.1, forward strand.
ATAGGTCAGTAGACCCGACGCATTTGTCCTGATAAACGGGCGGCGATCCTTCGCGGTTGCCGCCTTTCATCATGATATTGCGCTGCAAAAGCCGGGCAAAGGCGCATCGGCCCGGACGGGCGCGCGGTTTTTCTACTGCGTTATTCCCGTAATCACCGCTTTTCACAGGCCGGCGCCGCTTCCAGTCCGCGCCGGACGGGCATACACTTCAAGGCAATTCAGGCCCTCATGGTTCTCGCGTGGACGGCGGGACAGCCCAGAGGGAACCCCCTGAAGCCCCCGCTCCGGGAGCGACGGCTTCGTCTGCGGCTTGGCCGCAGGCAAGGCAGATCGTCCGGATGTCCGAGGCGGGATCGCCCGAGAAGGTTTTTCGGCCCTGGGCAACCTTGGCCACGAGCCGTTGACGGCGAACCGATGCTGCCATGAAGGCCGGGCAAGCCCTTCGATGGTATGTCGCCTGCGATGCTTCGGCGCGCGACGGCATGGCCAAAGCGGATGCAGCCTCCGGGATGCCACCCGCCATGGCCGTTCCATGAAAGCGACGTTTCTGCCCGCTTCGGCGGAGCAATTGCGGAACGCCTTCATGCAACAGGGAGGCGCTGGGAGAAATCCCGGCGCCGACTGTTTTTATGGGGTGCGGTTTCCGGCCGGGCGCGGGAAGGACCGCCCCTACAGAAGATCGATCAGGAACGGGATCAGCGGCGCATCGGCTTCCGGCATCGGATAGTCGCGCAGCTTGTTGGGGCGCACCCATTTCAGCGCCTGATGCTCGCGCGGCTGGGGAAAGCCCCAGAAGCGGCGGCAGACGAACAGCGGCATCAGAAGGTTGAAGCTCTCGTAGGAATGGCTGGCGAAGGTGAGCGGGGCAAGGCACGTCACCTTGGTCTCGATGCCGAGCTCCTCGGCGAGCTCGCGCACCACCGTCTCCTCTGCCGTCTCGCCCGGCTCGATCTTGCCGCCGGGAAACTCCCACAGGCCGGCGAGCTGCTTGCCCTCGGGGCGCTGGGCGATCAGCACCCGCCCGTCCGTATCGACCAGCGCGCAGGCGGCGACGAGCAGCAGCTTTTTCGGTTCGCTCTGGCTCATGCGCTGTCGTCCTGATGCGGCGGCTGGCGGTAATGGTAGCGATAGACCTCCGCGAACCCGATCGAGCGGTAGAGGCCGATGGCGCTTTCATTGTCGGCGTCGACCTGAAGCCAGGCGGTGCGCGCGCCGCGCGCCTGCGCCCATTTCAGCGCCGAGAGCAGGACGCGCCGGCCGTAGCCGCGGCCGCGCCGGCTGGCCTCGGTCGCCACCTCGAACAGGCCGGCGAGGTCCTCGTCATGGACGCAGATCGCGGTCGACACCGGCTGGCGCCCCTCCTCCAGCACGAACAGGCCCGCCTCCGGCTGGATCGAGCTGACGATCTCGGAGAGGCCGGGGCGCAGCGCCGGGTCGAGGCTGCGAATCGAGATGGCCGCGCTGATGAAGCGCCCCATGTCCTTCAGCGGGATCTGGTGCATCGCCTCGTGCACCATCGCCGGCGACAGCGTCGCGCGCATCACCAGCGACTCGGAAAAATGCGACCAGCCCTGCGCATCGAGATGCTCCCGGATCGCCGGCGCGGCCAGCGGCGACATGCGGAAGGTCAGCGGCCGGCCATAGGCGGCGAAGCGGCGGGCGGCGCGGGCGATGCGCTCCGTCAGGTTGGCGTCGTCGAACGGGTCGAGCGGGTTGATCGAGTTGAGCCGCTTGGCCGGGTGGCCCCCGGAGAGGCGCACCGCCCACGTCCCGTCATACTGGACCGACGTCGCCGGCCAGGCGCGAAAGCCCGCGGCCTCGAAGCGGCGGACGATCGCAAGGTTCTGCGGCAGCCGGTTTCCCTTCGTCACGCGGCCATCCACGCTCAGCTCCGGTAGTCGCCGTTGATGGCGACGTATTCCTTGGTCAGATCGCAGGTCCAGACCGTCGCCTTGCCGCGGCCGAGGCCGAGATCGACGCGGATGGCGATCTCGTCGCGCTTCATGTAGGCCGACGTCGCCGCTTCCGAATAGGCCGGGTCGCGCTCGCCCTCATGGGCGACTCGGATGTCGCCGAACCAGATACCCAGGAGGTCGCGGTCGGCCGGCTCGCCGGCCTTGCCGACGGCCATGACGATGCGGCCCCAATTGGCGTCCTCGCCGGCGACGGCGGTCTTGACCAGCGGCGAGTTGGCGATGGACAGCGCGACGCGCTTGGCCGAACGGGCCGACTTCGCCCCCGTCACCGTCACCTCGACCTGCTTGCGCGCGCCCTCGCCGTCGCGCACGACCTGGAGCGCGAGGTTCTTCAGGATGCGGTTCAGCGCCCGGCGGAACGCGGAAAGGCGCGTGTCCTTCGCCTCGGTGATGCGCGGGGCGCCGCGCCGTGCCGCCGCGCCGGTGGCGAACAGGATCAGCGTGTCGCTGGTCGACGTGTCGCTGTCCACCGTCACCGCGTTGAAGGTCTTGCCCGTGCCCTTCGACAAAAGGTCCTGAAGGACAGGAGCATCGATCGGCGCGTCGGTGGCGATGAAGGACAGCATCGTCGCCATGTCGGGCGCGATCATCCCCGCCCCCTTGGCGATGCCGTTGATCGTCACCTCCGTCTCGCCGAGCAGCACCCTGGCCGTGGCGTATTTCGGGTAGGTGTCGGTGGTCATGATCGCCCTGCCGGCTTCCGCCCAGCCATCCGCCCCGGCGCCGGCCACCATGCCGTCGAGCAGATGGGCGAACTTCGTCGTGTCGAGCGGCTCGCCGATCACGCCGGTCGAGGCGAGGAACACCTCGCCCTCGCCGCAGCCGGCGGCCTTTGCCGCGGCCTTCGCGGTCAGGGCGGTCGATTCGCGGCCGCGCTTGCCGGTGAAGGCGTTGGCGTTGCCGGAATTGACGATCAGCGCCCGCGCCCTGCCGCCGGCAAGGTTCTGCCGGCAGAAATCGACCGGCGCCGACGGGCATTTCGAGCGCGTGAACACGCCGGCGACGGTGGTGCCCTCGTCGAACACCATGGCGAGCAGGTCGGTGCGGCCCTTGTACTTGATGCCGGCCTGCGCGGTGGCGATGCGCACGCCCTCGATCGCCGGCATTCTGGGCTGTTTCTTCGGCGCGAGCGGGGAGACGGTTTCCGACATGGCCAGGGGCGCTCTTTCGTGTTGGGTTATTCTTCGGCGGGGGTTTCTTCGGCCGACGGCTCCAGCGCCGCCTTCAGCGCCGGGTCGGCGATCTCGACCGCGGCGGCCTCGCGCAGCTCCGTCACCTTGGCGAAATAGGCCTCGCGCAGCAGCAGCGCCCGGAACTGCTCGGCCACCTGCTCGAATGCCGGCGGCTGCTGGACGCGCTTGTCCTCGACCTTGATGACGTGCCAGCCGAACTGGGTCTGCACCGGCTCCTTCGAATAGTCGCCGACATTGAGGGCAAAGGCCGCCTGCTCGAATTCCGGCACCATGCGCCCCTCGGTGAAATAGCCGAGGTCGCCGCCCTGCGCGGCCGCGCCGTCCTTGGACTTCTCCTTGGCGAGGGCCTCGAAATCGCCGCCGGCCTCCAGCTCCTTGATGATGGCCTCGGCTTCTTCCTTCGTCTCGACGATGATGTGGCGGGCGCGGATCTCGTTGACCGGCGGCGTCTCGGCCACCTGCTTGTCGTAGCGGGCGCGCACCGCCTCGTCCGTCACCGCGCCCGCGACCTCCTTGTCGATGAAGGCGCTGTGCAGCGCGCGCTGGCGCAGGAGCGTCATGCGGCGGGCGAACTCGTCGCCATCGGCCAACCCCACCTTCTCCGCTTCGGCCGCCAGCAGCCTGATCTCGATGATCGCCGAAAGCGCGGCGGCACGGCGCTGGTCGTCCGGCAGCTGGGCGAACTGCTCGTTGAGATCGGTCATGGCGATGGAAAGATCGGTCTCGGTGACGGGCTCGCCATTGATCGTGGCGACGACGGCATCGCCCTGCGCCAGGGCGGCGGGCGCGGCAAACGCCATCAGGGCGGCAACGGCGCCGATGCGGGCAGCCGACAGGCAGCGGAGAAAATAGTGCATGAACCGGACTCCAATAGGGGCCAGAAGGGAGGGTGACCGGCAGGCATGAAACCCTTCAAACCGGCGCAAATGTGGCGATTCCCAGCATGCCTGCGGCAGGGCAAGCAACGTTGACATCGCTTGTGGCCCCTCTTATCTGTCCTTCGGCTTGGCGTCCAGAAGCGTTTTGGCGCGCCGACTCCCGTTTCCGGCCCGGACGATTCCGCCGCACCGGGTCAGGCCGGATTTCTCTTCCGGCATCCATTCTGAAAGGGCCTTTCATGGTCAGCTTTGGCGTTCTCGCCCGCAAGATTTTCGGCTCCTCCAACGACCGCCGCGTCAAGGGCTTCCGCCCCCGGGTCGAAGCGATCAACGCGCTGGAAGCGGAATACTCCGCCCTTTCCGACGAGGCCCTGAAGGCGAAGACGGCGGAGTTCCGCGCCCGGCTCGCCGAGGGCGAGACGCTCGACGATCTGCTCATCCCCGCCTTCGCCACCGTGCGCGAGGCGTCCAAGCGCGCGCTCGGCATGCGCCCGTTCGACGTCCAGCTTATCGGCGGCATGGTGCTGCACGGCGGCGGCATCGCCGAGATGCGCACCGGCGAGGGCAAGACGCTGGTCGCGACCCTGCCCGTCTACCTCAACGCGCTGTCGGGCAAGGGCGTCCACGTCGTCACCGTCAACGACTATCTCGCCAGGCGCGACGCCGAGTGGATGGCGCGCATCTACGGCTTCCTCGGGCTGACCACCGGCATCATCGTCCACGGCCTGTCCGACGAGGAGCGCAAGGACGCCTACGCCTGCGACATCACCTACGCCACCAACAACGAGCTCGGCTTCGACTACCTGCGCGACAACATGAAATACGACCGCGCGCAGATGGTGCAGCGCGGCCACAACTATGCCATCGTCGACGAGGTCGACTCGATCCTGATCGACGAGGCGCGCACGCCGCTGATCATCTCCGGCCCGCTCGAGGACCGCTCGGACCTCTACAACACCATCGACGCCTTCATCCCTGGCCTCGAGCCGGCCGACTACGAGGTCGACGAGAAGCAGCGCACCGCCACCTTCACCGAGGAAGGCACCGAGAAGATGGAGAACAGGCTGCGCGATGCGGGCCTGCTCAAGGGCGAGTCGCTCTACGACATCGAGAACGTCGCCATCGTCCACCACGTCAACAACGCGCTGAAGGCCCACCGCCTGTTCCAGCGCGACAAGGACTACATCGTGCGCAACGGCGAGGTCGTCATCATCGACGAGTTCACCGGCCGCATGATGCCCGGCCGCCGCTTCTCGGAAGGGCTGCACCAGGCGCTGGAAGCCAAGGAGAAGGTGCAGATCCACCCGGAGAACCAGACGCTGGCCTCCATCACCTTCCAGAACTATTTCCGCATGTACGGCAAGCTGGCCGGCATGACCGGCACGGCGCTGACCGAGGCCGAGGAGTTCGGCAACATCTACGGGCTCGAGGTGACGGAAATCCCGACCAACCTGCCCGTCCAGCGCCTCGACGAGGACGACGAGGTCTACCGGACCGTCGAGGAGAAGTTCAAGGCCATCGTCAAGGAAATCCGCGAGGCGCACGCCAAGGGCCAGCCGACGCTGGTCGGCACCACCTCGATCGAGAAGTCGGAATATCTGGCCGAGCGGCTGCGCGCCGAGGGCTTTTCCGATTTCCAGGTGCTGAACGCGCGCCACCATGAGCAGGAGGCCGCCATCGTCGCGCAGGCCGGCCGCCCCGGCGCCATCACCATCGCCACCAACATGGCCGGCCGCGGCACCGACATCCAGCTCGGCGGCAACGCCGACATGCGCATCAGCCAGGAGCTGGGCGACATGCCGGAAGGGCCCGAGCGCGCGGCGAAGGAACAGGCGATCCGCGACGACATCCAGAAGCTGAAGGCCCAGGCGCTCGCCGCCGGCGGCCTCTACGTTCTGGCGACCGAGCGCCACGAATCGCGGCGCATCGACAACCAGCTCCGCGGCCGCTCCGGCCGCCAGGGCGACCCCGGCCGCTCGAAATTCTTCCTGTCGCTTCAGGACGACCTGATGCGCATCTTCGGCTCCGAGCGCATGGATTCGATGCTCCAGAAGCTGGGCCTCAAGGAAGACGAGGCCATCATCCACCCCTGGATCAACAAGGCGCTGGAAAAGGCGCAGAAGAAGGTCGAGGCGCGCAACTTCGACATCCGCAAGAACCTGCTCAAATATGACGACGTCATGAACGACCAGCGCAAGGTCGTGTTCGAGCAGCGCATCGAGCTGATGGACGGCGAGAGCCTCGGCGACACCGTCGCCGAGATGCGCCGCGACGTGATCGAGGACCTCGTCACCAAGCACATTCCCGAGACCGCCTATGCCGAGCAGTGGGACACGGCCGGGCTGAAGGAAGGCGTGCAGGCCTATCTCAACCTCGACCTTCCGGTCGACGAATGGGCCAAGGAAGAAGGCATCGACGAGGAGCAGATCCGCGAGCGCATCATGGAGGCGGCCGAGGCCGCGGCCCGGGACCGTGCCGAGCGCTTCGGCCCCGACATCATGGCCTATGTCGAGAAGTCCATCGTCCTCCAGACGCTCGATCATTTGTGGCGCGAGCATCTGGTCAATCTCGACCATCTGCGCTCGGTCGTCGGTTTCCGCGGCTATGCCCAGCGCGACCCGCTCAACGAGTACAAGAGCGAGGCGTTCGAGCTGTTCCAAGCGATGCTCGGCAATCTGCGCCAGGTCGTCACCGCGCAGTTGATGCGCGTCGAGCTGGTGCGCGAGGCGGCCGACGCCCCGCCGCCGCAGGCGCCGGTCGGGGTGCGCGGCGAGCATATCGACGCCACCACCGGCGAGAACGATTTCGGCGAGAACGGGACGACGCTCGCCGTCGCCGAGGCCCGCGTCGTGCCGCCGGAGGAGCGCGATCCCGCCAACCCCTCGACCTGGGGCAAGGTCGGCCGCAACGAGGCCTGCCCCTGCGGCTCGGGCAAGAAGTTCAAGCACTGCCACGGCGCCTTCGCCTGAACGGCTGACGGTCCGGAACGCGAAAGGGCGGCGAAGCGAAAGCCTCGCTGCCCTTTTTCATTGTCGGGCGGCAGGCCGCATCGGCGCCCCGTCGTACGAAAGTCTCCGGTTTTTCCCCGGCTATCGCCGAGCTGTCCGAGGTTTCATCCGGTTTGCGCCGACCGCCTCACTATTTCGCGCGGCTTCATGGCGCGACGTAGCGTTCTACAATTTCGACACGGCGGTTCTGCGCGCGCCCTTCCTCGGTGCGGTTGCTCGCCACCGGAGAAACCATGCCGGCGCCGGCCGGTGTCAGGCGCGAGGCCGCAATCCCGTAGTCCCTCACCAGCGCATCGACGACTGCCTGGGCACGCCGTTGGGAAAGCGTAAGGTTGTAGTCGAAGGCCCCTTGACCGTCCGTGTGGCCGACGATCAGGACCTGAAGCGCACCGGCGCCTGCCAGAAGCTGGCCAAGCTGATCGATTTGCTCGCGAGACTCAGCCTGGATCGTGGCACTGTCAAAATCGAAGAATATCCCTTAGATGGCGATCTTGCCGTCCCGCGCCAGCGCCTGTTCCATCTCGCCGGCCTCGACCACGATCATGCGCTTTTCCATCCCCCGCAACTCGACCACGTCAAGTTTGAGGAAAGTGCGGTTCTGGGGCTCGAAGCTGGTGACATAGAGCGAGACATAGACATCGCCCTCGGGCCGCGCGAGGCGCGCCGCAAGATAACGCTGCTGGTCGCCGTAAATCAGCCCGTTGTAGCGTGCGCCAGGGTTCATGACGTTGTTGAAGAGATAGCCGCAATCCGCGCGCGAACATGAAAACAGCACGTCGAAACCGGCGGCAGCGAGCACGCTCTCATAATTGCGGAAGACTTCGAGCGGCGAGCGATCGGGGGGCGCACGGTAGAACAGGTGCGTGACCTTGCCTTCGATCTGGATCGGGTTCTCGGAAACGGCCGCCGTCGACCCGGTTGCGCTGCGGACCGTGGCTCCGGCGACGAGCTCGTATTCATCGAAGGCCGAGACCGCATAACCGCGGATTTCCGACCCCTCATATCGTGGGATGAGCGGATGGTCGGCAGCGCCGTCTACATCCTGGGCCACAACCGGGCCGGAGAAACCGGCCGCCAACACGAGTCCTGCCAGTAGAGTGCGCAGATTGAGCATGAACCAACTCCCAGGGATGACTGCACCGACATTAAGGGAAAGCGGAGTGGAGAAAAGCGAATTCTTGATGCGGCGGAACGGCGTTCCACCGGCCCGGTCGGGGCGCGGCGGGCATATCGCCTGAGCGGCTGACCGCGGCACGATTGGCCAAGGCAAGGGCGGCGACGCGAAAGCCTCGCCGCCCTTCGCTTGTCGACGAGCCGGGCCCGCGCGCCTTACTGCCGTTGAAGGTGCCCGCCCGATCCGGTATTATAGGCGCGGCTCTCCGAAGGAGGGCCGGGGCGTGAGAACCCCTCCAAGCAGCGGCTCCCACAGTGCAGCCGTCATCCGCACTCCTCGACCCTCGGTCGGGGAGGCCGTAGCGCATGTCCAAGGCGTAAGCCCAAAGGCTGCGGCGCGTTTCCTGCTTGGAGCGTTCTCAACTCCCCGATCTCGAAAGGGGGCTCCCTTGGACTATGAGCAGATCGCCAGCAACCTCGATGGCCTCGCGCGCGACATGCGCGACATGGGCGACATGGGCGATGCGCGGGAGGATGCCGGAATCCTGATTGCCGCAGCCGGGGTGCTGCGCAGGCTGCGCGGACGGGTGGCATCCATCGCCTCTCCGGCGCCGGACAGGCCAGTACACGAGGCGGGAGAGGTTTCGGAGCCGTCCGGCCCCGACGATCAGGCGCGCGCCGGCTTCAGCACCGAGATCAGCGCCCCGTAGGGGACGAGCGCCACAAGTGCCATCGCGATCTTGACGCAGAAATCGCCGAGCGCCAGCGACACCCACAGCGGGACCTCGCCGCCGAGCACGAACGGGACGGCAAAGCCGAGCGAGCCGTCCTCCAGCCCGAAGCCGGTGTCGAGGGCCGCGAACCGCGCGGCGAAGGCCAGCGAGAAGAACAGCACCGTGTCGATCACCGAGCCGATCACCGAGGAGATGAGCGGCGCCTGCCACCACGCGTTGCGGCGCAGCCGCTCGAAGACGGCGACGTCGATCAACTGCGCGACGAGGAAGGCGGCGCCGGAGGCGATGGCGATGCGCGGGGTTGCCAGCCAGATCGACAGGACGACCGCGACCGCGAAGCCGGCATAGACGACCTTGCGCGCGGCGGCCGCGCCGTGGTTGCGGTTGGCGAGGTCTGTGACGAGGAAGGCGAACGGATAGGTGAACGCGCCCCAGGTCAGGATGTCCTGAAGCCCGAAATGGCCGAACGGATACTGGACGAGGACGTTGGAGGCGGCGACCGTCACGGCCATTGCCGCCACGAAGGGCCATACGGGGACGTGCCGCGATGCGGGCAGAGACGTCATTTTTTTATCCTGGGTAATGGAACCAGCCGGCGGGCTGTGCGGCCCGCCGAAGCAATGAGAAGCGGTCGGAAGCGGCTGCTTACGCGGCCTGCTCTTCGGCCAGCTTCTTGGTGATCTGCTTCTTGAGCAGGCGCGCGCGCTGCGACAGCTCCGAGGCGTCGGCCTTGACCAGGAAGGCGTCGAGGCCACCGCGATGCTCGACCGAGCGCAGCGCATGGGCGGTGATGCGCAGGCGCACGTTCTGGCCGAGCGCTTCCGACTGCAGCGTCACGTCGCACAGGTTCGGCAGGAAGCGACGCTTCGTCTTGTTGTTGGCGTGGCTGACGTTGTTTCCGGTCAGGACGGCCTTGCCGGTCAGTTCGCAAGCGCGGGACATGATACACCTTCAGTTTCGTTGCCGGGCCATGCCGGACTGCCGCACCATCAGCGAACGGCGCGCAGGCAGTGTTCAGGCGGCCTCTGGAAAAGTCGCCGTTCCATAGTGGCATTTGACTGCCGGGTCAAGCGCCAGCTTGCAGCCGAAGCGTCCCGGAGCGGAGCCCTCACAGATTTGCCGGAATTTCACGGCAATGGGAAGCCATGAAGCACCTCGCCGCCGCTTTCGCGCTTGCCGCCCTCGCCCTCATCGCCCCGGCCACCACCGCCGGGGCCGAAACCCGCGCCTTCCGCGCCGACTATTCGGTGACGCTGCTCGGCCTGCCCGTCGCCTCGGCGCGCTTCGACAGCAGCTTCGAGGGCGACAGGTTCCGCATCCGCGGCTCGGTGTCGAGCTCGGGCGTCGGGCGCCTGTTCGACGACACCAAGGGCACCACCAGCGTCGAGGGCACCATCCGCCAGGGCACGGTGCTGCCTTCCGCCTTCGACGCCGACTACGTTTCCGGCCGCAAGAAGGGCAGGACCGCCATCCGCTTCGCCGGCGACGCCGTCGAGACCGTCGTCAACGAGCCGGACAAGAAGCGCAACCCGAAATCGTGGGTCGCGGTGTCGGAAGGGCATCTGAAGGCGGTGCTCGACCCGCTCTCGTCGGCCATCGTGCCGGCGGCGCGGCCGGAGGAGGTCTGCACCCGCACCATCCGCTTCTTCGACGGCGAGCTGCGCGCCGACCTCAAGCTGTCGCCGGCCGGCAGCCCCAACGGCCGGACCGTGACCTGCAACGCCAGCTTCGTGCCGGTTGCGGGCTATCGCAAGGGGCGCAAGCAGATCGACTACCTCAAGAATCGCGGCCGCATCGCCGTCACCTTCGCGCCGCTCGACGGCACCGGCCTCTACACGCCGGTCGACGCCTCCGTCAGCACGCAGGCCGGCCCGCTGCGCATCGTCGCCACCCGCATCGAGCCGCGCTGAGGGCGATCCGCGCCGGGCTTCGCCCCGGCAATCGCGTCCTCAACCGCCCTGGCCTCTTGCAGGCCGCGCCGCGCGCGGCTAACCCTTGCCCTGCCTGCGGGGACGAGGGAGACATGCCAATGGCGCGCGCCACGCTGATCGGGTTTTCGGCCGTCGCCATGTGGGCGCTGCTGGCGCTGCTGACGGCCGCGTCGGGCGCCGTCCCGCCCTTCCTGCTTTCGGCCCTGACCTTCACCATCGGTACCGGTGTCGGGCTCGTCATGCGCGTCGTGGCGCCGCCGGCCGCGCACCCGCCGATTCCCCCGCTTGTCTGGCTGGTCGGCATCGCCGGCCTGTTCGGCTACCACTTCTTCTACTTCACCGCCCTGCGCAACGCCCCGGCGGTGGAGGCGAGCCTGATCGCCTATCTGTGGCCGCTGCTGATCGTCGTCGGCTCGGCGCTGCTGCCGGGCGAGCGGCTGCGCTGGCACCATGTCGCCGGCGCGCTTCTCGGCCTCAGCGGCGCGTTCCTGATCGTCTCGCGCGGCGGTCAGCTCGCCTTCGACAGTTCGTACGCCTTCGGCTACGCCATGGCGGGCCTGTGCGCGCTGACATGGTCGGCCTATTCGCTCGCCTCGCGGCGCTTCCCCACTGTCCCGACCAGCGTCGTGACGTGGTTCTGCGCCGCGACGGCGGCGCTTTCACTCCTGTGCCACCTCGCGCTGGAAGAAACGGTGTGGCCTGAAGGTATCGGCCAGTGGCTTGCGGTTCTCGGTCTCGGCCTGATGCCGGTGGGCGCGGCGTTCTACACCTGGGACTATGGCGTCAAGCACGGCAACATCCAGGTCCTCGGCGCGGCGAGCTATGCCGCGCCGCTCCTGTCGACGCTGGTGCTGATCGTCGCCGGCATGGCCGAGCCCACCTCGCGCATCCTCGCCGCCTGCGTGCTGATCACCGCCGGCGCGGTGCTGGCGGCGAAGTCGATGCTGTTTTCCGGGAAAGCCAGGACCAAAGAAAAGGCCGCGCCATGATGCCCTTCGCAGGCGGGCTGGACTCGCTGCCCAACGGCACGCTGCTTCTGTCGGTCGCCGCCGCGCTGCTCTACCTCCCCGTCCAGGGCCGCGCGCCGTCGCTGCGCCGCAGCGTCGTCAAGACCACCGCGACGGCGCTGCTGGCGGTTCTCGCCTTCATCGAGGGCGGGCCGTTTCTGCTGGTCGCGGCGCTGGCGCTGAGCGCGGCCGGCGACTTCTTCCTCGCGCGCGACGGCGAGACGGCGTTCCTCGCCGGCCTCGCCAGCTTCCTCGCCGCCCATCTCGCCTATGTGCCGCTGTTCCTTTCGGTCGGCGGCGGCATGGAGATCCTGACATGGCAGCTATGGCGGCTCGGCCTCGTCCTCCTCGCCGCAATCGGCGCGGCGCTGCTGATGCGCCGCCTGCTTGCCGCGGTCGCGCCGCAGATGCGGGTTCCGGTCGCCGTCTATGCCGCCGCGATCCTCGCCATGCTGCTGGCGGCGGCGACGGTCCCCTCGCCCGTCATCCTGATCGGGGCGATCCTGTTCGTCCTGTCGGATTCGCTGCTCGCCATCGGCCGCTTCCTCACGCCGCCGGATTCGCCGCGCCAGCGGCCGATCGGCGCGGCGGTGTGGGTCCTCTACTATCTGGCGCAGGCGGCGATCGCGCTCGGCTTTCTGCTTTAAAAGCTGTCCTTGCGCCGGCGCAGCTCGGCGAAGACGGCGGCGTCCGTCCCGCTCTCCATGCCGAGCTGGCGGCGGATGCCCGGATCGGCCGCGCGCAGGAACGGATTGGTGGCCAGCTCCTCGGCGATCGTCGTCGGCAGCGTCGGCCTGTCCTGCGCCCGCAGCGCCTCGATCTCCCTGGCCCGCGCCTGCAGCGCCGCGTTATCAGGGTCGACGGACAGGGCGAAGCGCGCATTGGACAGCGTGTATTCGTGCCCGCAATAGACCTTCGTCGCGCCCGGCAGCGCCGCGAGCTTCGCCAGCGAAGCGAACATCACCTCCGGCCCCGCCTCGAACAGACGCCCGCACCCCAGCGCGAACAGCGTGTCGGCGGTGAAGGCGACGCCCGCGTCGGGCAGGTGGTAGGAGACGTGGCCGGCCGTATGGCCGGGCGTGTCGATCACCCGCACCGTCTGCGCGCCGAACGTCAGCGTGTCGCCGCCGGCGACCTCCTCGTCGATGCCGGGTATCTTCCCGGCCTCCGCCTTCGGGCCGACGATCCGCAACCCGAAGCGTTCCTTCAGCGCCAGATTGGCCTCGACATGGTCGGCGTGGTGATGCGTGACCAGAAGAAGCGACGGCGTCCAGCCGGTGCGCGCGATGGCGGCAAGGATCGGCGCTTCCTCCGGCGCGTCGACCAGCGCGACGGTGCCGGTCGCGGTGTCGCGCATCAGGATGCCGAAATTGTCGCTGCGGCAGGTGAACTGCTCGATCTCGACCGTCATGCTGCATCTCCCGGTTTCCCGGCAGGATAAGGCGTGGCGCCGCTCTTGTCACGGAAGCGCTTGCTTGCGGCCGGGGGCTCGTGCCGGTACGCTCGCGCCATGCTGTCGGATATCGTCGATCTGCGCACCTTCTATGCCTCGACCCTCGGCCGCCTGGCCGAGCGCTCGATCACGGTCTCGCTCTCGGCGCTGTGGCAGGCTCAAGCTGGCGAGCGGCTGGTCGGGCTGGGCTATGCCCTGCCTTGGCTGGAGCGGTTCGGCACCGACGCCGAGCGCGTCTTCTCCTTCATGCCGGCGCGGCAGGGCGCGGTGAACTGGCCGGCGGGCGGGCCTTCGGCGACGGCGCTGGTGTTCGACGAGGAACTGCCGCTGTTCGACTCGTCCATCGACCGCGTGCTGCTGATCCACGCGCTCGAGCATGCGGAGAACCCGCGCGAGACGCTGATGGAGATCTGGCGGGTGCTGGCCCCCGGCGGGCGCCTCGTCGTGGTCGTGCCGAACCGGCGCGGCGTCTGGGCGCGCTTCGAGCATACGCCGTTCGGCACCGGCCGGCCGTTCTCGCGCGGGCAGATCGACGCGCTGCTGCGCGAGACCAACTTCACGCCCTGCGCCTGGGGCGATGCGCTGCATTTCCCGCCGTCGCGGCGGCGCTTCATGATGCGTCTGCACGGCCTGCTGGAGCGCGGCGGCCGGCGCTTGTGGCCACTCTTCGCCGGCGCCATCGTCGTCGAGGCGCAGAAGCGCCTCTACCAGGGCGTGCCGGTCGCGGTGCGCGCCTCGCGCCGCGTCTTCGTGCCGCTGCTGACCCCGCAAGGAGCGGCGAGAGCCCTGCCCGCCCGCCCGGATCAGCCCGCCTTGCCGACGTCGGCGAGATCGTAGGGCGTCGTCTGGTAGACCTGGTTGATCCAGTTGCCGAACAGGAGATGCGCGTGCGAGCGCCAGCGGTTCAGCGGCTGGCGCGAGGGGTCGTCGTCCGGGAAATAGCCATGCGGCACCTCGATCGGCGTGCCGGAGGCGACGTCGCGGTCGTACTCCTCCTTGAGCGACAGGGAATCGTACTCGATGTGGTTGAACATGTAGAGCCGGTTGCCCGTCGGCTCGGCGAGGAGGCAGGGGCCGGTCACGTCCGATTCCATCAGCACGTCGAGAGCGGCCGGCACGTCGCCGCGCCTGATCTCGGTCCAGCGCGAGACCGGCACGATGAAATCGTCCGAGAAGCCCGACAGATAGGGCGAGGCCGGCGCGTTGTTGCGGTGGCGGTAGACGCCGAACGCCTTCGTCTCCAGCGTGTATTTCGGCACCCGGTGGAAATGCCACGCCGCCGCCATCGCCCCCCAGCAGATGAAGAACCCCGAATGGACATGGGTCGCCGTCCAGTCGAGGATGCGCGTCAGCTCCTCCCAGTAGGTGACGTCCTCGAAGGGCAGCGTCTCGATCGGCGCGCCGGTGACGATGAAGCCGTCGAACTTGCGGCCCTTCACCTCTTCCCACGTCTGGTAGAACGAGATCAGGTGGTCCTCGGAAGTGTTGCGCGCCTTGTGGTTGCCGATGCGCACCAGCGTCAGCTCGACCTGGAGCGGCGTCGCCCCGATCAGCCGCGCGATCTGCGTCTCGGTCCGCACCTTGTTCGGCATCAGGTTGAGAAGGCCGATCTGCAGCGGGCGGATGTCCTGCCTGAGCGCGGTGCGCTCGTCCATCACGCTGACGCCCTCGCGCACGAGAATCTCGCGGGCTGGAAGCTGATCCGGGATCTTGATCGGCATCTCTCGAACTCCAAAACAAAAGACCGGCGGCGAGATCGCGGCCGGTCCATACGGACTTCGATGTCAGCGGCCACTTTAGCAACTTGTTTTACGTGGCTGCAAGCCGACCGGCCAAATCACCACGGGTACGCGCCGTATTTAGGCGCCTGCGCCCTTTGCGTCAACGCCAATCCTTGCTAGAGGCAGGCGGCCTTCACTGAATGCCCCATGGCAGGACCATACGAGATGAGCACCGAGCTTCGCCCTCAGCCGCGCCCCGGCGTCATGGACATCGCCGCCTACGTGCCGGGCAAGAGCCATGCGCCGGCCGGCGTCGCCAAGGTCCACAAGCTGTCATCGAACGAGAACCCGCTCGGCCCCTCGCCCAAAGCCGTAGCGGCGGCGAAGGCGGCGGCCGAGAAGCTCGCGCTCTATCCGGACGGGCCGGCGACGCGCCTGCGCAACGCCATCGCCTCGGTCCACGGGCTGAACCCCGCCAACATCATGGCCTTCAACGGCTCGGACGAGGCCATCGCGCTGATCGCCCGCACCTATGTCGGCGCCGGCGACGAGGGCATCTATTGCGAGCACGGCTTCCTCGCCTACCCGATCTACATCAGGGCGACCGGCGCGACGCCGGTGATCGCCAGGGAGACGGCGGAGCGCGCCGATGTCGACGCCATCCTCGCCGCGGTCAACGAGAAGACGCGCATCGTCTTCCTCGCCAACCCCAACAACCCGACCGGCACCTACCTGCCGTTCGAGGAGGTGCGCCGCCTCCATGCCGGCCTGCCGGGCAACGTCATCCTCGTCATCGACGCGGCCTATGCCGAGTTCGTGCGCCGCAACGACTACGAGGCCGGCGTCGAGCTGGTCGCCGGGGCCGACAACGTCGTCATGACCCGCACCTTCTCCAAGGTCTACGGACTGGGCGGCGCGCGCATCGGCTGGATCTACGCCCCCGCGCACATGATCGAGGCGCTGGAGCGTGTGCGCGACCCGTTCAACGTCAATTCCGTCGCCATCGAGGCCGGCATCGCCGCCATGCTCGACCGCGAGCATGTCGAGCGCTCGGTCTCCCACAACGAGGAATGGCTGCGCTGGACCGCGGGGGCGCTGGAGAAGCTCGGCCTCAGGGTGACGCCGAGCGTCGCCAACTTCATCCTGATCCATTTTCCGGAGGGCGGCCGCCATTCCGCCGCGGTCGCCGACGACTGGCTCGCCGCCCGCGGCTATCTCTTGCGCCGCGTCGCCGCCTACGGCTTTCCAGACGCGCTGCGCATGACGATCGGCACCGAGGAGGCCAATCGCGGCGTGGTCGACGCCCTTTCCGAGTTCCTGAAGGCCTGATGCGATGTCCGAGAAACTGTTCGACCGGATCGCCCTGATCGGCATCGGCCTGATCGGGTCGTCGCTCGCCCGCGTCATCCACCGCGAAGGGCTGGCCGGGGAGATCGTCGTCTCCACCCGCAGCCGCGAGACGCTGGCCCGCGCCGAGGCACTTCATCTCGGCGACCGCTACGAAGAAAGCGCGGCCGAGGCGGCGCGCGGCGCCGACCTCGTCATCGTCTCGGTGCCGGTCGGCGCCTCCGAGGCCGTGGCGAAGGAGATCGCCCCGGCGCTGAAGCCGGGCGCCATCGTCACCGATGTCGGCTCGACCAAGGCGTCGGTGATCGCGCAGATGCAGCCGCACATGCCGCCGCACGTGCATTTCATTCCCGGCCACCCGCTCGCCGGCACGGAAAAATCCGGCCCCGACGCCGGCTTCGCCGAGCTGTTCACCAACCGCTGGTGCATCCTGACCCCGCCGGACGGCACCGACCCGGCGGCGATCGACAAGCTCGCCGCCTTCTGGCGCGCCTGCGGCTCCAACATCGACACGATGGACCCGCAGCACCACGACATGGTGCTGGCCATGGTCTCGCACCTGCCGCACATCATCGCCTACAACATCGTCGGCACCGCCGACGATCTCCAGACCGTGACCAAGTCCGAGGTCATCAAATATTCGGCCTCGGGTTTTCGCGACTTCACCCGCCTCGCCGCCTCCGACCCGACCATGTGGCGCGACGTGTGCCTGCACAACAAGGACGCGATCCTGGAGATGCTGGCGCGGTTTTCGGAAGACCTGTCGGCCTTGCAGCGCGCGATCCGCTGGGGCGACGGCGACAAGCTGTTCGACCTGTTCAGCCGCACCCGCGCCGTGCGCCGCTCGATCATCGAGGCCGGCCAGGAAACCGACGCCCCCGACTTCGGCCGCATCGCCGCCGTGCAGGGCGAGAAGCACTGAGGGACGGCGCAGGCTGTCACGCCGCCTTCACAGCGGCGGGATCGTTCCGAGCGGGATGAAGCCGAGGCGCGCCTCGCCCTTGACGACGCGCAGCGGCATGCCGGGATTGCCGCCCATGGCGGCGATGGAGGAAAGCGAAAGCTCGATCTCCTGGCGCGCCTGCGGGGCGAGGTCGCCGAGGATCTTCGCCAGCGCCATCGGCTCGCGCACGATGATCTGGAGTTCGGCGTCGAGAAGCCCGGCCTCGTCGACCGAGACCGGCCCGGACACGGTGACGCCCGCGCCGCCCTCGGCGGAGAGGGTGAGGCTGCGGATCGTCCCCGACCGGCCGCGCAGATCGCCTTCGAGCCCGCCCGGCAGCGCGCCGCCCGCCAGCGACGCATCGAGCAGCCCCGCGAGCGGCGGCAGCGCGACGCCCCGGGTCAGCGCGGCGTCGGGCTTCAAATCGCCGAAGCGCACAGCGAGGTCGAGATCCTCGCCCGCCGGGCGCAGATGCGCCTCGACGCTTTTCGCCTGCGCGAGCAGCGTCATCTCCTCGCCCTGCTCGTCGAGGCTGACCCTGACATCCTGCCCCTCGACGGAAAGGCGCTCGGGGAGCGGCTCTGCGAGCCGGACGCTGGCGCGAAGGCCGGCCCAGTCGAGGACCAGCGCGTTCAGCCCCGGCGCCTCCAGCCGCGCCGGCCCGTCGAGCTCGCCGACGACGCGCCACGGCTGGTAGACCTGCGCCGCCGAGCGCAGCGCCCGCGCCTGGAAGGAGACGCCCTCGCGCGCGTCCTCGTAGAGCACCGAGCGGCAGAACAGGCCGATGCGGAACGGATAGCCCCGCGCCTGCGGCTCCTCGCAGTTGGCCCGCCTGCCATTGCCGTTGAGGCCGGCGACGGCGCTCCTGACCTGGTCCTCGAGCACGCGCGCGGCGTAGAACCATCCGCCCGTATAGGCGCCGATGGCGACGACGATCGCCAGCGCGAACCAGAAGAAGCGCCGGCCGTATTTCGTCCGCGATTGCCTGCTTGACGTCATGGTGCCGGCCTCGCTACCCCTTCTGGCGCCGGAAGCGGCTCCGGCGCAAACGAATCTGGTTCGGCGATATGGGCGATTTTTGGGTGTTTGGCTATGGCTCGCTGATGTGGCGACCGGGTTTCGACTATGTCGAGGCCCAGCGGGCGCGTCTTTCAGGCTATCGCCGGACGCTGTGCATCCGCTCCCACGTCTATCGCGGCACGCCCGAGCGGCCCGGCCTCGTGCTCGGCCTCGAACATGGCGGCTCCTGCCTCGGCATGGCCTTCCGCGTCGAGGGCGGCCGCGCCGAGGAGGTGATGGCCTATCTGCGCGCGCGCGAGATGACGACCAATGTCTACCACGAGAAGCGCCTGCCGGTGCGGCTCGACACCGGCGTCACCGTCAGGGCGATCTCCTATGTCGCCGACCGGAAGCACCAGCAATATGTCGGCGGCATCGGACCGGACGAAATGGCGCAGACCATCGCCGGTGCGACCGGAGAGGCCGGCGCCAACGAGGACTACGTGCTGAACACCATCGCCCATCTGCGCGAGCTCGGCATCCGCGACCGCTGGCTGGAGGGCATCGCCGCCCGGCTCAGCGCGCCTTCGCCGGCAGCTCCACGCCCAGCGCCCTGAGCCGCTCGCGCGCCGTCGGCGGCATCGGCGGCGGGTTGTCGCTCCGCGCCGCCTCGATCAGCAGCGCGTCGGTCGCCGCCTCGGTCTCGGCGATCAGCCGCGCCATGAACGCTTCCTTTTCCAGCCCCGGCTCGATGGCGGGAAGGAAGCGGGCGTGGATGACGCCCGGATAGCGCATGAACTTGCGCCGCGGCCAGTAGAGGCCGGCGACATGGGCGACCGGAACCACCGGCACGCCGAGCGTGGCGTAGATCTCGGCGATGCCCCATTTGTAGGCCGGCTCGGCACCGACCGGCCGGCGCGTGCCTTCGGGGTAGATGATGAGCTGGCGGTTCTCGGCCATCCGCACCTTCGCCACCTCCAGCGCCTGCTTCAGCGCCTTCGAGCGGCTGCCGCGGTTGATCGGGATCATCCGCATCTTGCCGACATACCAGCCGAACAGCGGAATCCACATCAGCTCGCGCTTCAGGATGTAGACCGGGTCCGAAAGGTAGGGGAAGAAGGCGATCGTGTCCCAGAACGACTGGTGCTTGGGCGCGAGGATGAACGGCCCTGCGGGAAGGTTCTCCTCTCCCTCGATGTGGACTTCTGTCCCGACCAGCCATTGCTGCAGCTTCATGCTGGACGAGGACCAGAACCGCGGCACGAACCACGCATGGCGGCGCGGCGCGAGGAAATAGAACGGCGTCCAGACGATCATCTGGACGATCAGGCTGAGATAGAAGGCGGCGTTGAACGCCAGCGAGCGGAGAGCGAGCATGGAGCGAACCGGACAATATCGTGCCCGCTCGTTACACCAGCCCCGGCCAAAGGGAAACAGGGATGCGGTCGACGCATCCGCGCTCGCGCGGGGTTAATCCCGCCGCCTCACCCGGCCGTGCCGGCGTGCTGCGCCTCGTCCTGCCCGGCAGCGCGCGGCGACAGGCCCGGTACGACGCCGCGCGCCAGCGCGCCGAGATATTTGGCGTACTCGGTGAACAGGACGCGCAGCGCCTCGCGGTTCGCCACCCATTCGCCGCCGTCGAGCCTTGTGTTGACCACCGGATAGGGCTGCAGCTCGGTGTCGCCGATCAGCCGCTTCAATTCGAGCAGGCTGCGCGGCATGTGGTAGTTGTTGGTGACGACGATGACGCGGTCATAGGCGTGGCTCGTCACCCATTTGGCGCTCTCCTCGGCATTGCCGATCGTGTCGAGCGCGGCATGGTCGATGTCGACGCAGCAGCTGAACAGGCCCGCATCGCCCCCGGTGGCGCGCTGGAGGTCGGAAAGGCCGGCTGCCGGATGCACCCCGCTGATCAGCAGGCGCCTGCCCTTGCCGGATTTCAGCAGGTCGACCGCCGCGTCGAGGCGCTTCTCGCCCCCGGTCAGCACGATGATGGCGTCGGCGTCCGGCTGCTCGGCCGGCGTGGTCAGGCGCGCGACATGGCTGGCGAAGGCGGCGAAGCCGCCGAGGAAGGCCAGCGCCCCGCCGAACAGGATCGCGAACACGATGCCGGCCGCGCGCCGGCCGCGCGGACGCGCCCTGCCTTCAGCGTTTTCCCGTGTCGATTCCGGCCCCTTCATGGTGGCAATCGTTAACCGCGAAATACGGCGAAGAATAGCCTTGTTTGCCGGGCGCGTGCAGGTGGCGCCGCGCCGCACCCCGCCGCTCTCAGCCCTCGCGGCGGGTGGCGTCGATGTCGCCGAGATAGGACACGACCGTCAGGTGCGAGGTGGCGGCCGTCAGCACCCCGACGACGAGCACGATCAGCACCACGCCGGCATAGCCCGACGCGCCGATGGCGAAGTTGCCGAACAGCGCGGTCGCCTGGTCGGCCTGCGGCGTCGCCATGTTGAGCGACGACCACCACGAGAAGCCGAGGAAGACCGCCGCAGCGGCCAGCCCGCCGGCCGCCGCCCCCTTCATGCCGATCAGCAGGAAGTGGTGGCGGAACTCGCGGGCGATGAAGCGCGCCTCCGCGCCGACGAAATGCAGCACCTCGATGATGTGGCCGTTGCCGGCCATGGCCCCGCGCGTGGCGAAGACGATGGCGAGCACGGTCGCCGCCAGCATCAGCGCCAGCACTGAGACGCCGATGGTGACGGTGGTGTTGGCCATGGCCACCAGCCTGTCCACCCATGTGCGGTGGTCGTCGAGGACGGCCTGCGGCACGGCCTCGGCCAGCGCCGCCCTGAGCGCGATGAAATCGGGCGGGCCGGCCGGGTCGATGGCGACGATGACGAGGCGCGGCACCGGCAGTTCGTCGAGGTCGAACCCCGCGCCGAGCCATGGCTCGAGGAGCCGCTGGGTGGCGCCGCGATCGACGATGGTGGCCGAGCGCACCCCGGCGAAGCCGACGGCGACCCGCTGGGCATCGGCAAGCGCCGCCTCCATGTCGAGCCCGTCCTCCGGCTTGATCTGGATCGTCGCCTCGCGGGCGATCTGCGTCTGCCACGCCGAGGCGGTGTCGCGCACCAGCGTCACCGCGCCGAGCGTCAGGCACGACAGGAAGGTCATGATGGCGATGACGAGGATCAGCGCGCTGCCGGCGACGTTCTGCGACGGCACGATGGAGGTCATCTCTCGCTGCGGCCGGCCGCCGCGCAAGGCCGGAAGCGCCCGGGCGACCGCCTCGATGAGCTGGCGCGGCTCAGTCATGGATTTCGAGCCTCCCGCCCTCGAGGACCATGCGCCGCGCGTCGACCTGCTCCATCAGGTTGAGATCGTGGGTGGCGATCACCACCGCCGTGCCGAGGCGGTTCAGCTCGATGAACAGGCGCAGCAGCCGGCGCGCCAGCGGCGGGTCGACATTGCCGGTCGGCTCGTCGGCGAGCAGGATGCGCGGCTGCTCGATCAGCGCGCGGGCGATGGCTGCGCGCTGCTTCTCGCCGCCCGACAGCACCGGCGGCAGGACGTGCATGCGCTCGCCGAGCCCGACCCATTTCAGGAGCTCGACCACGTCGGCGCGGTAGGACGCCTCCTCGCGCCCGCGCACACGCAGCGGCAGCGCCACATTCTCGTAGGTCGTCATGTGGTCGAGCAGGCGGAAATCCTGGAAAACGACGCCGATCCGCCGGCGCATGTGCGGCAGGTCGCGCGGCGTGATGCGCGAGCGGTCCTTGCCGAAGACGGTGATCAGCCCGCGCGTCGGCTTCAGCGACAGGAAGAGCAGCCGCAACAGCGTGGTCTTGCCGGCGCCCGAGGGACCGCTCAGGAACTGGAACGAGCGCTCCGGCAGATGAAACGAGATGTCGCGGAGGATTTCCGGTCCCATCCCGTATCTCAAGCCGACATTCTCGAAGCGAATCACTGGAATTCCTCTGGGTCCGCGGCAGGCGTGCAGGTGGCGCCGCGCCGGTTCGCGGCAATGCCCAGACCTCCCACTTTTATGGTTAAGGGGCGGTTAAGATTCACAGGCGCTGGCGGCCGGGGCAGCGAAGCGTTAATCATTTGCGGCTACCTCGTGGGCAGGAAATGCGAAAGGATGCCGGCCGCATGGGCCATGACGACGACCATGCCGAAGATCATGCCCACAAGGCACGCCCGGTTTCCGGCGAAATCATGTCCGGGCCCCAGACGCGCGAGCCGAAGCCGCAGGCCGGCGGCGACGTTTCCGACGCGCAGTATGAGACGGTTTCCCCGGCTGCCGACGCCCCGCACGCCCGCTCCGCGCAGGCCGGCGCGGCCAGCAACGCGGCCGGCCCCGCCGGCATGGATTTCCTGAAGAACAAGACCCCCGGCGCGTCGCAGGGCACGCGGCGCGGCGGCGTCCTCTTCTGGGCGGCCGGCCTCCTCGCCGTCGCCCTCGCCTTCTGGATTTCCGGCGGCCACACGCTGGTCGGCGGCGGGCCGGCGGAGGTCGCCCCGGCGAAAACGCCGCTGCACATCGCCGACGTCAAAAGCCGCGTCGAGACGCGCGAGGGACGCGGCATCCTCTTCGTCGACGGCCGGGCCGAGAATCGCGGCGCGACGCCGCTGCCGCTGCCGCCGATCGAGATCGCCGTCACCGCCAATGACGGCGGCGTCATGCGCTACCGGCTGCCCGGCCGGGATACGGAATTGAAACCCGGCGACCGCTATTCCTTCTCCAGCCGGCTCGAAGCGCCGACCGCCGGGGTCAGGACGGTTTCCGTCGCATTTCAGGAGGACGAACGCTGATGCCAGTCGTGCGGGGCAAGGATATCGAGGTGCTGTTCAGCGCCTCCGCGATTGCCAGGCGCAATCTCGAGCTCGCCAAGGAGATTGCCGAACGGGACCATGACGACCTCCTCGTCATCTCGATCCTCAAGGGCTCGTTCGTCTTCGCCGCCGACCTGATCCGCGCCATGCACGACACCGGCATGTCTCCGGAGGTCGAGTTCATCTTCATCTCCAGCTACGGCGCCGGCACGGTCTCGGGCGAGGTCAAGGTGCTGCGCGACATCGACAACGAGGTGGCGGGGCGCAACGTGCTCCTGATCGACGACATCCTCGAATCCGGCAAGACGCTGAAGTTCACCCGCGACCTGATGCTGTCGCGCGGTGCCAGGACGGTGTCCATCGCCGTGCTGCTCGACAAGCATTCGCGGCGCCAGACCGACCTCGATGCCGATTTCGTCGGCTTCGAATGCCCCGACTATTTCGTCGTCGGCTACGGCATGGATGTCGGCCACGCCTTCCGCGAGCTGCCCTTCGTCGGCATCGTCAAGGGAGACGCGTAACCCATGGCCCGGATCCTGATCGTCGAGGACGACGCTTCCGTGCGCGCCTTCACCGCCCGCGCCATCGCCGCCAGCGGCCACAGCGTCGAGACGGCGGAGGACGGCGATCTCGGCCTCGCCTCGATCCGTGAGGCGGGCGGCGGCTACGACCTCGTCCTGTCCGACATCCGCATGCCGGCCATGGACGGCATCGAGATGGCGAAGCGCGCCGCGCACGAGTTCCCGGACCTGAAGATCCTGCTGATGACCGGCTATGCCGAGCAGCGCGAGCGCGCCGCCGATCTCGAGCGCATCGTCATCGACGTGGTGGCGAAGCCATTCTCGCTGAACGATATCCGCGCGAAGGTCCAGCAGGCCCTCGCCCTTCCCGCATACGCCTGCCTCCAGGCCTCCGCCTGACCGCCCCTTCCCGGCCCGAACCCCTTCGCGCCCGCCGCCCCGAACCCCCGCTCCGCGCCGTTCCGCGAGGCCCGTCGCCGGCCGCAAGCAAAAGCTCAATCTGCGCTTGCGCTTGCCCGATGCATGTGGCAGAAGTCCGCCACCCTCAGGGCAGGCTGCGGTAGCTCAGTGGTAGAGCACTCCCTTGGTAAGGGAGAGGTCGAGAGTTCAATCCTCTCTCGCAGCACCATTAACCCCTTGTAATTGCTGAGTTTTCTGGATTTTGTGACATCCAGAAAGGACTAGCACGCTAGTAGCACGCAATTGCCCTGCTTCATGTTTTTCAATACGTTAGGGATACACTGCTTCGTGCTGGTAGCACGTTTCTAGCACGGCAGCACACCACAGTAACTCGCTGGTGGCGACCCTGATGAACGTACAGACCAAGGCCCCCTACGTCCTGTTTCTCCGCAAGGACAGCCCGTACTATTGGGTGCGCTTTTCGATTCCAGGCCAAGGTCAGAAGCGCATTGGCCTCAAAACGGATGATCCTGACGAAGCGGCCAAGCTCGCTGAGCGACAATACCAACGTGCTGTGTGGAGTGCCGAGGAAGGTCTGCTCCACGGCAAAACGTCGTTCGACAAGCTAGCACGCGAGTACGTAGCGAGTGCGGAGAAGGCCGCCAAGGCCGCCCCGAAGCAGCATTCCAAGGCGGTTGCGGATAGGGCCGTGCTGGATCGCTACATGATCCCATTCTTTGGCAAGAGCACTATCACCTCGATCAATGTGCCGAAGTTGAATCAGTACATGGATTGGCGGCGTACCTACTGGACGGAAGGACCGGGAAAGGACCTTCTCGTCATCGACTATGAGCGCAACGGTAAAAAGCTCTATCGTCCGGCTCGTCACATCGAGGCAACGCAGAGCACCTTGCGTCGCGAGGCCGTCACCCTTCGTGCTGTTTTCAAGCACGCGGTTCGACAAGGGCATATCAAGGACTCCGACATTCCCAAGCTGGATATGAAAGCCCAGCAGCCAAACAAGCGACCATCATTCACGGATGCCGAGATCGAAAAGCTGCTGAAACTGGCAGAGAAACGAATCGCGGAAGCCAGCGCCAACGGCAAACGCAACGCCAAGCTGCCTCCGCATCTATGGCAGGAGGAGCCCGAGTTCGAACATCGCATCAAATACGAGCGGCTGGTGCTCTACAGCTTCATCAACATCGCGCTGGCGACCGGGATGCGTCCGACCGAACTGCACAATCTGGATTGGGGTCACATCATCGGCTTCAAGGAGGAACGCAAGAAGCCCATCGCCAAACAGCGCATCCGCATTGCTGCCTATGGCAAGGGTCGAAAGCCGCAGGAACTTGTTCCAAACATCGGCGTATTCAGCAACTTCATCAATCTGTGGGACGCCTTTGTCACCATGCACGAGCGCGAACCTCGGATGGACGAGCCAGTGTTCGTGAACGCCAGTGGTGAACGAGCGAAATCGTTCAAGAAGAGCCTGAACGCGCTGTTGGATGCCGCCAAACTGAAAACCGACGCATTCGGACGCGCCCGATCCGCCTACAGCTTCCGTCACACCTATGCGACCCGGCAGCTACGGAAAGGTACGGACGTGTACACGTTGGCCATCAACATGCGCACCTCGGTCAAAATGATCGAGATGTACTATTCGGACGTGGTGCCCGATGATGTAGCCAAGCGGCTTGAGGGGAGTTGGGAGTGATGCGGCTGGACGTTGCACGCTGCAACGCTGAGGGATTCGGCCGAAGCTAGTGGATGGGGTCTAACGCTTGGTGCCCACGTTTGACGGCGGCGATGATTTTGTCGGGGTCGGCGATCCATTTGAAGGGCTTGGGTTGCAGGTTGTGCTCGTCGAGGAAGCGGTTGATGGCGGCCTGGAGGTCAACGACAGAGTGGAAGACACCGCGTTTCAGCCGCCGCTTCGACAGCTTGGCGAAGAAGCCCTCCACCGCGTTGAGCCACGAGCAGGAGGTCGGCGTGAAGTGGAAGGTAAAGCGCTCGTGGCGGTCGAGCCATGCCCGCACCTTGGGATGCTTGTGGGGAGCATAGTTGTCGAGGATGACGTGCACGGCCTTACTCGGCGGAACCTCGGCATTGATGGCATTGAGGAAGCGGATGAACTCCTGATGGCGATGGCGCTGCATGTTCCGGCCGATGACGGTGCCGTCGAGCACGTTGAGGGCGGCGAACAGGGTGGTTGTGCCGTTGCGCTTGTAGTCGTGCGTCATGGTACCGAGCCTGCCCTTCTTCATCGGCAGGCCGGGCTGGGTGCGGTCGAGTGCCTGGATTTGGCTCTTCTCGTCGACCGACAGCACGATGGCATGGGCCGGCGGATCGACATAGAGGCCGACGACGTCGCGCAGCTTGTCGACGAACTTCGGATCGTTGGAGAGCTTGAACTGACGCCAGCGGTGGGGCGCGAGGCCATGCGCCTTCCAGATGCGCCTGACGGCGCTGGCGCTGATATCGGCAGCTTTCGCCATCATGTCGGCGGTCCAGTGCGTTGTCTCACCCGGAGGATCGGCAAGCGTCAGCGCCACCACACGCTCGGCGACCTCGGGCCCGAGCGGCGCAATGCGCGACGGTCGCGTCTTGTCGCGCAGCAGCCCGTCGACACCTTCTGCGGCAAAGCGCTCCTGCCAGCGCCATACGCAGGTCTTCGACTTGCCGGTCCGGCGTATGATCTCGACAGTGCCGATACCGTCGGCGGACAGCAGCACGATCTCGGCGCGCCAGACATGCTTCTGCGGGCTGTTGCGGTTGGTGATCACGGACGCAAGCCGCGAACGATCCGCAGGCGAGACGGTGAAAGATATTCCGGTGCGCATGCATCAGATTCGCATGCGCGCAAACCAATGGGAATCCCGCAAAGGACTCTTATGTCAGGCGGATACCACTAGGCGGTCGAGATCGCTGAACGAACGACAAACCCGAGGTTAGCTACTGTTACAGGTGATTATTTCAGATGAAACGACGACGACGTTCCCGAAAGCAGCGCGTATCCAGAAATAGGAACAGTTTTCAGGCTGTTTTAGGCGCTTTGATTGTACTCGCCGCAGTCGTATTCGGCTTTTACCTTGGCGATGAGCCCACGGTGCCTCTGTCGACCCACACTTTGGAAAGAAGCGTCACACCGACCACGTATTCATCGAGCCGGGTCGGAAGGGCGACGGTAATAGATGGAGACACCATAGAAATCTCTGGCGAGCGCGTAAGGTTCAACGGGATCGATGCGCCCGAATCCAATCAAATGTGCCGAGATCGAAACGGTACCGAGTACCGTTGTGGGGCAAGATCGGCGGAATTTCTAGATAACTTGTTGGCTTCGTCGCGCCCCACACGCTGCGACTTCGTCGAGCGCGACCAGTACGGTCGATTTGTTGGCGATTGCTACCTAGCTGATGGCCAGAGTGTAAACGTGACGTTGGTGAGGGAAGGTCACGCCGTGGACTGGCCTCGATACAGCGGTGGTGCCTATACAAGCGACCAAGCGGATGCACAGCGGGCGAGTAGAGGAATCTGGCAAGGCCAATTCGATATGCCTTGGGACTTCCGTGCCGGCCGTGTTGCCATGCAAGACCAGATCGTCCCGCTGTTGTCGGCTCAGCCGCAGCGTAACTGCGATATCAAAGGCAACATCAGCTCAAAGGGGGAGCGCATCTATCACTCACCTGGCCAAATGCACTACGACAGGACTCGAATTTCAACATCCCAAGGCGAGCGCTGGTTTTGCAGCGAAGAGGAAGCTCGGGCGGCCGGATGGCGCAAAGCGCGTCGCTAACGTCTCTATTGACTGGTCCCCGACACTTGGTCTGAACGCCTGCGGATGCGAATTTCTATCCGCCGACGCTCTCGTACGTCCCCCGCCTGTGCGCCGTCACTAAGGTGGTCACCGGGTACAATCAATTGGGCGCCTGAAAGCGGGAGGACGGTTGCAGAAGCAAGACGCGGGTCGTTCTTTAGCAGTTGCGTGACGGCTATCGAGCGGGCGAGACCCAAGCCGGCGTTATCAGCAGGCCGCAACCCCGTCGCGGCCGTTTGACCGACTAGCACCCCCGCGACCTCTCGATCAAGATTTGAGGTACGGCCCTCTGCCAGATTCTGTTCATCGGTGTGGCCGATGACCTCGACGATATCTACCTGGTATTCGGCGAGATAGCTGGCGATGCGTGTGATCACGTCTTCACTAAGCTGGCGGCGAAACTCGCTGGTGAGTTCCGCGCTACCCACGGCGAAGTAATAGCCGCCGGCTTCACTTAGATTGATGATGGGCGGCCATTCGTGGGGGCGAGTTTCCTCGTCACCCTTTGCCAGCGCTGCCGCCAGCAAGACCTCTGGGGCATTATTATCAATGTACCCGCGCTCTTTGAGTACCTTCAAGGAGGAAACCAGTTTCATGGCTTCCGGATGGGTCAATCCGACAGCCTGCACCGCCGTTGCCAAGTCCTTGGCGAGCGTCAGTTCCTGCCAATCATCGTCTATACCGTTGGCCGCAACGATCTCTGGGGGCAGTGAGGCGAGGGTCTGTTCAAGGCGTGCATTTGCCTCCACCAATTGTCTCAGTTTTGTTTCCAATAGCTGACGTTCAGTGTTTGCCGCTGCAATGGCACGCTGCGCCGTCTCGAGGTCGTTTTGGAGAGAGGAAAGCGCGGCTTTGACGTCGTCAGTCGCTTTCCGCTCTGACGCAAGTGCGGCAGCGGCAACCAGCAAAAGGCAGAACACCAGGAGCAAGAACGTCTCAGCCATCGTGAGGCCAAGAATAAGGCCGCGACCGTATCCCTTTCTCTCAGATGAAATCGAAGACTGGGCCGCCGTCATCGCAATCCCCACCAGCGTTTATCTGTACGCTGCTCGTCGCTGCGTCCGTCGATGTTCACGATCTGAGGAGTGTTTTCGCCAGAGAGCGGACTTGCAGCAGTCTCCGGGGACGTCAGCGATGTCGTGAACGCAGGAACCCTGGAACTCAGATCGTCGACAATCCTACGAACCATGGATTGCGTTTGATCCACAGAAGTGCGCTCTATGTGTTTCCGTAGATCGTCATGCTGCTGCTGCAACACACGCACAAGTTCCTCGCTTGTGCGCTGCGACGCAGTGGATGCAGCGACTGCTGTTTCCATTGCTGCTACGCTTTTTTCCACCGCTCCTATCAGCTGTGCGATCGTGTTTTGTGTCCCGGTGATAATCTCGGTTTGCCGGGTGCGCTCCTGATCCGAGCCCTCCAGACGCTGAGTATGGCTCTCAACAAGCTTTCCTAGCGCGGTGAGCGTCGGCTTGAGCTTGATATTGATGATCTCGTCCGGCGTTTGTCCGGCGTCAGCACTGATGGGACCAAATCGGCTTAACTGAGAACGGAGGATTTCTGGTTCATCGTAGCCTTTCAAAGGAGCGAAGATGAGACAGAAATCCGGAACCGGGAAAGCGCCGGCAGAGCAGGTCATCAAAGACATCCGCCGCGCAACCCGCAAGCAATATTCGGCCGAGGAGAAGATCCGCATCGTGCTGGAGGGCTTGCGCGGCGAAGAGTCGATCGCGGCGCTGTGCCGGCGCGAGGGGATCGCGGAGAGCCTTTATTACACCTGGTCGAAGGAATTCCTGGAAGCCGGCAAGAAGCGGCTTGCCGGGGATACGGCGCGCGCCGCCACCAGCGACGAGGTGAAGGTTCTGCGCAAGGAGGCGCGCGATCTCAAGGAGGTCGTCGCCGAGCAGGCGCTGGAACTGCGGATTCTTAAAAAAAGCATGATTGCGGATGGGGGCGACGACGAATGAGATACCCCGCATCCGAGAAGCTGGAGATCATTCGGCTCGTCGAGCAGTCGCATCTGTCGGCGCGGCGCACGCTGCAAAAACTCGGTATTCCGCGCTCGACCTTCAATCGCTGGTATGACCGTTTCCTGGCCGGCGGTGTCGATGCGCTGGAGGATCGCAGGCCCCGGCCGAACCGGGTCTGGAACCGCATCCCCGAGGAGAAACGCGATCAGATCATTGAGCTGGCGTTGAACGAGCCGGAGCTGTCGCCACGGGAACTGGCGGTCACCTTCACCGACACGAGGGGCTACTTCGTCTCGGAATCCTCAGTCTATCGCCTGCTCAAGGCCCACGACCTGATCACCAGCCCCGCCTTCATCGTCATCAAGGCCGCCGATGAGTTCCACGACAAGACGACGGCGCCCAACCAGCTCTGGCAGACCGACTTTACCTACTTGAAGGTGATCGGCTGGGGGTGGTTCTACCTGTCGACCGTGCTCGACGACTTCTCTCGCTACATCATCGCCTGGAAGCTGTGCACCACGATGAAGGCCGAGGACGTCACCGACACGCTGACCATCGCGCTGCAGGCTTCTGGCTGCGACAGCGCCAGGGTGGTGCAGCGGCCGCGGCTGTTGTCCGACAACGGCCCCTCTTACGTCTCTTCCGACCTGGCCGCATGGCTATCCGACAAGGGCATGGAACATACGCGCGGGGCGCCCTGCCATCCTCAGACCCAAGGCAAGATCGAGCGATGGCACCAGACGTTGAAGAACCGCATCCTGCTCGAAAACTACTTCCTGCCGGGTGATCTCGAGCAGCAGGTCGCGGCGTTCGTCGATCACTACAACCACCGCCGCTACCACGAGAGCCTCGACAATCTCACCCCTGCCGACGTCTACTTCGGGCGCGGCGATATCATCACGCTGGAAAGGGAAAGGATCAAACGCAAAACCATCAAACAGCGCCGCTTGCTTCATCGAGATGCAGCGGCCTAATGTGACAAACCTGATGGACCAGAGCCTCCGTTAGCTCACGCCGCCTGTTGTCCCAAAAACCCTGACGACGGACAGCCATTGAATATGGTTTCCACCAGAACGCAGACGACAAGGAACAGAACTTTTAGCCACCAGACGCCGTCCGACTGAACTCTTGCCGCACGCGACAACCTGTGACGCTTCCGAAAGTCGTCACGCTCGTTCTCAGCGTCAGCCAGATCCCTTCTGATTCCATGCAGTGCGTTTAATCCGCTCTGACACTCCGCGACATAGTCGGTCACGGTCGTCAGGTTGGCTTGGCGTATCATGCCAAACTGGCCCTCGAAGTCGAGGTTTGTCAGCCGCTCACTGAAAGTTTGTAGCTGGTCCTCCAGCACTTGGTGCGCGGATTTCTTCTCTGCCTCGATGCGTTCAACGATGGCCAGCTCAACTTCGTCCAAAGTCATGGCATCGCTAGGCGGCTCATCTTGCCCGCCACGCTCGATTGCTTTTTTCTCTATCTCAAGATCCCGTGCAACTCGATCGACATCCAGACTGGGAAAAATTTGAGTCGATGCACGAAAGTCGTGACTAGCCTGCCGGGCGCGCTGCCACAGCGTATTCAATGCATTAAAGCGCAAGCCCACCCCCACACTCTCCTTTTACTGACGCTCTGGTGTCAGTACATCCGCCGCCCCCAGCTTTATTGCGTGGCAGGCACGATGGCAACAATAGAGGTGACAGCGCTGCCATGCGAAATACAACTCCTTTAAGTTGCGCTACCGTCAACAGGGTATTTGCCGCTGCCGCTCGGCCAGGCGCCATCCAGCGAAAATCACATTCTACACATTCTCTGACATTCTCGGTCCGTTTGCGCGCAAGTTGCTGTTCTCGTTGAGCAATTTCCGCTCCCGATTTCCTGCTCGCCCTTGGTATCCATCGGCAACATAACGAAAAGCACGAGATCGGTGCTTTTTGTGAGGTTTGCATGAAACAGGCTCGGGTGCTGACGGAGGCGGAATTGAAACGGGTGCTGGCCACCGTCGCGGATACCCGACATGGCGCGCGCAACAGGATGGCGTTGATGCTGTCGCATCTGGCCGGATTGCGGGTCGGTGAAATCGCCGCCCTGACGATCAGGGACGTGCTCGACAGCGAAGGCAAGGTGCGTGAGCAGATCAGGCTTGCGGCGGCCATCACCAAGGGCGGACATGCGCGTGTGGTGTTCGTGAGCGAACGTTTGCGCAGGGAAATCGAGCGATACCGCAAAAGCTGGGAGAAGGAGCGCCTGGCCAAGTCGCCGTTGCTGGTCACGCAAAGACGATCAAGGGCAGCATTAATGATCTAATCACTCGCTACTATCAGTCCGCCGAGTTCATCAAGAAACGCCCCGCAACACAGCGGAACTATAAGTCCGTGCTGGAACCGTTCCGTGCTGAGCACGGCGACAAGCCAGTGTCGATGATCGAACCGAAGCACTTGAGTGCCATCGTGAGCGCGGTTTCTCTCCGCTCGACATCGGCGGCATACAATCTGCGCAAGCGCCTCGTCATGATCTTCAAGCTGGCGGTCCAACTCGACTTCATCAAACGCAGTCCCATGCCGGACGTGAAGCGTGTGGATCACCAGACCAAGGGCTACGAGACTTGGAGCGAGGAGGACATCACCAAGTTCCGCGCCCATTGGAAGCAGGGAACGCCCCAGCGGATCGCCATGGAGATATTGCTCTATACTGGGTTGAGGCGAGCTGACGCGGTGCGCCTCGGGCCGCAGCACATTCGCGGCGACTATATCGAGATCACAGCGCAGAAGACGGATGCGGACCTCTCCATCCCCATCCATGCCGACTTCCGCGCCGTGCTGGATACCATCCCGCACCGCCACATGGTGTTCATCGCTACGGCCTACGGCGCAGCGAGGTCGGACAAGGCATTCACGAACTGGATCATTGAGGCTGCACGAGATGCTGGCCTTCCTCCCCATCGGTCTCCCCATGGACTACGCAAGGCCACATGTCGTCGTCTGGCCGAGGCCGGATGTAGCGTCTGGCAGATCATGGCGATCACCGGCCATCGAGACATCAAGGAAGTCCAGAAGTACGTCGAGGCCGCGAACCAGAAGAAACTCGCGAAGGACGGCATCAACATGACCTATGGTGCGGCATGAGAACGGTCGGAGAACAGAAATCTGCTAACCGGCACGCCCGGTTAGCACAAACCGCCTACAAACCATTGAAATCACTGGAGTACAAAAGAGAACTGGTACGCCCAAGGGGAATCGAACCCCTGTTTGCGCCGTGAGAGGGCGCCGTCCTGACCGCTAGACGATGGGCGCTTGCCGAGACCGCGATATAGAGAGGAATCGCGGCGATTGCAACATTGCCGGGCAATGATTTTGTCGCTCCGGCGGATAGACGTCTCTCACGGCTTGTAGGCGATGTCGAAGCGGCCGACGAGGCTGCGCGTCGCGGTGTCGTAGATGTAGATCGCCCTGCCCCCGTCCTTCAGCAAGACGTCGAGGCTGATGCGGCTGCCGGAGAGCGCGTGGCCGGCGATGCGCGCGCCCTCGGGCAGGACGATGTCGCCGCCGAGCACCTCGCCCGGCGCGGGCATCGGCAGCTCCGGCGCGGCCGCGGCCGGCGGCGCTTCCCTGTTGCCCGAGCGGTAGACAATGGCGATCACCACCGCCATAAGGGCGACGAACAGAAGCCCGAGATTGATGACCATGAAGCGGACGAGCTTGCCCCGCACCCGCTCCACCGCCGGATCGAGCGGCTTCTCGCGTTCGTCGTCGTCTGCGGCTCCGGCCATCTTCTGTGTCATCCCGGTTGTCCCATCAGCGGGTTTTCCATGAGCGATCCTGATAGCGAAGCCGCGCCCGCATTGAAAGAGCTGACCGTCGGGGACGAGGCCGCCGGCCAGCGCATCGACCAGTGGCTGGCCGCGCGGCTGGCGCCCGACCTGTCGCGCAGCCGCATCCAGGCGCTGATCCGCGACGGGCAGGTGAGCGTCGACGGCGCGGCCGAGCGCGCGCGCGGGCGCAGGCTCGCCGGCGGCGAGCGCGTCCGCCTCGTCCTGCCCGCGCCGGAGCCGGCCGCGCCCGCGGCCGAGGACATACCGCTCGCCGTGCTCCACGAGGACGCGGACCTGATCGTCATCGACAAGCCGGCCGGCCTCGTCGTCCATCCGGGCGCGGGCAACCCGTCTGGCACGCTGGTCAACGCCCTGATCCGCCATTGCGGCGCCTCGCTTTCCGGCATCGGCGGCGTGCGCCGGCCGGGCATCGTCCACCGGCTCGACAAGGACACGAGCGGCGTCCTCGTCGTCGCCAAGAACGACCGCGCCCACCGGGCGCTGTCGGAGGCTTTCGCCGACCATGGCCGCACCGGCGACCTCGAGCGCGCCTATGACGCGCTGGTGTGGGGCGCGCCGCCGCGCATGACCGGCACCGTCGACGCCACGCTCGGGCGCTCCGCCTCCGACCGCACCCGGCGGGCCGTGGTGCCGGAAGGGCGCGGCGACGCCCGCCACGCCGTCACTCATTTCACCGTGCGCGAGCGGTTCGGCGAGGATGCGCAAGGGCGCCGCCCGCCGGTCGCCGCGCTGGTCGAGTGCCGGCTGGAGACCGGCCGCACCCACCAGATCAGGGTGCACATGGCGCATATCGGCCATCCGCTGATCGGCGACCGCGACTATGGCCGCGCCTTCCTCACCAAGGCCAACAAGCTGGCGCCGCCGCTGGGCGAGATGGTGCGCGCCTTTCCGCGCCAGGCGCTGCACGCGCGGCTGCTCGCCTTCCGCCACCCGGCGACGGGCGAGCTGATGCGCTTCGAGGCGCCGCTGCCGCCCGACCTGACGGAACTCGTCGAAGGGTTCCGGCGTTGGGGTGGGGAAGGCTGACGCATCGTGAAGTCGGGCCGGAATGTCCGGCATTGCATGGTGCGGCGGTGAAAAGCCGGCGGGCGGGCGTTCATCGTCTGCGCTCCGGGGCAAGCCATACCGTTCATTTTTTTGTGACGCAGCGTTTCGGCGTATTCATTCGTGTTTTTGCCGCAAACGTTCTTATATAACGATATCGGTGTGGTGCGCCTTCATGGCGGCCGCGCCGGATGCGCCTGCCGGTTCGCGGGGGCGCGATTTGACCGAGAGGGAGGGTGCTATATGGCCCAGACGCTACCCAGCATCGTCTCCGGAGAAGGCGGCCTGTCCCGCTATCTCGAGGAGATCAGACGATTTCCCATGCTCCAGCCGCAGGAAGAGTACATGCTCGCCAAGCGGTATCAGGAGCACGACGACACCGACGCCGCCCACAAGCTCGTCACCAGCCATCTGCGGCTGGTGGCCAAGATCGCCATGGGCTATCGCGGCTACGGCCTGCCGATCGGCGAGGTGATTTCCGAAGGCAATGTCGGCCTGATGCAGGCCGTGAAGAAGTTCGAGCCGGAGCGCGGCTTCCGGCTGGCCACCTATGCGATGTGGTGGATCAAGGCCTCGATCCAGGAATACATCCTGCGCTCGTGGAGCCTCGTCAAGATGGGCACCACGGCCAACCAGAAGCGGCTGTTCTTCAACCTGCGCAAGGTGAAGGGCAAGATCCAGGCGCTCGACGACGGCGACCTGAAGCCCGAGCAGATCGCCGAGATCGCGACGCGGCTCAACGTGTCGGAGGAGGAGGTCGTGTCGATGAACCGCCGCCTTTCCGGCGATGCCTCGCTCAACGCGCCGATCCGCGCCTCGGAAGGCGAATCCGGCGAGTGGCAGGACTGGCTGGTCGACGACAGCCAGAGCCAGGAGCAGACGCTGATCGAGCAGGACGAACTGGACAACCGCCGCGGCATGCTGGCGGATGCCATGGCCGTGCTCAACGAGCGCGAGCGCCGCATCTTCGAGGCGCGCCGCCTGTCGGACGACCCGATGACGCTGGAAGACCTGTCGAGCGAGTTCGGCATCAGCCGCGAGCGCGTGCGCCAGATCGAGGTCCGCGCCTTCGAGAAGGTGCAGGACGCGGTCAAGGCCGCCGCCCGCCGTCAGGCGCAGGCCCTGCGCACCATTGAGGCCGAGCCGGCGTAAGCGCAAGGCGGGCAGCGACCGCAACCAACGAAAAAGCCGCCGCGAATCTCGCGGCGGCTTTTTGATTCGTGATAGGAATTCCCCGGGAAAGCCCGGCCGGCTCAGCCGCTGCCCAGCTCGTTCCACGCCTTCAGCGCGTCCTGGAACACGCGCTCGCCCGGAATGCCCTTCTCCATCGACAGGAGCGCGCGGCGGCCCGACTGGTAGACGATGGGAATGTCGAGCCAGCTCTGGCGCTGCAGCAGCTCGAGATTGACCCGCTCCTCGGCCGGCGCGTCGCTCAGCGCGATGAGGAAGAAGCCGTCGGCGATCTTGGCCGGAATGCCGATCAGCGGATTGCCGGGCGCCTGCTCGGTGTCCTTGAAGGCGATGCGCGACACGTTGGAGATCGAGCCGCCCTCGAAACCGTCGGGGGTGAGGAAGATCATCTCGACGATGTGGCTGGCCGGCAGGGTCGCGTCGCCGTTGCGGCGGATGGTCATGCGCAGCTGCACGTCCTTGGCGGGGATCGTCGCCTCGGCGCGGATCGCCGGCTCGGGCGGCAGGTCGCCGCCGGGCGATTCCTGCACCAGCGACCAGGCGATGGACCCGACCTCTGCCGACCCTTCGGCGGCGCTGGTCCGCTCCTCGTAGAAGATCGCCCTCTGGCCGACCGCGACCGCGGCCGGCTGCGTCGCCTCGGGCTGCGCCGGCTGCTCCGGTTCCTGCGCGGCCGTCGCGGCGGGCGGGGTCTCGCCCGGCGCGGGCTCGCCCTGCGCAGGCCCGGTCGCGTCGGGCCCAGTCACACCGGGCCCAGTCACACCGGGCCCAGCCGCGATGGGCCCGGCGTCCGGCTGCGCCGCCACGGGCGGCTGCCCGGGCTGGACGGCGGTGGCGACTGAGCTGCCCTCGCCGATGCCGGGCTGTCCCCCGGCCGGACCTTCATCGACCTCGCTGCCATCGGCCAGCAGGCGCTGGGTGAACTTTTCCGGCACGCCGGCCGCCGGCTGGTCCGGCTCAGCGGCGGGCTCTGGCGCGGCTGCTTCCTGCGCGGGCGGCGGGGTCTCTTCGACCTCGGCCTCCGGCGGCGTCTGCGTCAGGTCCTCGGCCGTGGTCGCGGCAGGCTCGGTCCCCGTCCCGGGCGTCTCCGGCGCCTCGGCCACCGTCGTGGCAGGACCGCCGAGGAGCCCGCTCCACCAGACATAGCCGCCCCCGGCCAGCGCCAGCGCGGCAAGGCCGAGCGCGGCGATGAGGCCGGCGCGGCCTTTCTTGCTTTCCTCCACCGGCGCGGCGCGACGCGGCGCGGCGGCATTGCCGGCGAGCCGCTCGCCGGCCGGCGCGTGAAGCATGTCGATGGCCGGATCGTCGGCGCGCGGACGGGCGGGCCTGGCCGCACCCGCGTCGATGGAGACCGAAGGCGCATCCGGTTTGCCGGCGGGCTGCCCTGCGTCATGGCCCGGCGCGTCCGCGGCCGGCTGCGCGCGCGGCATGGCGGAACCCTGGGGAGCGGAAGCCTGCGGGGCGGAAATCGGCGGCGTCACCGTCACGGGCGTCGCCACGACCGGCTTGTCGAAATCGGCGAGGACGGTCTCGAGATCGTCCTCGATGTCGGGCACGGCCGGCTCGGCGAACTCGGCGCGCACGGTGGCGATCGCCTCCTCCAGCGCCTGCTTCTGCTTCTCGATCAGGGCGGCCGGCGGCGGCGGCTCGATCGCCTTGAGCTTGGCCTCGATGGTGGCGCGGGCCTTGTCGAAGACCTTTTCGCGCATCTCGGGCGATGTATCGCCCAAGCCGCCGATGGTCTTCCTGAGAACCGCTACGAAATCCGCCATGCCCTGTCCTGCCTCTGATGTGTCCCGGCGGCCGCGTCGGCCGGCCGGAACGTTTGTCGAACCTAGTCTTGAAAAGGATCGGTAACAAGTATGGTGTCGTCGCGCTCGGGGCTGGTCGAAAGCAGGGCCACGGGCGCGCCGATCAGTTCCTCGATGTGACGCACGTACTTGACCGCCTGCGCCGGAAGGTCGTTCCAGCTGCGCGCGCCGGCCGTGGTGCCCTGCCAGCCCTCGAGCGTCTCGTAGATCGGCTCGACGCGGGCCTGCGCGCCCTGGCTGGCGGGCAGGTAGTCGATGACCTCGCCGTCCAGCCGGTAGCCGGTGCAGACCTTGATCTCGTCCATCCCGTCGAGCACGTCGAGCTTGGTCAGCGCGATGCCGTCGATGCCGTTGACCGCGATGGCCTGGCGCACCAGCACCGCGTCGAACCAGCCGCAGCGGCGCTTGCGCCCGGTAACGGTGCCGAACTCGCGGCCGCGCGTGCCGAGGAACTCGCCGACCTCGTTGTCCTGCTCGCTCGGGAACGGCCCCTCGCCGACGCGGGTGGTGTAGGCCTTGGTGATGCCGAGCACGTAGCCGATGGCGCCGGGGCCGACGCCCGAGCCAGTCGCGGCCTGGCCTGCCACCGTGTTCGAGGAGGTGACGAACGGATAGGTGCCGTGGTCGATGTCGAGCAGCGTGCCCTGCGCGCCCTCGAACAGGATGCGGCTGCCGGCGCGGCGCGCGTCGTCGAGGATCTTCCACACCCGGTCCATATAGGGCAGGATCTCGCCGGCCACCGAGGTCAGCTCGTCCATCAGCGCCTGATGCGACACCTCCGCGTGGCCGAGGCCGCGGCGCAGGCCGTTGTGGTGCGTGAGCAGCCGCTCCACTTTCAACGGCAGCGTGTCCGTATCCGCCAGATCCATCACCCTGATCGCCCTGCGCCCGACCTTGTCCTCGTAGGCGGGGCCGATGCCGCGCCGCGTGGTGCCGATCTTCGTGCCGGAATTCGAGGCTGCATCCTCGCGGAATCCGTCAAGCTCCCTGTGCACCGACAGAATAAGCGCGGCATTTTCGGCGATTTTCAGGCGGTCCGGGCCGATTTCGACGCCCAGCTCCCGGATCCGGTTCAACTCGGCCACGAAGGCGTGCGGATCGAACACGACGCCGTTGCCGACGACGGAGAGCTTGCCGGGCCGCACCACGCCGGACGGCAGGAGCGACAGCTTGTAGGTCTTGCCGTCGACGACGAGCGTATGGCCGGCATTGTGCCCGCCCTGGAAGCGGACGACGACGTCGGCGCGCTCCGAAAGCCAGTCGACGATCTTGCCCTTGCCCTCGTCGCCCCACTGCGAACCGACGACCACCACATTGGCCATGGAAACAATCCTCTTTTCCTGTAGCCGGGCGCACCGGCCCGGAAAAACGACAGGCCTCTATAGCCGCATGCGCGCCGTTGCGCGACCCCGTAAACGCCCGATATCACGGGTTCCGCCATGGGCTCGCGGCCGAAGGGCCGGCGGCTGGCGGGCTGTGGCACATTTACATGCCGCGCCGGGCGGACTAAGCCGCGACGATGTTCCGCAACGCCTACGTCCTCCTGCTGCTCACCACCCTGTTCTGGGCCGGCAACGCCGTCGCCGGCAAGCTCGCCGTCGGCCACGTCTCACCGATGACGCTGACGACGCTGCGCTGGGGGCTCGCCACCCTCGTCATGCTGGCCATCGGCCTGCCGCGGCTGCGCCAGGACTGGCCGGTCGTACGGCGCAACCTCCTCCTGCTGACCGCGCTCGGCGCGGCGGGGTTCTCGGTGTTCAACGCGCTGCAATATTCGGCGCTGCTCTTCACCACCGCGATCAACATCTCCATCGAGCAGGCGGCGATGCCGATGCTGGTGTTCGTCGCCAACTTCCTCGTCTACCGCGCCGGCGTCGCGCCGGGGCAGGTCATCGGCTTCACGCTGTCGCTCTTCGGGGTCGTGCTGACGGCGACCCATGGCGACCCGACGCGCCTTGCCGCGCTCGACCTGAACCGGGGCGACGCGCTGATGCTGCTCGCCATCGTCATCTATGCCGGCTACACGGTGGCGTTGCGCGCCAAGCCGGCGATCCATTGGCAGAGCCTGATGATCGTCCTGTGCGGCTCCGCCTTCGTCGTGTCGCTGCCCCTCCTGCTGTGGGAGGGGCTTTCCGGCGACATCATCCTGCCCGACGCGCGCGGATGGACCATCGCCGTCTATACGGCGCTGTTCCCCTCGGTGCTGTCGCAGGCCTTCTACATCCGCGGCGTCGAGCTGATCGGCGCCAACCGGGCCGGCCTGTTCATCAACATGGTGCCGATCTTCGGCACGCTGTTGTCGATCCTGATCCTCGGCGAGGCGTTCCAGCTCTATCACGCCGCTGCGATGGTAATGGTGCTCGGCGGCATCTGGCTCGCCGAGCACAGCGGCCGCAAGCACGCGGCCGCGCAGAAGGGCTGAGCCGGGCGACGCTCTCCGCCGCCCGGAGCGCGGTCAGGCCGCGACGTCGAAATGCAGCGGCTTGGCCGAATCGATCCGGGCCTCGGCGCGCAGCGCCTCGAGCACGGCTCCCGGCACCGGCGCGTCGAGATAGAGCAGCGCCAGCGCGTCGCCCCCGGCCTTGTCGCGGCCGAGCTGGAAGTTGGCGATGTTGACCCCGTGCGTGCCGCAGATCGTGCCGAGCAGGCCGATGATGCCGGGCACGTCCCTGTTGGTGGTGTAGAGCATGTGCTCCCCCACCTCGGCGTCGAGGTTGATGCCCTTGATCTGGATGAAGCGCGGCTTGCCGTCGGAGAAGACGGTGCCGGCGATCGCGCGGGTGCGCAGGGCCGTCTTGACGGTGAGCTTGATGTAGCCGTCGAACACGCCCGACTTGTCGCGCTTGATCTCGGACAGGATCACGCCGCGCTCCTTGGCCATGATCGGCGCCGAGACCATGTTGACGTCCGCGACCTGCGGCCGGATCAGGCCGGCGAGCGCCGCGCTGGTCAGCGCGCGGGTGTTCATCTCGGCGGTGGCGCCGTCGAACAGGATCTCGACCTCCTGGATCGGCTCCTCCGTCACCTGGCCGACGAAGGCGCCGAGCACCTCGGCCAGCTTGATGAACGGCTTGAGCCGCGGCGCTTCCTCGGCGGTGATCGAGGGCATGTTGATGGCGTTCGACACCGCGCCCTTGACCAGATAGTCGGCCATCTGCTCGGCAACCTGGAGCGCGACGTTCTCCTGCGCCTCGGTGGTGGCGGCGCCCAGATGCGGCGTGCAGACGACGTTCTCCATGCCGAAGAGCGGGCTGTCGGTGGCCGGCTCGACCTCGAACACGTCGATGCCGGCGCCCGCGACCTTGCCGCTCTTCAGCGCCTCGATCAGGTCGGCCTCGACGATCAGCCCGCCGCGCGCGCAGTTGATGATGCGCACGCCGTCCTTCATCTTCGCGAACGCGTCCTTGTTGACGATGCCGCGCGTCTTGTCGGTCATCGGCGTGTGCAGGGTGATGAAGTCGGCGCGGGCGAAGATGTCGTCGAGCTCGACCTTCTCGACGCCAAGCTCCTGCGCCCGGCCTTCCGACAGGAACGGGTCGTAGGCGATGACCCGCATCTTGAGGCCGATGCCGCGCGCGGCGACGATGGAGCCGATATTTCCGCAGCCGATGACGCCGAGCGTCTTGCCGGTGATCTCGACGCCCATGAAGCGGTTCTTCTCCCACTTGCCGGCATGGGTCGAGGCGTTGGCCTCGGGAAGTTGGCGGGCGACCGCGAACATCAGCGCGATGGCGTGCTCGGCCGTGGTGATCGAGTTGCCGAACGGCGTGTTCATGACGATGATGCCGCGCCGCGAGGCGGCGGGGATGTCGACATTGTCGACGCCGATGCCGGCGCGGCCGATCACGCGCAACTTCGTGGCGGCGGCGATGACCTTCTCCGTCACCTTGGTCGCGGAGCGGATGGCGAGGCCATCATACTGGCCGATCACCTCGAGGAGCTTTTCCTTGTCCTTGCCGAGATCGGGCAGGTAGTCGACCTCGACGCCGCGATCCTTGAAGATCTGGACTGCGGTGGGGGAAAGCTTGTCGGAAACGAGCACGCGGGGCGCCATGGTGGCCTCCTTCGTCATTCAGGTCTGAAATTCAGCGGGTGGAGGAGGAGCCGCCGGGAACGGCGGCCCCGAAGAACGATCAGGCGGCGGCTTTGAGGCCGGCCTTCTGCGCCGCGAAGGCCCAGTCGAGCCACGGGCCGAGCGCCTCGATGTCGGCGGTCTCGACCGTCGCGCCCGTCCAGATGCGCAGGCCGGGCGGCGCGTCGCGATAGGCGCCGATGTCGAAGGCGACGCCTTCCTTGTCGAGGAGCGACGCGACGCCCTTGGCGAAGGCTCCTTGCGCGTCGGCGTCGAGCGCGGCGATCTCGGGATCGACGATCGAGAGGCACACCGAGGTGTTGGAGCGCGTCGCCGGATCGGCCGCGAGATTGGCCAGCCAGCCGCTTTTCCGCACATAGGCGTCGAGCGCGGCGAAATTGGCGTCGGCGCGGGCGATCAGCCCGTCGAGCCCGCCGGCCGACTTCGCCCATTCGAGCGCGTCGATATAGTCCTCGACGGCGAGCATCGACGGCGTGTTGATGGTCTCGCCCTTGAAGATGCCCTCGATCAGCTTGCCGC
Organism: Aquamicrobium sp.; assembly: GCF_023954335.1. NCBI lineage: Bacteria > Pseudomonadati > Pseudomonadota > Alphaproteobacteria > Hyphomicrobiales > Phyllobacteriaceae > Aquamicrobium > Aquamicrobium sp. Next base: position 329,160 of record NZ_JAMLIE010000003.1, read on the forward strand.
CCTTGGTCATGCGGAAGATCTTCGGCAGCGGCCAGGACGGCGCGTAGCTCTCCAGCCGCTCGACGGCGCGGGGGGAGAGGATGAGCATGCCGTGCCCGCCCTCGCCGCCCAGCACCTTCTGCCAGGAGAAGGTGATGACGTCGAGCTTGGCGAAATCGAGCTTTTGGGCGAACGCGGCGCTGGTCGCGTCGCAGATCGTCAGGCCCTTGCGGTCGGCGGGGATGAAGCCGGCGTCCGGCACGCGCACGCCCGAGGTGGTGCCGTTCCAGGTGAAGACCACGTCGCGGTCGAAATCGATCTGCGAAAGGTCGGGCAGCCGGCCGTAATCGGCCTCGAACCGCCGCACGTCGGCGAGCTTCAGCTGCTTGACCCCGTCCGTGACCCAGCCGGCGCCGAACGATTCCCACGCCACCATGTCGACGCCGCGCTCGCCCAAGAGCGACCACAGCGCCATCTCGACCGCGCCGGTGTCGGACGCCGGCACGATGCCGATGCGCCAGTCGGCGGGCACCTGAAGCACCTCGCGGGTGAGGTCGATGGCGTATTGCAGCTTGGTTTTGCCGACCTTGGCGCGGTGCGAGCGACCGAGCGGGGCGTGGGCAAGGGCTTCAAGCGACCATCCGGGACGCTTGGCGCAGGGACCAGAGGAGAAATTGGGATTGGCCGGACGCACGTCCGGCTTGGAAATGTTCGTCATAGCGGTTCTACCCTTTCAGATAGCACGCCTCTCGTTGGGGAGAGGTGGCCCGCTGCGGGCATTACCGGAACTCCCCGAAAACCGCAAGAGACAAAAGAAGTTGCGATGCAGGTTCTTGCAGGACCGTGCAGAACGAAGCTGGAACGCGCCAGCAGAAGTGGCACAAAACTGACACAAGCAGTTCGCCGTCTGTTCGCACTATAGCAGGGTCAGAAAAGCGAACCGCCGCCCCGACTGGCATCGGGAGCGGCGGCAACAAGTCAGGAAAGCACAGCGGCACTTTCGACGGAAATTTCTACCATGAGAGCGGTCCCGCTGCAATCCGCGCAGGCCGCTGGTATGCGGAAAACCGCTATACCTGCCCGCGTCCTGTCGTGCCGGCGCTCAGGCGCATGTTCGGCCTGTCGGCGTTGGAAGCTGTCCAGGCGATCCGCGTGGCGAATGGGGTGCCGCGATGAGCGCGCCCATACAAGTCAGCGCCGCGCTGCTCAACTCGCGGCTGGTCAAAAACGCTCCCTCCAATCCCGAGCTGATCACCGGCTATGCTTCCGGCGAGATCGTCACGCGCGCGGCGCGGCCGATCATCAACCTCGCCATGCGCCGGTTTCAGGGTCGGTTCACGCGGCCACGGCCGCAGCGATCGCCCGATCGGGAAAAATCCATCCATCGTCGTCGGACCCTCGCGGCAACCTGGCCCATGCCTCCCGTCATGGCCGGCATGCTCACGACCAGCCAAGTCGCCTATCCGACCGTAACGGGCAGTTCTGTCAAATCGGCATTCCGCCTTGCAATCGGCGCGCGTAATCCCTACGTTGCAGCCATCGAACTTTGCGACGAACTTCTATTTGCGCCCAGGCGCACACGATCTTCCTTTCAATTTCGACATCCGCAACGCGTGGCACAATTCCATGCGTGCAACTTCAGTTATTCCGGTTTGAAAGGAATTATCATGACTATCGGAACAGTAAAATTCTTCAACGCCACCAAGGGTTTTGGCTTCATCGCCCCGGATGAGGGCGGCGACGATGTCTTCGTCCATATCTCGGCTGTCGAGCGCGCCGGAATGCACACTCTTGTCGAGGGACAGAAGATCAGTTTCGACGCCGTCATGGACAGCCGCAAGGGCAAGACTGCGGCCGACAATCTTCGGGCGGCGTAATCAGACCGCGCTCATGGTCTTTGACCACGGATGTACTGGCATCGATCATCGCAGCGCATGGAGAAGGCCGGGGCTCCCCGGCCTTTTTGCTGACCGAGGAAAGGACAGCACCATGGGTATCCCCGTCACGGCAGACAAGCTGTTCAAGCCGAAGCCGTCGAAAGCAGTGACGAAAGCCGATATCACCACCCATGCAGCCCTGGCGATTATCAGGGCGGAAGCCGAGCACCGCGAAGCAGAAACAGATCGGCTTCGCAAAGCCCGCCTCGAACGGGAAGCCGTGCCGGCTTCCATCGAGGCATCCACCCCGAGCTAAGGAAAAGGAGACTTCGTGCAGGTACTGGTTCGCGATAACAACGTTGATCAGGCCCTTCGGGTCCTGAAGAAGAAACTGCAACGCGAAGGCGTGTTCCGTGAGATGAAGGCGCGGCGGGCTTATGAAAAGCCGTCCGAAAAGCGCGCCAGAGAGAAGGGCGAGGCTGTCCGCCGCGCGCGCAAGGCGGCAAGGAAGAATGCCCAGCGGGAAGGTCTGCTGCCTGCGCCCCGCAAAGTCGCGCGGCCACCCCGGCGTGCGCCTTCGGCACAACCGGCCGCTGCAAACAGCCAGCCTGACAACGTCTAGGCCGCTTCTTCGCCCAAACGAAAGTCCCGCTGCCGAGAGGCGGCGGGGCGCGACAGCGCGCCGTCGACACGCGAAACGGCCGGACGGTCGCGCCGTGCTTGCCGGCCGCGCCACACTTGTCCGCGCGCGCCGCCTGTGGTTACGTCCAGCTTCTCCACGGAGGAACCGGATCATGCGCCTGATCGCCACTCTCGCCTTTATCCTGGCCGGGCTCGGCGCCGCCTTCGCATCCGATGATCTTTCGGCGGATTTCCAGCAGGCCGACAAGGCGCTGAACGAGACGTTCAGGCAGATCGAGCATCGCCTTGCCGACGATCCGGGCGCCAAAGGCCGGCTGGTCCACGCGCAGCGGGCCTGGATCGCTTTCCGCGATGCCGAATGCACCTTTCAGTCGAGTGGCGAAGATGGCGGCAGCGCCGCGCCCATGGTGATCATGGCATGTCGGACGGCGCTGACGGCAGAAAGAACCCGGCAGTTGGAGGCATATCTCAACTGCGAGGAAGGCGATCTGGCCTGCCCCGTGCCGTCGGAATAGTTCTTCCTTCGATCCCGAATCGCCATGGCTCTGCCTGAACAGGCAATGACGCGACCCCTTGCCGACGCCCGCCTTCCGTGATGAACTTCCCTTGCGTCATGGGGAGGATCTGCCGATGGGCAATCCGAAAGTCTCGGCAGTCGTCTGCGCCATAGCGGTCCTGTTCCTCGGCTACCGAATGTTCACCGCGACCGAAGCCCCGAGCACAGCGCTCAACCTCCTGAACTGGACGTTCCTGCTGCTTGCGCTCGTCGGCTTCGTCGGCTCGCTGGTCACGCTTGCCAAGAGCAGGAACAGGTAGCGTCCGCGACACGGTCCGGGATAACGCGCTTGCTGCCCTTCTCGCGCATCCCCGCATCATAGTAAGCAAATACTTACGCAATTTTGCGCCGCAACATTGCCGCGGCGCGCTTGCGGTTTCGCGCCACCGTGGCAGGCTGGCCGCGCCGGGTAGCGACATTCCGCTGGCAGTGTAATCCCGGCTACTGAGACGAGGGGGAGAATTCGCTATGGCTGGTCCCGACACGCAACAGAAACGACCTGAGGGTCGCGGGAGAGCCGGAGGGGAGGCGGATGCGATGACCATTCACGACACGCGCCTCGCGCACGAGCCGATCGTTCCATGGATCGTCTTCCGCGACCAGAGCTGCTGGGACGCGGTGCTGCATCTCGGCCGCAAGGTGGCGTGGCGCGCGGGCGCCGTGATCCAGCGGCCGGAGGACGAGGTCGCCGGCATCTTCCTGCTGCGCTCCGGCACCATCAAGGTCGCGGCGGCAAGCGCCGGCGGCCTGCAGCGCACCCTGTGGCTGATGGGCGAGGGCTCGGTGCTCGGCGAGGCGGCACTGTTCGGCCGTCATCCCTACATGCACGAGATCGTTGCGCTGGAGGATTGCACGGCGGTCGAGTTCCCGCGCGCCGTCGTGATGGACGCCCTGCTCGCCCATCACCCGGAGGTGAGCGCCGCGCTCCTCTCCAACATGGCCGCCAAGTGTTACATCATGTCCACCCAGGTCGAGGACACCACCTTCCTGTCGGCCGCACAGCGCCTCGGCCGCTTCCTCTACGGCGTGTGCCTGACGCGCGGCACGCGCCATGTCCGCCTGTCGCACGCCACCATCGCCGACCTGCTCGGCCTGCATCGCGTCACGGTCAGCAATACGGTGAGCGCGCTGCGCCGCGCCGGCCTGATCGAGGACCGCACCCACGACATCGTCGTCGCCGACATGGCCCGCCTCGCCGCCTTCACCGGCCAGGCGGCCCCGCCGGCCTGAGATCCGAAGCAGCCGCCATGCGGGAAGGCCGCGTGGCGCAACCCATGGAAGCACGACCATGCAGACGGCCTATCCAGCGGAACCCTACAAGATCAAGGTGGTCGAGTCGATCGCGGTGACGACGCGGGCCGAGCGCGAGCGGTTCATCGCGGACGCCGGCCACAACACCTTCCTGCTGCGTTCCGATCAATGCACCATCGACCTCCTGACCGACAGCGGCACCACGGCGATGAGCGACCGCCAGTGGGCGGGGATGATGCTGGGCGACGAGGCCTATGCCGGCAGCCGCAACTTCCTCCATCTCCAGCAGGTGGTGCGCGACTATTACGGCTTCCGCCACATCGTGCCGACCCATCAGGGGCGCGGGGCGGAGAATCTCCTGTCGATGATCCTCATCAGGCCCGGCGACTTCGTGCCCGGCAACATGTATTTCACCACCACCCGCGCCCATCAGGAGCGCAACGGCGCCACCTTCGTCGACATCATCGTCGACGAGGCGCACGATTCCCAGGTTGAGCTCCCGTTCAAGGGCAATGTCGATCTCGCCAAGCTCGAGCGGCTGATCGACGAGGTCGGTCCGAGCCGCATTCCTTACGTCTGCCTCGCCGTGACGGTGAACCTCGCCGGCGGCCAGCCGGTCAGCATGGAGAACATGCGCGCGGTCAGCGCGCTGTGCCGCCGCCACGGCATCAGGGTGATGTACGACGCCACGCGCTGCGTCGAGAACGCCTATTTCATCAAGACCCGCGAGGCGGGTTACGAGGACGTCTCCATCGCCGACATCCTCAAGGAGATGATGTCGTACGCCGACGGCTGCACGATGAGCGGCAAGAAGGACTGCCTCGTCAACATCGGCGGCTTCCTGTGCATGAACGATGACGAGCTCTACCAGAAGGCGAGCGAGCTGGTGGTGCTGTTCGAGGGCATGCCCTCCTATGGCGGGCTGGCCGGCCGCGACATGGAGGCGATGGCGCGCGGCATTATCGAATCGGTCGACTACGCCTACATCCATCACCGCGTCTCGCAATGCCGCTATCTCGCCGACAGGCTGGCGGCGGCTGGCATTCCGGTGGTCAGGCCGACCGGCGGCCACGCCGTCTTCATCGACGCCGGCGCGTTCCTGCCGCATGTGCCGCAGGACCTTTTCCCGGCGCAGGCGCTGGCGGCGGCACTGTTCGTCGAGGGCGGCGTGCGCGCCATGGAGCGTGGCATCGTCTCGGCGGGGCGCAACCGCGACACCGGCGACCACCATCGGCCGAAGCTCGAGCTGGTGCGGCTGACCATCCCGCGCCGCGTCTACACCTACGCCCATCTCGACGCCGTCGCCGACGCCTGCATCCGCCTCCACGAGCGGCGCGACGAGATCGGCGGGCTGGAGATGGTCTACGAGCCGAAGGTGCTGCGCTTCTTCACCGCGCGCTTCCGGCCGCTGGCGGCCTGAGCCCGAAACGCAACGCCGCGGAAAGGCTTGGAACCCCCGCGGCGTCGTTACCTGAAAGATCGGCCGCTACCAGAGATCGTAGCGCAGGCCGACCTTGACCTGATGGTGCTTGGTGCCCTCGCGGATAGCGAGGCGGTCGACGTCGAGATATTTCGCGTCAGGCGTATGCAGGAACTGGTAGCCGAGATCGACGGAGAGATTATCGGAGATCTTGTAGCTCGCGCCGGCCATCAGCGCATAGGCGAAGTCGTAGCTGGAGTCGTCGAAGCTCGCCGTCAGCGTGCCGGCCGGGTCGGTCAGCGTCGCCTCGGCCTTGCTGCGGGAATAGGCCAGGCCGACGCCGGCGCCGACATAGGGCGTGACGCCCATGATGGTCGCGATGTCGTAATAGCCGCTGACGAGGCCGCTCCACGCCTTGTAGGAGGCCTCGACGTCGAGGGTGCCGTCGTCATACGAGAAGCGGTCGCCGCCGAGATAGTTGACGGTCAGGTCGGCGCGGAAATTGTCGGTGAAGTGATAGCCGAAGCCGATGCCGCCGCCGAAACGGTGATGCTTCACCCCCGGGTAGGAGATGTCGTAGACCGGGTCGCCGGCATTGTAGCCGATGTCGCCGCGCAGATACCAGCCAGAGCCGATCTCGACCGGGACGAACTCGGGAGCCTCTTCCACGAAGATCGGCGGATCGTAATCGGCGGCGAGCGCCGGGGCCAGCGGAACGGCCGCGAGGACGGCGCAGACGACGGGCGTGCGGGAGGTCAGGGTCATGGTTCTACGCTCTCCGGAGGACTTACGGCCGTCATGCCGCCTCTTTCACTCCAGCCATTGTTAACCATGATGGTTAAACCGCGGTTAAGCATAATCGCGCCGGCGAGAAGGCCGTGAACGGAGGAGCCTCCCCCCTCCAGACCGGCCCGGATGGAACCTTGCGCCGGGGGTCGCCGTTTCCCCCGCACATCCACGCAAAGGGAGAATTCCAATGGCGTTGTTCTCGGGCCGCAGCAACGGTCACGATCTTCACCGCGACATCGAGGCGCTGCGCCGCGAGGTGGCGGCGCTGAGCCGCGCGGCCACCAAGCGCGGCACTGCCGCCTGGCGGGGCGCGAGCGACGAGGCGTCCGGCCTCTACGACGACGTCGCCGAGCGGATCGGCCACGCCCTGCCCGTCATCCGCCGCCGCGCGCACGATCTCGAGGAGACGATCCGCGACAATCCGGGGCGTGCCGCGGCGGCCGTCGGCCTCGCCGCGCTCACCATCGCCGCGATGGCGCTCCTGCTCGGCAATCGCCGCTGAGGCAAAAAGGCAGCGGACAAAAGGAAACGGGCGGCCCGAGCCGCCCGTTTTTCGTCCTTGCCGCCGGTCGTTACCGGCTGGCCGATCGCGCGGGCCGGTCCCGGAAGGACCATGCCCGCCGGAGCGATCTCAAGCCTGCTTCACCAGCCTGATGAGCACGAGGAGGATCACCGCGCCGATGGTGGCGTGGATGATGGCCGCGATGATGCCGCTGCCGATGCTGATGCCGATGGCGGGGAACAGCCAGCCGGCGATGAACGCGCCGACGATGCCGACGACGATGTTGCCGAGCAGGCCGAAGCCGTAGCCCTTGACGAGCTGGCCGGCGAGCCAGCCGGCGATCGCGCCGACGATGAGGAAAATAAGCAGACTTTCGATGCCCATATGAGACGCCTCCTTTTGGGGGTGGTGCGATCATGAACGGGGATCGGCGCGCTGTCCAGCCGTCCCCGCGCGATTTTGTCGCAGCGTCAGAACTCCTCCCACGACTCGTCCGCGGCCGTCTCCGGCCGGGCGGCGAGGGCCGTTGCGCCGTTGACGCGGGCGACGCCGCGCGGCCCCGACAGCACTGGACCGCCGCCCTGCCGCGCCGGCGCATGGGTCGCCCGGGCCGGCCTTGCGCGCGGCCGCTCCGTGCCCTCGCCGATGCGGAACCGCTCCAGCTTGGCGGCGAGGTCCACCGCCTCGCCCTTCAGGCGCTGCGTCTCGGCCGAGGTCTCCTCGACCATGGCGGCGTTCTTCTGGGTGATCTGGTCCATCTGGCCGACGGCCGTGCTCACCTCGGCGATGCCGCGCGACTGCTCGGCCGCGGCCGAGGCGATGTCGGTCATCAGGTGGTTGATCTCGTCGATGCGCCCGATCATCCGTCCCAGCGCCTCGCCGGCCGCGCCGACCAGCGACACGCCCGCCTCGACATGGTCCGAGCTGGTCGAGATCAGCTCCTTGATCTCCTTGGCCGAGCTGGCGCAGCGCTGGGCGAGGCTGCGCACCTCCTGCGCCACCACGGCGAAGCCCCGCCCGGCATCGCCGGCCCGCGCCGCCTCGACCCCGGCGTTCAGCGCCAGAAGGTTGGTCTGGAAGGCGATCTCGTCGATGACGCCGATGATCGCGGCGATCTCCTCGGACGAGGCCTTGATCTTGCCCATCGCCGCTACCGCGTCGGTGACCACCTTCTCCGACTGGGCCGCCTCGGCCTGTGTCGCGCCGACCACGCCCGACGCCTTGCCGGCATTGTCGGCGGTCAGCCGCACGCTTTCCGACAGTTCGTGCAGCGCCGCCGAGCTTTCCTCGAGGCTCGCCGCCTGCTGCTCGGTGCGCCGCGACAGGTCGTCGGAGGCGGTGGCGATGCCCTCCGCGCCGGCGACGATGGCGGTCGAGGTGGCGTGGACGTCGGCGATGGCCGCATGCAGCGAGCCGATGGCCGTGTTGAAGTTGCCGGCCATCGCCACGAACTCGTCCGGCATCCGCGCTGAAAGCCGGCTTTCGAGATTGCCGTCGGCGAGACCGTCGAGCGCGTCGGCGAGCAGTTGCAGCGCGGCGCGCTGGTCGGCCTCGGCCTTCGCCTTCTCCTCCTCGGTCCGGCGCCGCGCCGCCGCCAGCTCGTCGAGATAGATCGAGACGCCGTAATCCATGTCGAGCATCGCCGCCTTGACCACGGTGGCGACGTCGCGGGCGAGGTCCGCGGCGCGCCTGCGCCCTAAGGCCGAGGGCCAGCGCGCGGCGACGACCGCGCCGATCAGTTGCTCGAGGATCAGCGCGTAGCCGCCGATGTACCAGCGCGGCTCCAGCCCGAGGCGGGCATGGACCTGCCCGACGACCGACACGCCCTCGACATAGCGGTTGTCGAATTCGGCGCTGGCGATGATGTTCCAGTGCTTTTCCTGGCGCTTCTTGGCGCTGTCGAGATGCTTCTCGTTGGAGAACATGGAATAGGTCTGCGGCGTCACCCGCACCTTGGCGTAGAACCGGTCGAGCGCCGGGTCGATCGATGCGGCGATCACCGCCGCGAGCGAGCGCAACCGCGCCCGTGCGGCATCGTCGATACCGATGAAGTCGAGCCGCTCGGCGAGGGCGGCCGGGTCGTGTGCCTGATTGGTCATGGGTCATCCATTCTGCTGGTGCGATATGCGGCCCGCCTGCGGCCCCGTCCGGCCGCGCGGCGTCATTCCTCTCCGGCGCCTCCCGGGCCGGTACTGCATCACGCATACTGGAAGAACATGGATAATCATTAGTTGCTTTATAGAAAAATACAACTTCTAATATAGGCCCAAACACCCCGTATCCGGCCGGCCGGGAACGCATGCACATTCCTGCAAGGCAGCCATGCACGACGTACGGTTGCGTTCATCGGCGACGACTCCTATCTGGGGTGTGTCGGTGATCTACCTCCTCCCGGAAAGCCGACACCAGACGCGGCACCTCCTCCCCCCTTGGCCGCGTCCCAGAACAACCCGCCGGACCTCCTCCCCCGGCGGGTTTTCTTTTTCTCCCGATGTGGCGCCGGATCGCCGCCGGCCCACCCGACCATTCTTCCCGCGCGGCGCCGCATGCCGGCTAAACCGACATCGAGCGGTAACAGAACCGACAGAAAACTGTCATCCAACTGTTACACGGAGCCCTTATTGCCGCTTCCGACGCAAGCGCGTCGACGGAATTTTCCGAACAGGAGTAGGCTCCAATGAACAAGTTCTTCCTCACCGTATCGACTGCCGCCATCGCCCTCGCGATCCAGTCGGGCGCCGCCCTCGCCCAGTCGCGCGACACCATCCAGATCGCCGGCTCGTCGACCGTCCTGCCCTTCGCCTCGATCGTGGCCGAGGAGTTCGGCAACGCCTTCCCCGAGTTCAAGACCCCGGTCGTCGGTTCGGGCGGCTCGTCGGGCGGTCTGCGCCAGTTCTGCGGCGGCGTCGGCGAGAACACCATCGACATCGCCAACGCCTCGCGCCGCATCCGCGCCGCCGAGGTCGAGGCCTGCAACGCCGCCGGCGTCAAGGACATCCGCGAAGTCCAGATCGGCTATGACGGCATCGTCTTCGCCACCAGCGCCACCAAGGGCGACTTCGCGCTCGAGCCGGTCCACGTCTTCAAGGCCATCGCCGCCCAGGTCGCCGTCGACGGCAAGCTGGTCGACAACCCCTACAAGAGCTGGAACGAGATCGACGCCTCGCTGCCCGACCAGCCGATCGCGCTGGCGATCCCGGCCTCGAACCACGGCACCCGCGAAGTGTTCGAGGAGCGCGTGATCGCCACCGGCGCCAAGGAAGCCGGCCTGCCGGAGCTGTCCAAGGAAGACCATGAGAAGGTCCTGAAGAACTTCCGCCAGGACGTCGTGGTCGAGATCGCCGGCGACTACACCGAGACGCTCGCCCGTCTCCAGGCCAACCCCGATACCGTCGGCGTCTTCGGCCTCTCCTTCTACGACCAGAACCGCGACACGCTGAAGGTCGCCACGATCTCCGGCATCACCCCCTCGCTCGACACCATCGCCAAGGGCGAGTACCCGGTTTCGCGCCCGCTCTACTTCTACGTCAAGGGCGAGCACATCGGCGTCGTCCCCGGCATCGCCGAATATGTCGAGTTCTTCCTCTCCGACCAGATGGCCGGTCTCGGCGGCACGCTCGAGAGCGCCGGCCTGATCCCGGCCCCGGCCGAGGAGACCGCCGAGGTCCTGGCCGCCTTCCAGGAAGGCAAGGCCCTGACCGCCGCGGACCTGAAGTAAGGGTTTCATCCCGATGGGGCGGGCCGGCGCCAGCCGGTCCGCTCCCCTTTCTCGTTGGGGACCCTCGCCCGTGAACACCACGATCGTTGCCGGATTGCTGCTGGTTCTTCTCGCCTTCGCCTATCAGACGGGATGGTCGCGCAGCACCCGCCTGGCGCCTGCAGACGGAGGGCGGCTGCATTCGCGCCCCGTCTATCACGGGGCGCTGGTGGCCATCTGGGCGCTTGCGCCTGCTCTTCTCATCCTCGCTCTGTGGGCCCTGTTCTCCGAGACAGCGAGCCGGGCGTGGATCATCGCCCAGCTTCCGCCCGAGATCGCCGCGCTCCAGGGCGTCGATCTCGAGGACGCCATCCGCCGCGTGCGCCAGATCGCCTCGGGCTTCGGCGTCGCCGGCGAGACCGCCCCTTACGAGAACAGCGCCGCGCAGGCGCTGGTCGAGTTCAACCTCCTGACCTTCGCCGCCGCGATCGCGGCGGCGGCCGGCACCGGCGCGATCGCGCTGTGGTTCGCGCGCGGCCGCATCACGCCGCGGCTTCGCGCCCGCAACGAGGTCGAGACGGTCGTGCGCCTCGCCATGATCGCCTGCTCGGTCGTCGCCATCATGACCACGGCCGGCATCGTCGCCTCGCTGCTCGCCGAGGCCGTGCGCTTCTTCACCTTCGTCAACCCGGTCGACTTCTTCTTCGGCACGGTCTGGCGTCCCGGCTTTTCGTCAACAGGCACCGGCGCGGGCGGCCAGTACGGCCTCCTGCCGCTCCTGTGGGGGACGCTGATGGTCGCCTCGATCGCCATGCTGGTCTCGCTGCCCATCGGCCTAATGACCGCGATCTACCTGTCGCAATATGCCAGCCCCAGGGTGCGCGACACGGTCAAGCCGATCGTCGAGATCCTCGCCGGCATCCCGACCATCGTCTACGGCTTCTTCGCCCTCGTCACCGTCGGCCCGTTCCTGTCCTCGGTCGGCCAGGCCGTCGGCCTCGACATCCGCGCCATCAGCGCCCTGACCGCCGGCTCGGTCATGGGCATCATGATCATCCCCTTCATCTCCTCGCTGTCGGACGACATCATCCGCCAGGTGCCGAAGGGTCTGCGCGACGGCTCGCTCGGCCTCGGCGCGACGCAGTCGGAGACGATCAGGCGCGTCATCCTGCCGGCGGCGCTGCCCGGCATCGTCGGCGCGTTCCTGCTCGCCGTCAGCCGCGCCATCGGCGAGACCATGATCGTGGTCCTCGCCGCCGGCAACAGCCCGTTCCTGCGCCTGAACCCCGGCGAGCCGGTCTCGACCGTCACCGTCACCATCGTCAACCAGCTCACCGGCGACACCGACTTCGCCTCGCCGCAATCGCTGGTCGCCTTCGCGCTGGGCCTGACGCTCTTCGCGATGACCCTCGTCCTCAACGTCGCCGCCCTCTACATCGTGCGCCGCTACAGGGAGCAGTACGAATGACCTCCGAAGAACGGCTCGCGCTCATCCGCGCCGGCCTCTCCTCCCGCCACGCCCGCGAGAGAAGGTTCCGCTTCTACGGCCTCGCGGCCATCGCCGCCGCGCTCGGCGCCGTCGTCATCCTGTTCGGCATGATCCTCGCCAAGGGCCTGCCGGCCTTCACCCAGGCCACGCTGACGCTCGACGTCGCCTTCGACCCCGCGATCGTCAAGGTCGAGGACAAGCCGCGGCAGCGCGAGGGCCAGTCGCCGGCCGATTACCGGCAGGAGCTGCTCGCCTGGGAGCGCAAGGTGACGATGCTGAACTGGAACCGCGTCGTCGAAGAGGCGGTGCGCGCGGCCGCCCCCGGCACCGAGGCCGATTCCCGCCAGCTCCTGTCGATCGTCGAGACCAACGCCCGCTTCCAGCTTCGCGACCTCTTCGTCGCCGATCCCTCGCTGCTCGGCAAGACGGTCGCGGTGAAGATGCTCGCCTCGGCCAATGCCGACAACTGGCTGAAGGGCAACATCGACCGCTCGCTGCCCGACGCCCAGCAGCAGCTTTCGGCCCCCGCCCGGGCGCTGGCCGACGAGCTGCGCGAGAAGGGCAACATCGACTTCGCCTTCGCCTGGCACATCTTCACCAACACCGATTCGCGCTCCGCCCCCGCCTCGGCCGGCCTCGCCGGCGCCTTCGTCGGCTCGCTCTACATGATGCTGGTGGTGATCGTGCTCGCCGTACCGATCGGCGTGATGAGCGCGGTCTATCTCGAGGAGTTCGCGCCGAAGAACCGCTTCACCGACCTCATCGAGGTCAACATCAACAACCTCGCGGCCGTGCCGTCCATCGTCTTCGGCCTGCTCGGCGCGGCGGTGTTCATTAACTACTTCCGCCTGCCGCTGTCGGCCCCGCTGGTCGGCGGCCTGGTGCTGACGCTGATGACGCTGCCGACCATCATCATCGCCACCCGCTCGGCGCTGCGCGCGGTCTCGCCCTCGCTCAGGCAGGCCGCGCTCGGCCTCGGCGCGTCGAAGACGCAGACCGTGTTCCACCACGTCTTGCCCGTCACCTATCCCGGCATCCTGACCGCGACCATCATCGGCGTCGCCCAGGCGCTGGGCGAGACTGCGCCGCTGCTGCTCATCGGGATGAACGCCTTCGTCGCCCAGGTGCCGGGCACGCCGCTCGACCAGTCCACCGCCCTGCCGGTGCAGATCTATCTGTGGCAGGGCAACGAGAACCGCAACTTCTTCGAGGCGCGCACCTCGGCGGCGATCATCGTCCTGCTCGGCCTGATGCTGACGCTGAACGCCATCGCCATCTTCCTGCGCACGCGGCTGGAGAAGCGCGCATGACCACGAACACCGGAACGGAGGCTATCGCCATGCACATGCCGGCCGAGAAGATCGTCCCTCAATCGGACCTCTACACCATGAAGTCGTCCACCATCCGCACGCCCGACGCAGACATGCGCCCGGCCCGCATCACCGCCCGCGAGGTCGGCGTCTTCTACGGCCCGAAGCAGGCGCTGTTCGACGTGTCGATCGACATCCCGGAAAAGGCCGTCACCGCCTTCATCGGCCCCTCGGGCTGCGGCAAGTCGACCTTCCTGCGCTGCCTCAACCGCATGAACGACACCATCGAGGGCTGCCGCGTCACCGGCACGATCCGCCTCGACGGCTCCGACATCGCCGACCCGGCGCTCGACCCCGTGGAGCTGCGCGCCCGCGTCGGCATGGTGTTCCAGAAGGCGAACCCGTTCCCCAAATCGATCTACGAGAACGTCTCCTACGGCCCGCGCATCCACGGCCTCGCCCGCGCCCGCGCCGACCTCGACGCCATCGTCGAGTCGAGCCTCCAGAAGGCCGGCCTGTGGAACGAGGTCAAGGACCGGCTGAACGAGCCGGGCACCGGCCTTTCCGGCGGCCAGCAGCAGCGCCTGTGCATCGCCCGCGCCATCGCCGTCTCGCCGGAGGTGATCCTGATGGACGAGCCGTGCTCGGCGCTCGACCCCATCGCCACAGCCCGCATCGAGGAGCTGATCGACGAACTGAAGCAGAACTTCACCATCGTCATCGTCACCCACTCCATGCAGCAGGCCGCGCGCGTATCGCAGCGCACCGCCTTCTTCCATCTCGGCAATCTCGTCGAGGAAGGCCCGACCGACATGATCTTCACCGGCCCGCTGGAAAAGCGGACGCAAGACTACATCACCGGCCGCTTCGGCTAGGAGGCACGACCATGGGGCAGCACACCGTCACATCCTTCGACGAGGACCTCGACGCCATCGACCGGCTGATCCACGACATGGGCGATCTGGCCGACGCGATGGTCGCGGCGTCCGCCCGCTCGCTGGTCACGTCCGACACGGCGCTGGCGCAGCGCGTCATCTCCGACGACGCGGTGATGGACGCGCGCCAGCGCGAGCTGGACGACCGCGCCATCACGCTGATCGCCAAGCGCCAGCCCGTGGCGCAGGATCTGCGCTCGGTCGTCGGCGCGATCCGCATGGCCGCCGATCTCGAGCGCATCGGCGACCTCGCCAAGAACATCGCCAAGCGCGTCGGCGCCGTCGGCGAGAACGCCACCCCGCGCGAGCTCTCGCACTCGATCGAAACCATGGCGCAGGCCGTGATCGCCCAGATCGACCGCGCCATCGCCCGCTACGAGGCACGCGACCACGAGGGCCTTGCCCGGCTGCGCGACGAGGACGAGAAGATCGACGTCCAGTACACGGCCGTGTTCCGCGAGCTCCTGACCTACATGATGGAGGACCCGCGCAACATCACCGCCTGCACGCATCTGCTGTTCTGTGCCAAGAACCTCGAGCGCATCGGCGATCATGTGACGAACATCGCCGAAAACGCCTATTATGTGCTGACCGGCCACCAGCTGCCGCTGAACAGGCCGAAAGCAGACGAGACGGTGATGGCGGTACGGCCGAAGTGACGGGCCCCGCAGGAAGCAGGACATGATCGCTCCGAAAATCATGGTGGTGGAGGACGAGGAGCCGCTCGGCGTCCTCCTGTGCTACAATATGGAAGCCGAGGGATACCAGGTCGAGGTGGTGACGCGCGGCGACGAGGCCGAGATGCGCCTGCGCGAGACCGTGCCGGACCTTCTCGTGCTCGACTGGATGGTGCCGGCCGTCTCCGGCATCGAACTGTGCCGCCGCCTGCGCCTGCGCGCCGAGACCGAGCGGCTGCCGATCATCATGCTCACCGCCCGCGGCGAGGAGACCGACCGCGTGCGCGGTCTGACGACCGGGGCGGACGACTATCTCGTCAAGCCGTTCTCGATGCCCGAATTCGTCGCGCGGGTGCGCGCGCTGCTGCGCCGCGCCAAGCCCGAGGTGCTGTCCTCGGTGCTCAAGGTCGACGACCTCGTCCTCGATCGCGAGACGCACCGCGTCCATCGCGGCGAGGCGGAACTGAAGCTCGGCCCCACCGAGTTCCGCCTGCTCGAGTTCCTGATGCAGCATCCCGGCCGCGTCTTCTCGCGCGGGCAGCTTCTCGACAATGTCTGGGGCGAGACGCTCTATATCGACGAGCGCACCGTCGACGTCCATGTCGGGCGGCTGCGCAAGGCGGTCAATCTCGACGGCCTGCCCGACGTGATCCGCACCATCCGCGGCGCCGGCTACGCCATCCGCGAGATCTGAGCGCGCCGGCAGGTCCGATCGTTCCGCCCCCATCGTTCCGGCACCGTATCGACGCCGCGTTTCCATGCCGCGCGGCGTCAATCACAATTTGGCCGAACTCGGCTGTGCTGATAAAAGGATGCCCGCGAACCGCGATCGGAGAGGATCGCGGACCAACCACAGGCAACCCGATGAAGAGACCAGACATGTTTTTGCGTTTTCTGCTGATCGGCGCCCTCGCCTTGCCGCTTGCGCTCGCCGCCGGCACGGCCGCGCGCGCGCAGGCCACCGATCCGCGCGTCGCCCAGCTCGAGGAGCAGGTGCGCCAGCTGAACGGCCTCGTCGAGGAGCTGAACTTCCAGCTCCTCCAGATGCAGGACCAGCTTCGCCGCATGCAGGAGGACAACGAGCTGCGCTTCCAGGAACTGGAGGAACGCCGCTCGGATGCGTCGGGCGCACAGCGCCCGCGCGACCATGCCGCGACCACCCCGCCGCCTGCCGCCAACGCACCCCCGCCGACGGGAAGCGGCGACGACGAGTTCTATGCCGCCGAAGAAGCCGTGACCGGCGGCGGCGCGCAGGTGCGCGGCGAGCCGCCGCGCAATCTCGGCAGCATCACCTTCGACGCCGACGGATCGCCGCGCGTCGCCATGCCGGCCGAGCAGCCCCCCGTTGGCCAACCCCCTGCCGGGCAGGTTCCGGTGGGACAGACGCAGGCCGCGCCGGCGCAGGACGGAACCACGGTCGCGGCGCTGCCGCCGCGCGGTGACGACGATGACGAGCTCTACCGCAACGCCTACGAATTCGTCCTGTCGGGCGACTACGGCACGGCCGAGGCCGGCTTCCGCGACCTGATCGCGCGCTTTCCCGACAGCGAGCATGCGGCGGACGCGCATTTCTGGCTCGGCGAATCGCTGCTCGCCCAGCAGAAGCCGCGCGAGGCGGCCGAGATCTTCCTCGCGGCCAGCCGCGACTTCCCGCAGGCGCGCAAGGCGCCCGACACGCTGTTCAAGCTCGGCGTCTCGCTCGTCGCCATGAACCAGCGCGACGTCGCCTGCGCCACCTTCACCGAAGTCCTGCAGCGCTACCCGCAGGCCAGCGCCGCGCTCACCGAGCGCGTGAAGCAGGAACAGGCCGCGGCCTCCTGCTGACGCTAGACGGGGGTCCCGGGACGACCGCGGTGGACCTCGACCCGCTTTCCCTTTTTCGCGATCTGGACGCCGGCGCCGTGCTGGCCGTCGCCGTTTCCGGCGGCAGCGATTCGCTGGCGCTCCTCCTCCTTGGCCACGACTTCGTCCGCCGCCATCGCCCGGCGCTGCGGCTGACCGCCGTCACCGTCGATCACGGCCTGCGCCCCGAATCCGCCGCCGAGGCGGCATGGGTCGCCGCCTTCTGCCGCCAGCGCGGCATCGCCCACGAGACGGTGGTCTGGCAGGGCGACAAGCCGGAAACCGGCCTCGCCGCCGCCGCGCGCGAGGCGCGCTACCGGCTCCTCGCCGATGCCGCGCAACGCGCCGGCGCATCCACTATCCTCGCCGGCCACACGCTCGACGATCAGGCCGAGACGCTCGCGATGCGCGCGGCGCGGGCAGAAGGCGCGGGCCAGGTGGGTGCAGGGCTGGCCGGCATGGCGCGGGCGACGCTTTTCGACGGCCGTGTCTGGATCGCCCGGCCGCTGCTGAGGACTCGCCGGCAGGCACTGCGCGACTGGCTTGGCCGGCGCGGCGTCGAATGGATCGACGACCCCTCCAACGACAATCCCGCCTATGAGCGGGTCCGGGTGCGCAAGGCGCTCGCCCATGCCGAGGTCGAAACGCTGGGCGCGGAGGCCCGCCGGCAGGCCCTTGCCCGGCAGGCGCTGGCCGAGCGCGCGGCGGCATGGATCGGGCGCTTCGCCAGCCGCCCGGCGCCGGGGCTGCTGCGGCTCGATCCCGCCTTCGCCGATGACGACGACGACGCGCGCGAAGCGGCGATCCTCGCGCTGCGCGCCTTGCTGGCCACTGCCGGCGGCACGCCCCGCCTGCCCGACCGCGCGCGCGTCGAAACCCTTCTGCGCCGGCTGGCCGACGGCGCGCCGATGCGGGCCACTTTGTCGCGCGCCGCCGTCGATACGCGCCGCGCCGGCGTCTTCCTGCGCCGCGAGGCGCGCAACCTGCCCTTCGTGCCGCTCGGCGCCGGGCCGGTCCTGTGGGACGGCAGGCTGCGCGCAACCGCCGCACCGGGCGCGCACGATCTGCATATCGGCCCGCTCGGCCACGACGGCGCGGCACGGTTTCCGGCGGAAACGCAAGCCGGGGTCCCGCCTGCGCTCGTCCGCGCCGCATGGGCGGCGGAGCCGGCGCTTTACTCCGGCAGAACTCTGATCGGGCCGCTCCTCGCCCCGGCCGCCGCCGGCGACAGCGTCCCGGCCTCGCCCACTGCGGCGCCTTTCGCGCGCTTCCTGACGGGTTTCGACCGGCCGCTGGCCGCCGCGCTTCAACGCCTTGCCGGCGCGCCGGCCCTGCCCTCGCCGCCTTGGCCGGAACACATTGGTCCCGGATAGATCGGCATCGACGCTTAACTGAAAAAGGCGGCCGCGCTTGGCAAGACCCCATGGGCTGCCTATGTTAGGGACCGCACCTCGCACATTCGGAAAGCCGCGCCCCGGCAAGGACAGAATTCCCCCGGGCGCCAACGGGAAACACGATGAATCCGAACTACCGAAACCTCGCGCTCTGGGCGATCATCGCCGTCCTCCTGATCGCGCTCTTCAACCTGTTCCAGGCGCCGCAGCAGCGCGGCATGGCGCGCGACATCCCCTATTCGGAATTCCTGCGCGAGGTGGACGCCGGCCGCATCCATACCGTGACCATCGCCGGCAGCCGCATCAGCGGCACCTATGGCGAGGCCAGCGGCGGGTTCCAGACCTATTCGCCGGGCGACCCGACGCTGGTCCAGCGGCTGGAGGAAAAGGGCGTCACCATCAACGCCCGGCCCGAGACCGACGGCTCCAATTCGCTGTTCGGCTACCTGATTTCCTGGCTGCCGATGATCCTCATCCTCGGCGTGTGGATCTTCTTCATGCGCCAGATGCAGTCCGGCTCCGGCCGCGCCATGGGTTTCGGCAAGTCCAAGGCCAAGCTGCTGACCGAGGCGCACGGCCGCGTCACCTTCGCCGACGTCGCCGGCGTCGACGAGGCCAAGCAGGACCTCGAGGAGATCGTCGAGTTCCTGCGCGACCCGCAGAAGTTCCAGCGCCTCGGCGGCAAGATCCCGCGCGGCGTGCTGCTCGTCGGCCCTCCCGGAACCGGCAAGACGCTGCTCGCCCGCTCCGTCGCCGGCGAGGCCAACGTGCCGTTCTTCACCATCTCCGGCTCCGACTTCGTCGAGATGTTCGTCGGCGTCGGCGCGTCCCGCGTGCGCGACATGTTCGAGCAGGCCAAGAAGAACGCGCCCTGCATCATCTTCATCGACGAGATCGACGCGGTCGGCCGCCATCGCGGCGCCGGCCTCGGCGGCGGCAACGACGAGCGCGAGCAGACGCTGAACCAGCTCCTCGTCGAGATGGACGGCTTCGAGGCCAACGAGGGCATCATCCTCATCGCCGCCACCAACCGGCCCGACGTGCTCGACCCCGCCTTGCTGCGCCCCGGCCGCTTCGACCGCCAGGTCGTGGTGCCGAACCCGGACATCGTCGGGCGCGAGAAGATCCTGAAGGTGCATGTCCGCAACGTGCCGCTGGCCCCGAACGTCGACCTGAAGGTACTGGCGCGCGGTACGCCCGGCTTCTCCGGCGCCGATCTGATGAACCTCGTCAACGAGGCGGCGCTGATGGCAGCGCGGCGCAACAAGCGCCTCGTCACCATGCAGGAGTTCGAGGACGCCAAGGACAAGATCATGATGGGCGCGGAGCGCCGCTCCAACGCCATGACGCAGGCCGAGAAGGAGCTGACCGCCTATCACGAGGCCGGCCACGCCATCACCGCGCTCAACGTGCAGGCCGCCGACCCGCTGCACAAGGCCACCATCATCCCGCGCGGCCGCGCGCTCGGCATGGTCATGCAGCTCCCCGAGGGCGACCGCTACTCGATGAGCTACAAATACATGATCTCGCGCCTGATCATCATGATGGGCGGGCGCGTCGCCGAAGAGCTGAAGTTCGGCAAGGAGAACATCACCTCCGGCGCGGCCTCCGACATCGATCAGGCCACCAAGCTGGCCCGGGCCATGGTCACGCGCTGGGGCTTCTCGGACAAGCTCGGCCAGGTCGCCTATGGCGAGAACCAGGAAGAGGTCTTTCTCGGCCACTCGGTCGCCCGCCAGCAGAACGTCTCGGAAGAGACCGCCCAGATCATCGACGCCGAGGTACGCCGCCTGATCGAGGAGGCCTATCAGGGCGCGCGCAAGATCCTGACCGAGAAGAAGAAGGAGTGGATCGCCATCGCCGAGGGGCTGCTCGAATACGAGACGCTCAGCGGCGACGAGATCAAGCAGATCATCGCCGGCCAGAAGCCCTCGCGCGACCTCGGCGACGACACCCCGCCCAGCCGCGGCTCGACCGTGCCCAAGGCCGGCCCGCGCCACGAGGACCGCAAGAAGGGCGGCGAGGAGCCCGACGCCGGCATGGAGCCGCAGCCTCAGGGGTGAGGAGTGGTCCGCGCAGCGGTGAAAAGCCAACGATTTGGCTTTTCGAGCGGCGAACGCCCGGAGCCGTAGCGGAGGGCCGGCAGGCGGTTCATGCCGGCCGCGCCGCCGTGCCAACCACGCCTTTATCTTCCGCCGTCGCCCTCCGGGCGGCGGCGTTTCTCCACCAAGGCGCAGCCGCGCAAAGCATCGCGGCACGATTTCGCCCGG
This sequence comes from Aquamicrobium sp., assembly GCF_023954335.1. Taxonomy (NCBI): domain Bacteria; kingdom Pseudomonadati; phylum Pseudomonadota; class Alphaproteobacteria; order Hyphomicrobiales; family Phyllobacteriaceae; genus Aquamicrobium; species Aquamicrobium sp. Next base: position 349,790 of record NZ_JAMLIE010000003.1, read on the forward strand.
ATACAACGGCAAAAACCCGGTCCGGCGTAACATTTGCTTATACATTGTGATGCCATACCTTCGATTATCTATGGCATTTCTCAGTCGGGCGACGGGAACAGAGCTGTCACGATGAGCAGGAAATATTTCGGGACCGACGGCATCCGGGGACGGGCCAACCGCTATCCGATGACCGCGGAAGTCGCCTTGCGCGTCGGCATGGCCGTGGGCATGTCCTTCCAGCGCGGCAGCCACCGCCATCGCGTCGTCCTCGGCAAGGACACGCGGCTTTCCGGCTACATGATCGAGAACGCCATGGTCGCCGGCTTCTGCGCCGCCGGCATGGACGTCTTCCTGCTCGGCCCGATCCCGACGCCCGGCGTCGCCATGCTGGTGCGCTCGCTACGCGCCGACATCGGTGTGATGATCTCCGCCTCGCACAACCCCTATTACGACAACGGCATCAAGCTGTTCGGCCCCGACGGCTACAAGCTCAGCGACGAGATCGAGCGGCGCATCGAGCAGCTCCTCGACCGCGACGTCGACATCGCGCTCGCCGACGCCGAGGCCCTCGGCCGCGCCAAGCGCATCGACGGCGTCCACGACCGCTATGTCGAGTTCGCCAAGCGCACGCTGTCGCGCTCGATGTCGCTTTCGGGCCTGCGCATCGTGGTCGACTGCGCCAACGGCGCCGCCTACAAGGTGGCGCCTGCCGCCCTGTGGGAGCTCGGCGCCGAGGTCATCACCATCAACAACGAGCCGAACGGCCTCAACATCAACGAGGATTGCGGCTCAACCCACCCGCTCGGCCTCGCCAAGAAGGTCCACGAGGTGCGCGCCGACGTCGGCATCGCCCTCGACGGCGACGGCGACCGCGTCACCATCGTCGACGAGACCGGCACGGTCGTCGACGGTGACCAGGTCATGGCGCTGATCGCCGAATCCTGGCAGCAGAACGGCCGCCTGAGCGGCGGCGGGCTGGTCGCCACCATCATGTCCAACCTCGGGCTGGAGCGCCACATGGCCGGCCTCGGCCTGTCGCTGGAGCGCACCAAGGTCGGCGACCGCTACGTGGTCGAGCGCATGCGCGAGGGCGGCTTCAACGTCGGCGGCGAGCAGTCGGGCCACATCGTGCTGTCCGACTTCTCGACCACCGGCGACGGGCTGGTCTCGGCGCTTCAGGTGCTGGCCTGCATCAAGCGCGCCGGCAAGCCGGCGAGCGAGGTCTGCCGCCGCTTCGAGCCGGTGCCGCAGGTGCTGAAGAACGTGCGTTTCTCCGGCGGCGCGCCGCTGGAGGACGAGACCGTCAAGCAGGCGATCGAGGACTGGCGCTCGAAGCTCGGCCGGAACGGCCGCGTCGTCATTCGCCCCTCCGGCACCGAGCCGCTGATCCGGGTGATGGCCGAGGCCGACGACCGCATCCTGGTCGAGCAGGCCGTCGACGGGATCGTGGACGTCATCGCCTCCTCGGCACGCTCCGCCGCCTGACTCCGGCAATCAGGGTAAAAGCCTGAATTCCAGATAGAGCGTCCTTTGCAGGAAGGACTGGTTGTCGTCCGACAGGATCGACAGGATGGTCGCGCCGTCGGCGCGGGTCCACGCGTCGAGCCCTTCCATGTTGTCGATGCGGTGGGCGAGGTCGGCCTGCGCCAGCACCTCGCCGTCGATCAGTGCCCCCGCCTTCACCGCCTCCCCGGGAAAGCGCCGCAGCCGCATCGCGACGCCCGCGGCGAGCGAGAGCCGGCGCTCAAGGAGGACGAGGTCTCCATCGGGCAGGAACACCCCGTCGGTGACGTCGAAGCCGTCGGTGCGCCGCACCTTGAAGATGCCCTTACCCGGCCCCTCGATAATGGCGGCGAAGAGGTCGCCGTTCCCGTCGATGCTGCGCTCGGCGACGACGATCCGCGCCCCCTTGAGCGGCCCGGCCCGCGGCGCGCGCACCACAGTTTCCAGCCCCTGATTGTTGCGCAGCTCGTGGCGCGGGATGACGAAATCGACGTCGCGCACCGGGCCGGCGATGCCGTCGGGGGCCAGCCTGTACTCGGAGACGCGCGCCTCGCGCTCGAAGGAGACGGTGGCGATCCCCTCGCTCACCTCCAGCCCCTCGGCATCGGCCATGCGCTTGTCGCGCAGGCGACGCCCGGCCGGGTCGATCATCGCCTGCATGCGGAAATCCGTGACGCCGAGCGGCGCGCCGTCGCCGTCGCGCGTGATCGCGCCGGAGAACCAGTAGCCGTGATCGGCGACGCCGATGAACGCGCCGCCGGGCTCAAGGAAGCGCAGCGCCGACAGTTGCCCGAACAGCCGCTCCGTCGAGCGCATCTCGAAGCCGCCGACGAACTCGAGCACGCCGAAGCGCGTCTCGCCGGAGCCCAGTTTGAAATTGGCGATCGGCCGGCTTTCGACCGGGACGTCGAACGGCGCTTCCGCCTGCACCGCTGTCGCGAAGACCAGCCCCGCCGCGAACAGGACGGCGGCGAGGAAAGCCCTCACCGGCGGCCCGCGACCCGGCGCGACTCGCGCCGGGTCTCCTCGCCGAACAGCGCGGCGAGCTGCTCGGTCATCGCCCCGGCCAGTTCCTCGGCGTCGACGATGGTGACGGCGCGACGATAGTAGCGCGTCACGTCATGGCCGATGCCGATGGCCAGCAGCTCGACCGGCGAGCGCGTCTCGATCAGGTCGATGACGCCGCGCAGGTGCCGCTCGAGATAGTTGCCAGGATTGACCGAAAGGGTCGAATCGTCGACCGGCGCGCCGTCCGAGATCATCATCAGGATCTTGCGCTGCTCGGGCCGCGCGATCAGCCGGTTGTGCGCCCACAGGAGTGCCTCGCCGTCGATGTTCTCCTTGAGCAGCCCCTCGCGCATCATCAGGCCGAGATTGCGCCGCGAGCGCCGCCACGGCGCGTCGGCCGACTTGTAGACGATGTGGCGCAGGTCGTTGAGCCGGCCGGGATTGGCCGGCTTGCCCTCCTTCAGCCATTTCTCGCGCGACTGGCCGCCCTTCCACGCCCGCGTGGTGAAGCCGAGGATCTCGACCGAGACGCCGCAGCGCTCCAGCGTGCGCGCGAGGATATCGGCGCAGGTCGCCGCCACCGTGATCGGCCGGCCGCGCATCGAGCCGGAATTGTCGATCAGCAGCGTCACCACCGTGTCGCGGAACTGCGTGTCGCGCTCCCACTTGAAGGAGAGCGGCTGCATCGGGTCGATGACGACGCGCACGAGGCGGGCGCTGTCGAGCACGCCCTCCTCGAGGTCGAAGTCCCACGAGCGGTTCTGCTGCGCCATCAGGCGGCGCTGGAGCCGGTTGGCCAGCCGGCCGACGATGCCCTGCAAATTGGCGAGCTGCTTGTCGAGGAAGGCGCGCAGGCGGTCGAGCTCCTCCTCGTCGCACAGCTCCTCCGCGCCGACCATCTCGTCGAACTCGGCGGTGAAGACCTTGTAGTCGAACTCCTTGGTGAAGTTCGAGAATGGGTTGTCCTGCCGCCTGGTCTCGCCGGCGGTCTCGGCGTCGAGGTCCTCGTCGTCGGCATAGTCGTCGGTCGACGCCTCAGCCTCGCTCTCGCCCGCTTCCTGGTCATCGTCCGAGGAGTCCGCCTCTTCCGACTGCGACGGCTCGGCGCCCTGGTCGTCCTCGCCGCCGTCCTCGCTGTTCTCCTCGCCCTGCGGCTGGTCGGGGTCGTCCTCTTCCTGATCCTGGTCCTGCTGGTCCTCGCCCAGCTCCTCGGCCATCTCCATCGAGACCAGCATGTCGCGCACGAGGCGGGCGAAGGCCTGCTGGTCGTCGAGCGAGCCCAAAAGCCCGTCGAGGTCGGCGCCGGCCTTGTCCTCGATCCAGCCGCGCCACAGCTCGACGAGCTGCTCGCCCGATTTCGGCGCCGGCCGCCCGGTCAGGCGCTCACGCACCAGAAGCGAGATCGCCTCCTCCAGCGGCGCGTCGGCCCTGTCGGTGACGCCGGCAAGGTTGGCGCGGGCGTAGCGGTCCTCCAGCATGTGGCCGATATTGTCGGCGACGCCGACCATGGCGCGGGCGCCGATGGCCTCGACGCGGGCCTGCTCGACCGCGTCGAAGATGGCGCGGGCCTGCGGCCCCTCGGGCGCGAGCTTCACATGCAGGCGCGGATCGTGACGCGCCCGGCGCAGCGCCATCGAATCGCCGAGGCCGCGCGTGATGGCGACGTCATCGAGCGTCGGCTTCTTCGGCAGTTCGGGCAGGCGCACGCGCTCGGCCGCCATGCCTGGCCGCTCCTTCGAGAAGGCGACCTCCAGCTCGCCGTCGCCGGCGAGCGCGCGCACGCACACCGTGACCGCGCGCTTGAACGCGTCGGCGTCGCCGCCCTTGACGGGCCGGTCGCGGACATTGTCGCCGGGCTTGGCCAAGGCTCGCTACCCCAGCGCGATGTTGGCGGCGCTTTCCGGCAGTTCCTCGCCGAAGGCGCGCTGGTAGAACTCGGCGACCACCGCCCGCTCCAGCTCGTCGCACTTGTTGAGGAAGGTCAGCCGGAAGGCGAAGCCGACATCGTTGAAGATCTCGGCGTTCTCGGCCCACATGATGACGGTGCGCGGGCTCATCACGGTCGACAGGTCGCCGTTGATGAAGGCCGAGCGCGTCATGTCGGCGACGCGCACCATCTTGTTGACGATCTCGCGGCCCTTCTCGTTCTGGAAGTGCTTGGCCTTGGCGAGGATGATCGCGACTTCCTTGTCGTGCGGCAGGTAGTTCAGCGTGGTGACGATGGACCAGCGGTCCATCTGCGCCTGGTTGATCTGCTGCGTGCCGTGGTAGAGGCCGGTCGTGTCGCCGAGGCCGACCGTGTTGGCGGTGGCGAACAGGCGGAACGCGGGATGCGGGCGGATGACCCTGGACTGGTCGAGCAGCGTCAGCCGGCCCGACGATTCCAGCACGCGCTGGATGACGAACATCACGTCCGGGCGGCCGGCGTCGTACTCGTCGAAGACCAGCGCGACGTTGTGCTGGTAGGCCCAGGGCAGGATGCCGTCGCGGAACTCCGTCACCTGCATGCCGTCCTTGACGACGATGGCGTCCTTGCCGACGAGGTCGATACGGGAAACGTGGCTGTCGAGGTTGATGCGCACGCAGGGCCAGTTCAGCCGCGCCGCCACCTGCTCGATATGGGTCGACTTGCCGGTGCCGTGATAGCCCGAGACCATGACGCGGCGGTTGTAGGCGAAGCCCGAGAGGATGGCGAGCGTCGTCTGCCGGTCGAACAGGTAGTCCGGGTCGATGTCCGGCACGTGCTCGGACGGGGCGGAATAGGCCGGCACCACCATGTTGGTGTCGAAACCGAAGGTTTCCTTGACCGAGACGGTCGTGTCGGGAAGGTTGGCGATGTCGCGGTCGACCTTGTTCATGCTGTCTCCACATGCGGAAGCCAAGTCTTCCGCCGGCATTGTCCCAGAATTCGCAGGCGTATCTAGCAGACGCGCCGCCCGACACAAACCTGTTTTGGCTGGAGCAGCGGGCATTCTGGCGAATGCCGTTCCGCTGCCCCCACCCGTTTCCCCGGCCGCGTTATCGCGACGCCGGACGGGACCGCCCGGCTGCGAAACGCTCTAGCAAAGGCCCGCCTGCTTGAGCACGCGATAGGCCTGAAGCACGTCGCGGAAGCGTTCCTCGGAGCCTCTGTCGCCGCCATTGGCGTCGGGATGATGGCGCTTGACCAGTTCCTTATAGCGCGCCTTGATGGCTTCGCCAGACGCATTCATTTCAAGGCCAAGCGTTTCCATGGCCTTGGCCTCAAGCGTCTTGAGCTTGCGCGCGCGGGTGCGCCCGGCGCGCGGCTCGTCGCCGAACATGCCGAACGGATCGCGCACGCGGTTGTAGTAGCCGGCCGCCCCGGACCGCTTCTGGGCGAAATCGGGCGCGGAGCGCGTCTGGCCGTTGGCGCCCATCTTCCATGTCGGCCGGTGGCCGGTCAGCGCCTCCTTCTGGAAGCGCGCGACCTCGGTGTCGGCGAGGCCGGAGAAATAGTTGAAGTTCTTGTTGTATTCGCGCACGTGATCGAAGCAGAAGCGGAAATACTCGCCCTCGCGCATGCGCCCGACCGGCGCGCGGTGGGTGCCGGCGCCCTCGCACCCGTCCCACTGGCAGGCCGGCGCGCCGGTGCGCGTCTGGGTCTCCGCCTCCGGGCGAATCCTGATCTTCTCGAAATATTTCGAATAGGGTTTCATGGAGTTCCGGGGGTTCCGGGGCGAAGCTCGCCGACGATTATGGGGGCTTCGCGATGCGATACAAGAATTGACTTTTGCGGAATCATCGCCCACCGGCCTAGATCAGGGGCATGAATCGGGCCGGCCGGAAGCCTTCCGCCCGTCCCGTCCTGCCTGCCCTATATGGTGAAAGGAGCCTGCCTTGTCCATCCGCGCGACCATCGAGGAAAAGCTCGCTGCGGCATTTTTGCCGCAGCATCTGGAGGTCATCAACGAGAGCCACCTCCATGCCGGCCATCAGGAGCATTTCGACGGCGCGGGCGAGACGCACCTTCGGCTGCGCATCGTGGCCGACGCCTTTTCCGGCATGAGCCGGATCGAGCGCCACCGCGCCATCAACGCGCTGATCGCCGACGAACTTGCCGACACGGTCCACGCCTTCGCCATCGAGGCGGCGGCGCCGGGTGAGCCGCGGCGCTGGTAGAAGGAAACGCGACCATGACACAGACACCCCTTCCGACACGCAAGCTCGGCCCTCATCTGACCGTCTCGGCCGTCGGGCTCGGCTGCATGGGCATGAGCCACGGCTATGGCGGGCAGGACGAGGCCGACGCGATCCGCACGCTGCATCGCGCGGTCGAGCTCGGCGTCAGCTTCTTCGACACGGCCGAGGCATACGGCCCCTTCGCCAACGAGATCCTCGTCGGCAAGGGGCTGAAGCCGTTCCGCGACAAGGTGACGATCGCGACGAAGTTCGGCTTCCGGCTCGATCCGGCGCGGAAAGGCGCCGAGGCGATGAACGGCCTCGACAGCCGGCCCGGGCATGTGCGGGACGTGGCCGAGGCGTCGCTGAAGCGGCTGGGCGTCGAGGCCATCGACCTTCTCTACCAGCACCGGCTCGACCCCGAGGTGCCGATCGAGGACACGGTCGGCGCGATGGCCGAACTGGTCCGCGAGGGCAAGGTGCGCGCGCTCGGCCTTTCCGAGGTCGGGACCGAGACGCTGCGCCGCGCCCACGCCGTCCACCCGATCTCGGCCCTCCAGAGCGAGTATTCGCTGTGGACCCGCAACCCCGAGGGCGAGATCCTCGACACCTGCCGCGAGCTCGGCATCGGCTTCGTGCCGTTCAGCCCGCTCGGCCGCGGCTTCCTCACCGGCAAGATCCAGAAGCCGGAGGATTTCGGCGCCGACGACTTCCGCCACAAGCTGCCCCGCTTCAGCGCGCAGAACATGGCGGCCAACGCCTCGCTGGTGAAGATCCTCGAGGAGATGGCGGCGCAGAAAGGCGCGACGGCGGCGCAGCTCGCGCTCGCCTGGGTCATCCATCGCGGCGATTTCATCGTGCCGATCCCCGGCGCGCGCAGGATCGATCATCTGGAGCAGAACGTCGCCGCGGCGCGCATCGCGCTGTCGGCCGAAGAGATGGAAGCGCTCGGCGACCTGCTGGCGCCGGAGAAGTTCGCCGGCGAGCGCTACGGCGCCGGCGCATGGGTGAGCCGCAAATAGACCCGCGTCAGCCGGCCTCGGCCGGCCTGATGCGGATGCGGGTGATGCGGTTCTTCTCGCGCTTCATGACGATGAACCGCTTGCCGTGGAAGGTGAAGGCCTGCCGCTCGCGCGGGATCGACTGGGTCTCGTGGATGACGAGGCCGGCGATGGTCGTCGCCTCGTCGTCGGGCAGGGTCCAGTCGAGCGCGCGGTTCAGGTCCCGGATCGGCACCTGGCCGTCGACCACCACCGAGCCGTCCGCCTCCTGGCGCACGCCCTGCACCTCGATGTCGTGCTCGTCGGCGATGTCGCCGACGATCTCCTCGATGATGTCCTCCAGCGTCACCAGCCCCTCGACCTCGCCATACTCGTCGACGACGATGGCGAAATGGACCTTGCGCCGCAGGAAGGCGTTCAGCTGGTCCTGGAGCGTGGTCGTGTCCGGCACGAACCACGGCCGCGCCGCCAGCTTGGCGATGTCGATCTGCGAGAAGTCGTAAGCCGCCTCGTTGAGCGCGCGCAACAGGTCCTTGGCATGGACAACGCCGACGATGTTGTCGGGCTCGCCACGCCACAGCGGCATGCGCGTGTGCGGGCTCTGCAGCACCTCACGCACCAGCGCCTCGGGCGGGTCGTCGGCATTGAGCGAGCGCATGTGGGTGCGATGGACCATGACGTCGCAGACCTCGAGCTCGGCGAGGTCGAGCAGCCCGCCCATGCGGTCGCGGTCCTGCTTGACCACCGCGCCCTCGCGATGGATCGCGTCGCGCAGCCCGTCGCGGGCGCTCTGCGCCGGCGCGATCGGCGCGAGCTCCAGCCCGAACAGGGCGAGCAGCGGGCGATGGAAGGCGACGAGCGCGAGCACCGCCGCCAGCGGCAGGAGGACGAGGGCCAGCTCCTCCATCGCGATCATCCCGCGCCGGACGGCAGCATCGCCGTCCTGAGGAACGCCAGCACCTCGGACGACGCGACGTCCTTTGCGATGAAAGCGCGGCCGATGCCGCGCGTCAGGATGAAGGTCAGTGCCCCGCGTGCAACCTTCTTGTCCTGCGCGATATAGTCGAGCATCCGCTCCGGCCCCGGCAGCTCGCCGGGAATCTCGCCCGTCGATATCGGCAGGCCGACGGCCGCGAGATGCGCCTCGACACGGTCAGCGTCGTCGGGACTGGCGAGGTTGAGGCGCGCCGAGAAGCGGTGCGCCAGCGCCATGCCGATGGCGACGCCCTCGCCATGGACGAGGCGGGCGCTGTCATAAGCCGTCGCCGCCTCCAGCGCATGGCCGAAGGTATGGCCGAGATTGAGCAGCGCCCGGTCGCCGGTCTCGTATTCGTCGCGCGCCACCACGGCGGCCTTGGCGCGGCAGGATTCGGCAATGGCGTGGGCGCGCGCCGGCCCGCCGTCGAAGACCTCGCGCCAGTTCGCCTCCAGCCAGGCGAAGAAATCGGGCCGGTCGATCAGCCCGTACTTGGCGACCTCGGCATAGCCGGCGCGGAACTCGCGAACGGGAAGCGTGTCGAGCGCGCCGGTGTCGGCCAGGACCAGCGCCGGCTGCTGGAAGACGCCGACGAGGTTCTTGCCGCGCGGGCTGTTGATGCCGGTCTTGCCGCCGACGGAGGAATCGACCTGCGCCAGCAGAGAGGTCGGCATCTGGACGAACCGCATGCCCCGCCGCACGATGCCGGCGACGAACCCCGCGAGATCGCCGACCACGCCGCCGCCGAGCGCGATCACCGCGTCGCCCCGTTCGAGCCGCGCCGCCAGCACCGCGTCGACCACTTCCTCGAGCATGGAAAAGCTTTTGCTCTTCTCGCCGGGCGCGACGGTGATCGTCGTCGCCGCGATGCCGGCGGCCTCGAGGCTGGCGGCAAGCGCGGCCGCATGGCGCGCGGCGACGTTTTCGTCGGTGACGATGGCCGCGCGCGCGCCCGGCAGCCGCGCGGCGATCTCGCGGCCCGCCGCGCCGATCAGGCCGTCGCCGATCAGGATGTCGTAGGCGCGCGCGCCCAGTTCGACACGGACGGTCTCGATGCGTCGTTCAGCAGCACTCATGGCTCCGCCCTTTCCCTGGCCCGGCGTTCGAGATGGTCGGACAGCGACCGGAACGTCTCTTCGGCGATGATCTCGCGCGTCGCGTCGCGCGTCTCGACGGTGATGTCGGCGAGCGCGTAGACCGGATAGCGCTCGGCCATCAGCCGCTCCATGACACCGCGCGGGATCGGCGCCTTCAGCAGCGGCCGGTTCTGGTTCTTCGACACGCGATCCATCAGGAGGTCGAGCCCGGCCTTCAGCCAGATCGAGACGCCGTGCTCGGCCACCGCCTCGCGCGTCTGCGCGTTCATGAAGGCACCGCCGCCGGTCGAGACCACGCGCGGCCCCTCGCGCAGCAGCCGGCCGATCACCCGCTGCTCGAGCGCGCGGAACTCCGGCTCGCCGTAGCGCTCGAAGAGCTCGGGCACGGTCATGCGCGACACCGCCTCGATCTCGTGGTCGCTGTCGACGAAAGGCAGGTCCAGCATCTGCGCGAGCCGCCTGCCGATGGCGGTCTTGCCAGCGCCCATCAGCCCGACGAAGACGATGGCGCGCCCGCCCAGCCTCTCGCGGGCCGTTCCCGCGCGATCGGCCCCGGCGTCGGTCTCCCCGGTCAATGGCTCGTCCGTCATCGCCCATGCCTCGTTTGCGGCGGTATCGACATGAAAAGCGCGGTTGCGTCAAGCAGCGCCGCGAACGGTAGTCCTTGAAATAGCTGCGCCACCGTCCCATAACGGCACGGCCTCGCAAGGACAACGACCACAGGCGCGTGCATGCCGACACTGTTCAGGTTCCTGACGATACTGGCCGTCCTGGCCGGCCTTGCCTATGGCGCCATGTATGCGTTGGCCGTCTATTTCGAGCCGAGGAAAGGTGAGATGACGGTGCGCATCCCGCCCGAGCGGCTCAACCCGCAACGCTGAGGCGAAAATTTCGCCGGGCGCGGGAACCTTTCCGCCCCGCAGGTGTTTCTGTCATGGCGACCGCACGTTCGTACCCCAAAGCCCCCCCCCAACGGATGCGACGGTTGCCAGGGCGGGCGATTTCAGATCGACACCGCACAGAAAGCCGGCCGCAAGGCTGGCTTTCTCATTTTAAGGGCTTCAAGCCGGCCGCGAGCCCGGCGTTCTCATTTCAGGCGGCTTCGAAATTGGCGGCGGGTATTTCCAGCCGGTAGTCGAGGCGCTCGTCGCTGACGTCGAAGCGCGCCGTGCCGTCGAGCGACATCGGCACCACCCGCTCCAGCGCCACGCTGGCGAAATCCTTGCGTTCGGGCAGGCCGGCGGCGCCGGCGGGCTCGCTCCATGTCAGGACGAGCGCGGGCGCCTCGCCCGCATCCTGGCGGCTGAGCGTCGCGGTCAGCCGCGCCTGCCCGCCCGGCCGCGCCAGCGCGCCATGGCTCATCGAGTTGACGACGAGCTCGTGCAGCGCCAGCCCGATATGCAGCGCGGCATTGGGATTGAGATGCACGTCGACGCCTTCGAAGCGCACGCCCTCGTCGCTCTCGTCGCGATAGCGCGCGATCTGGCCTTCCACCAGTTCGCTCAGCATCGCGCCGCGCCAGTTGGAGGAGGTGACGAGGTCCTGCGAGGAGGCGAGCGAATGCAGCCTGCCGCGGAAGCGGTCGAGGAAGCTGTCGATGCCGGAAGCGTGGCGGCCCGTCTGCGTGGCGATGCTCTGGATGATGGCGAGGAGGTTCTTGGAGCGGTGGCTCACCTCGCGCAGCAGCGTGCGCAGGGTCTGCTCGCGATGCTTGCGCTCGGTGATCTCGACCATGGTGGTCACGACCCCGGCGATCTCGTCGTCGTCGCCGCGGTCGGCGTCGATCCACATGTCGTACCAGCGTCCGCCGCTCTCGACGCCCTCGTGGAACTCGAGCTTCACCGGCTGGCCGGAGGCGAGCACCTCGGCCCGCATCTCGGTGACGCGCGCGGCCATCGGCCCGGGCAGGAATTCGCCGTCCTCGCTGCCGAGGATGTCGCCGTCGGCCCACTCCTCCGGCACGTTCTGCCCCCACAGGACGCGCATGTCCGGCGTCTGGTAGATGACGACGATCCCCGTGTTGCGCAGCGCGCGCAGCAAACCCCGCCTCAGCTGCACCTTACCACCCCATGTCGAGTTGCCTCGTGCCGGGCCGCCCCGTGTCGGTCCGAATCGTCCCCGCGTCCCGTCCGCCGCGCGCGCGACGGATCAGGACAGGATAAGAGGAAATTCGTGAACGAAGCCTGACCCATGAGAAGGGCTCCGTGAGCGGGGTTCCGGAATGGCCGCGCCGGACAGACAGGCTTCATGCCCGGCTGTCCGACTGGAGACGGAACCAAGAGTGAGGGGCTGCAAGGTTCCGACTTTCACGCGCGCCCGACCGGGCCGGGCGCGGCAACACCACCTGCTCTACCCCGCCCGCCTGACCAGACCGGCCACCAGCGAGATGACGAGGAAAGCGAGGAAGATGAAGAACAGGATCTGCGCGATGCCTGCTGACGCGCCGGCGATGCCGCCGAAGCCCAGCGCCCCGGCGATGATCGCAACGACGAGGAATACGAGCGCCCAATAGAGCATGGTATGTCTCCCTTCCGGTCGGCATGAACTGAAACGATGTCTGAAAACGCAATTTTGAGGTGTTGGTTCCATGCCGCTGCGGCATTTCGCCGGTGCGCCCCGGGCCTGCCGGCCGCCCCATGGAAAGGGCCGCCCGAGAGGCGGCCCGTCGTTCCGATTTCATGGCACCACGGAGGCCGCCGGCCGCCCGTGGCGATGCTTCGTCAGGCCGCCGCCTGCGCCTGCCGGTCGAAGAACAGCGCCTGGCTGATCAGCGCCTTGACCATCTCGGGATGGAACGGCTTGGTGACGAGGAAGGCCGGCTCCGGCCGCTCGCCGGTCAGGAGCCGCTCTGGGAAGGCGGTGATGAAGATCACCGGCACCGGCGTTCCCGCCAGGATCTCGTTGACCGCGTCGATGCCCGACGAGCCGTCGGCGAGCTGGATGTCGGCCAGCACCATCTTGGGATTGGCCTTCGCAAACAGCGCCACCGCTTCCTTGTGGGTGCGGGCGGTGCCGACCACGCGATGGCCGAGGCTCTCGACAAGCTGCTCGATGTCCATGGCGATCAGCGGCTCGTCCTCGATGATGAGGATGTCGGTCGCCACCTGCCGCGAGATTTCCTCGCTCGCCTCGGAGAGGAGCCGGGTGAAGTCCTTGTCGCTGACGTCGAGGATCTCGGCGGCTTCGGTCTCGGAAAAGCCCTCGACCGCGACCAGCAGGAACGCCTGCCGCGGCAGCGGCGACAGCGCCGAGAGGTTGGCGGCGGCGCGGCTTTCCCAGGCAAGCCGCGTCTCCGGTTCCGGCACGCGCACCCCGACGGAGGTGAACAGCTTGGCAAAAACGCGATAAAGCCCGATCCGGTCGCTCGAAAGCGAAGGGAACACGCTTATATCGGCGATGATGGTCTCCAGCGTAGCCGCCACGAGCGCGTCGCCGCTGGTCTGCGATCCCGTCAGCGCGCGAGAGAAGCGCCTGAGATAGGGCAGATGCGGGGCGATCCGTGTGGACAAGGTCATGATATGGCGTCTCCCTCAATGACGATGCATGAAAAGCCGACCCAAGGCCGGCATGCAACAGGAGACGAAACGCGGCCGGCAAAAAAAAGTTCCGTCGCGCCGGAACAATCTCGCGATGGCGGCGTTTACTCCCCGTCCGGCGGCCGAACCGTTTGCCGGAGAAAGGAAAATGCGCATTGGACTGAAGCCTGGTGTCCATCGCGAGGGACCGGGCGAACGGGGGCCGTGAGAACCAGCATGAAAACAGCCAGAGCGACCGCCGCGGGCGGTCTTGACAGAGCGGGCCGCCGCGCCGATCCGTTGGGGACGAATTCCGAGATCGGACGCAAGCTCAAGCAATATTACGACGATCTCATTTCCGAGGCCGTGCCGGACAAGTTCCAGGATCTGCTGAAGCAGCTCGAAGAGCGCGAGCAGACGGCCGGACCGGCGGCAGCCGCCGTTTCCGACCGGGAATAAGAATCCATACTCCAGGGAGCTCAGATGGACGATCGGTCGACCTTCAGGCAGGATTTGCTCGACGCCATTCCCAGCCTGCGCGCGTTTGCCATCTCCCTGTCGCAGAATGCCGACAGGGCGGATGACCTGGTGCAGGAAACGCTGGTCAAGGCCTGGGACAAGCAGGCCTCCTTCCAGCCCGGCACCAACCTGAAAGCGTGGGTGTTCACCATCCTGCGCAACGAGTTCTATTCGCAGATGCGCAAGCGCGGCCGCGAGGTCCAGGACAGCGACGGCGTCCTCACCGGGCGGCTGGCGGTGCATCCCGGCCAGCACGGTGCGCTGGATCTCGACGATTTCCGCACCGCGCTCGAGACGCTGCCGGAGGACCAGCGCGAGGCGATCATCCTGATCGGCGCGTCGGGCTTCTCTTATGAGGAAGCGGCCGAGATTTGCGGCTGCGCGGTCGGAACCATCAAGAGCCGGGTCAGCCGGGCGCGCACGCGCCTCCAGGAGATCCTTCAGGTCTCCGGCGACGGCGACTATGGCCCCGACGCCATCTCCTCGCAGGTGATGGGCTCAAGCGCCGCCTGATCGCGCGCCGGCTTCCGGGCCGGTCCGGGCGATCGCGGCGGCCAGCGCCTCCATCAGCGCGCCGCCGGCGAAGGGCTTGCCGATCACCGCGACGTCCGGGAAATCGTCGAACAGCCCTTCCGCATCGGCATGGCCGGTGGCGAACACGAACGGGATGCCGCGGGCGGCCAGCTCGCGGGCAACGCCGAAGGTCGGCTGGCCGGCCAGCGCCACGTCGAGGATGCCGGCATCGGGCACGGCCTCGGCAAGCATCTCGCCCGCCTCGTCGAGCGCATGCACGAGCACGACCTCCGCAGCGCCGTGCTCGCGGCACAGCAGCTCCACATCCATCGCGATCAGATGCTCGTCCTCCATGACGAGAACCCGCATGCCGGCCAGCGGAAGGTCGCCACGCATCAAAGCCCCTCCTGGAAAAGCGGCCTTTTGGCCCGGCCCGACGGGCCTGTCATCTCACTTGATATAAACGCAGCTTACAATTTATCTCGCTTGATATAAATGCAACTTGCAATCGATACACAAACGCATACCACAATTGATAATTGCATGGCCGGGCGGCGTTTTTTCCGTATGATGGCGGCCATGGCGGCGGCCGGGAACCCCCGGCGCGGCCGCGCGTTGATGCCCGGAAACGAACGGCAACACAACAGGAGTTTGCATCATGGCGACAGCAGCAAGCGGCAAGGCCGGCAAGGCCGAAGACAAGGCGGTTCCCGCCGATCTCGAGGCCGAACTGGCGCAGCTGCGCGAGGACGTCGCGCGCCTGACCGAGCAGCTGGCGAAGACCGGCGAGCACACGATGTCGGCAGCGCGCCGCGCGGCGACCGAAGGCGCCGAGCAGCTTCGCGTCAAGGGCGAGGAGGCAATGTATGCGCTCAAGTCCAATGCCGGCGACATCGAGCGCCAGGTCACCGACGCGGTGCGAGAGAAGCCGCTGACCTCGCTCGCCATCGCCGCCGGCGTCGGCTTCTTCTTCGCGTTGCTTTCGCGCCGCTAGGGCAATTTCCGGAAAAGTGCGAAGCGCTTTTCCGTCCGGAATTGCGAAAACCCAAGGAGTAGTCCGTGCAGGCGCTCGTCTCTCTCGTCGCCGCGATCGTCTCCGGGGAAGCCTCGGACGCGGTCGCGCGAGCGCGCCGCGCGGCGCTCGTCTATGCGCTGGCCGGGCTTTTCGTCCTGGTCGGCGCAACCTTCCTGCTCGTCGCCGGCTTCATCGCCGCAGCGCGCGAGATCGGCGCGTTCCCGGCGGCGCTGTGGTTCGGCGGCGGCTTCGTCGTCCTCGCCCTGCTGCTCGTCGGCATCGACCGGCTTGCGGCGAGCTCGCGGGCCAAGCGCGAGGCGAAGCGCCGGCGCGAGGAAGCGCGGGCCATCGCCAGCGCCGCGGCTGTTGCGATCCTGCCGACCCTGCTCGCCTCGCGCGCCCGCGGTTTTGCGCTGATCTTCCCGGCCGCCGCCGCCCTCGCCTACGGCGTGTGGCGCGAGAACGCCCCGCGCAGCAGGGACGACGATCCCCGCTGAACGCCGGAGGAAGCGGCGGCGCGATCGTCGCCGCCTCCCTGCAAGTTCTCTAACTCTTCGTCCTCTTCCAGATTCTGCGGCCTCGGCCCGCGATCAGCCGCGCTCCTTCGCCTGCGCGGGAACGAGCACCTTCAGCGCGCCGGGCAGGATGCGCAGCTGCGTCTCCGTGCCGAGATCCGCGAGTTCCCCGTCCATGGCACAGCCGAAGCGGCGATGATGCGCCACCAGCCGCAGCGTTACCTCCCGCGCCTGATGGACGTCGACATGGGCGTTGCGCCGCCAGCGCCCGAACAGCGCGCCGAGCGCGAACAGGGCAAGATCGCGCCGCCGCCGCGCCCGCGTGACATAGACCCCGAGCACGCCGCCGTCGGGGCGTGCGGCATAGGGCAGGCGATAGCCCTCCCCCAGCAGATTGTTGGTGATGCTGATCCCCGAGGCGCGGACGACGATCTCGCGCCCGTCCAGCGTCAGCGCCGCGGCCAGCCGCGGCGGCCGCAGGAAGGCGGCGAACCCGGCCTGAAGCGAGGCGATCATCTTGCCGTAGCGCGAGCCGAAGCTCTTCTTTTCGCGCAGCCTTATCAGCTTGGTATGCAGCCCGACCGAGAACTGGTGGACGAAGATGCGCCCGTCCGCTTGCGCGACGTCGACCGCCCGCACCTCGCCCGTCGCAAAGGCGGCGACCGCCTGGTCGAGATCGGCGGGAATGCCGAGGCTGCGCGCGAAAAGGTTCATGGTGCCGGCCGGCAGGACCGCCAGCGCCTTGTCGGACCCGGCGAGCCGCGCGGCCGCGGCCGAGACCGTCCCGTCGCCGCCGCCGACCATGACGATGTCGGCCGGGCCGGTCGCCGCCTCGTCGAGCGCGGCATCCATGCCGTCGCCGGCGACCGCCGCGACCGAGACCGTATGGCCGGCCGCTTCCAGCGCCTCGCGCAGCGAACGCGCCACGGCATCGGCATCGCGGCGGCGCAGCGTTCCGCCATCCCTGTTCAGAACCACCTGAAAGCGCATCGGACGGGTGCTCCGCATCGGTCGGGAAATGGATCGGAAGACCGGGCATGCGCGGGCGGCCTTCGCCCGCAATCCCGTCCCGATATCCCCGCAATGCCTCTCCGGCCGCCCGGTTCCGCTGCCGCGACGGTAATTTTACCGGGGAACCTAAGCCGCACAGTCACGTTGACCCGGCGTGAAAGGCGCGCCCCGCCTCCCCTCGCTAAAAGTTCGGCAGAGCGCGCCGTGCAAATGAACATGCACAAAGGAGAGACTAACATGATCCGCAAGCTCCTGGCCACTACCGCCATTGCAACCCTCGTCGCGACGGGCGCGTCCTTCGCCCAGACCGCGCCTGCGCCGACGGCTCCCGTCGAGCAGGCGGCGCCGCAGGTGATCCATGCCGACGGCCATCTCGCCTCCGACCTCCTCGGCCAGACGGTCTATTCCAGCGCCGGTGACGACGGCCAGAACATCGGCAGCATCAGCGACATCGTCCTGTCGCCCGAAGGCACGGCCCAGGCCGTGGTGATCGGCGTCGGCGGCTTCCTCGGCCTCGGCAAGAAGGACGTCGCCATCGAGTACGACCTCATCCAGTGGACCGAGCGCGACGGCAGCCGCTATCTTATCATCGAGACCACTCCGGAGGCGCTGAAGGCGCTGCCCGACTTCGATGTCGCCGCCTATCGCCCGATGCCGGCCGACGCGCAGATCGGCAACACGACGCCGGCGACCTCGACCGATCTCGACGCCGCCAAGCAGGCTGCCGACGCGGAAGCCGCGGTGGACGCGGCCAATGACAACGCCACCGGCGCCATGCCCGACACCGCGGCCGATACGACGACCGACACCACCGACGGTGCGACCGACATGACGGCGCAGAACGAGCCGGCCGCAACCCCGCCTGCCGCCGCGCCCGCGACCGACGAAACCCGCACCTCGGCCATCGACCGCTCGACCATGACCGAGGTCCCGGTTGCCGAGATTCGCGCCGACGACCTGATCGGCACCACCGTCTACGGCGCGGGCGACGAGAATGTCGGCTCCATCGCCGACGTGATCCTGTCGGCCGACGGTCAGGTCGACGCCGTGACCGTCGATGTCGGCGGCTTCCTCGGCATCGGCGCCAAGGAAGTGGCGCTCGACTTCGACAACCTCGCCTTCATGCGTGACGGCGACGGCGACACGCACCTCTACACGCCCCTGACCAAGGAGCAGCTCGAGGCGCAGCCGGAGTACGACGCAGCGACCTTCGCCGACAGCCGCGACCAGCAGCTGATCGTCATCCCCCGCTAAGGGCGATACCGGACAGGGCCCGCGCACATCGCGCGGGCCTTTCCTTTTTGAACGATGGGTCATTCATCGTTCACATCTAGAGAACGATCCTTCGCACGGATGCGGCCTTTTCCGAGCCCCGGCATTGCCCGACATTGACACCGAACGCCGCCGTCGCGGCAACCGGAACAGGAGCGGCAGCCATGCTCGACCAGATCAAGGGGCTTCATCACGTCACCTCGCTCGCCCGTGACGCCAACGAGAACAACGCCTTCTTCACCCACGCGCTCGGCCTGCGGCGCATCAAGAAGACGGTCAATTTCGACGCGCCCGACGTCTACCACCTCTATTACGCCAACGAGGCCGGCACGCCCGGCACGGTGATGACCTATTTCCCCTTTCCCAATGCCGCGCGCGGCCGCCCCGGCACCGGCGAGGTCGGCGTCACCGCCTTTTCCGTGCCGGACGGCGCGCTCCCCTTCTGGGAGGAGCGCCTCGCCGTGCACGGCGTTTCCGGCCTCGAACGCCGCACGCTGTTCGGCGAGAAGCGCCTTTCCTTTGCCGGGCCGGACGGCGACGGCTTCGCGCTCGTCGAGACGCGGGGCGACGAGCGCGCGCCGTGGACCGGCAACGGCGTCGACGCCGACGCCGCCATCCGCGGCTTCCATTCCGTCTCGATGCGGCTGGCCGACGCCGGCGCGACGGCCGAGCTTCTCGGCTTCATGAACCACGAAGAGATCGACAGGGCCGGCGCGGTGCGGCGCTTCCGCGTCAAAGGCGGCGGCAACGGCGCCGGCATCGTCGATGTCGAGACGCTGCCCGTCGCCGCCCGCGCGCGGCAGGGCGCCGGCTCGGTCCATCACGTCGCCTTCGCCGTCGACGACCGCGACAGGCAGCTCGACGTGCGCAAGGCGCTGATGGACACCGGCTATCAGGTGACGCCGGTGATCGACCGCGACTATTTCTACGCCATCTACTTCCGCACGCCGGGCGGGGTGCTGTTCGAGGTCTCGACCAACGAGCCGGGCTTCGACCGCGACGAGGACACCGCCCATCTCGGCGAGGCGCTGAAGCTGCCCAGCCAGCACGAGCACCTGCGCCCGTTCCTCGAGAGCCATCTCGAACCGATCCGGGACTGAAGGCCATGGCGCGCGAAAGCTACATCCATCGCGTCGAGCCGGGCGTGCCCGGCGGGCCGCTCCTGTTCGCCTTCCACGGCACCGGGGCCGACGAGACGCAGTTCCTCGGGCTCGGCCGCGCGCTGATGCCTGAGGCGACGGTGATCGCGCCGCGCGGCGACGTCTCGGAACACGGCGCGGCCCGCTATTTCCGCCGCACGGGCGAGGGCGTCTACGATAGGGACGACCTCGACCGGGCGACGCGGAAGATGGCCAGCTTCGTCACGGCCCATCGCGAGGCGGCGACCGCGCCGGTGACGATCGGCCTCGGCTATTCGAACGGCGCGAACATCCTCGCCTCGGTGCTGTTCGCCCGGCCGGGCCTGTTCGACGCCGCCGTGCTCATGCATCCGCTGATCCCGTTCGAACCGGCGGATGCCGGGCCGCTGGACGGTCTGCGGGTGCTGGTGACGGCTGGCCGGCGCGATCCGATCTGCCCGCCAGAGCTGACGAAAAGCCTCGTCGCCGCCTTGCGCGGACGCGGCGCCGAGGTCGATCTTGTCTGGCACGACGGCGGCCACGAGATCCGCGAAAGCGAGATCATGTCGGCGCAGGCATTCCTCGCCGGCCTCGCCGGGCAAAACTGAAGGAGAAAGCGATGAACGACAATTTCCAGATCGAGTTCGAGGACAACGGCCACAAGGGCCGCTACGTCGTGCGCGGCACTGAGGGGGTCGAGGCCGAGATGACCTTCACCCGCTCGGGCGACAGCCGCATCATCATCGACCATACCGGCGTGCCGGACGCCTTCCGCGGCCAGGGCATCGGCGCGAAGCTGGTGACGCGGGCGGTGGAGGACGCGCGCGCCGCCGGCAAAACCATCCTGCCGCTCTGCCCCTTCGCCGCCGCCCAGTTCCGGCGCCACCCCGAATGGGCCGACGTGCTGGCGAAATAGGCCGCGCGGCGCGGGCCCTGCCGCATTCGACTCCCCCGCCCTGTCCACGCTATAAGCGGGATCATGGAAGGGTGCAGCCGACCGGGGGAAGCAACGCGCGCATGAAAAGGTTCTGGCGCCGCCACTCGATCATTCTGGCCGTCGCGGCCGGCGTGCTGTGCCTGCTGATCGCCAGCTTCGGCAACCGCACCGCCACGGCCGTCTATCTCGACCAGGCGGCGGCGCGCGGGGCCAACACGCTCGGCCTCGCCGTGACCGCGCTGCGCGGCCAGCTCGCCCGCTACGAGAAGCTGCCCGAGCTGATCGCCGACTACAAGGACGTCAAGGACCTCGTCGCCAACCACACGGACGGCGCCCGCGTCGCGGCGATGAACCGTTACCTCAAGGCGGTCAACGCGCTGCTCGAATCGTCGGACATCTATGTCATGCTGCCGGACGGGCTGACGCTCGCCGCCTCGAACTACGACCAGACGCCGACCTTCATCGGCGAGAATTTCAGCTACCGGCCCTATTTCTTCGACGCGCTCGCCGGCGGCAAGGGCCGTTTCTTCGCCCTCGGCACCACCTCGCTCAAGCGCGGCTACTATTTCGGCGCGCCGATCCGCCCCAATGGCGGCGAGACCGTCATGGGCGTCGTCGTGGTGAAGATCGACGTCGACGCTATCGAGAGCGCCTGGCGCGGCGGCGACTACGAGATCGTCGTCACCGACCCGGAAGGCATCATCTTCATGACCGGGCGGCCCGACTGGCTGTTCACCGCCCTCCAGCCGTTGACGCCGGACCGGCTCGCCCGCACCGCCGTCACCCGCCGCTATGCCGAGACGCCGCTGGTCGAGCTGCCGGCGACGCGGCTGCGCACCGCAGACGGCCACGACCTGATCTCGATCTCCGACCGCGGCGGCACCCGGCAATACCTGACCGTGACCGAGGCGATGCCCGAGGCCGACTGGACCGTGAAGGTGTTGCTCGACACCGCCTCGGTGCGCGCGCAGGTGCTGACGACGATCGCCGCGCTGGTGCTTCTCGTCGCCCTCGCCGCTATGGGCGCGGCGGTGTGGCTGCAACGGCGCGCCCGGCTCGCCGAGCGTCTCCAGGTCCAGCGCGAGGCGCAGGAGGAGCTGGAGCGCCGTGTCGCCGAGCGCACCGCCGACCTCGCCGAGGTCAACCGGCTGCTCAAGGAGGAGGTGGCCGAGCGCCGCGCGACCGAGCGCGCCCTGCGCAAGACCCAGTCCGACCTCGTGCAGGCCGGCAAGCTCGCCGCGCTCGGCCAGATGTCGGCGGCGCTGTCGCACGAATTGAACCAGCCGCTCGCCGCCGCCCGCACCTATGCCGACAATGCCGGCATCCTGATCGAGCGCGGCCGCATCGACGAGGCGCGCGAGACGGTGGGGCGCATCGCCAGCCTCGTCGACCGCATGGCCTCGATCGGCAGGCACCTGCGCAACTTCGCCCGCAAGCCCAACCAGAAGCTCGGCCCGGTCGCGCTCGACGAGGCGGTGCGCGACACGCTGGAGATCGTCGCCTGGCGGCTGAAGGCGGCCGATGCCGAGCTCGTCGTCGATCTCGGCCCCGAGCCGCCCCTCGTCCATGCCGGCTCGGTGCGGCTCCAGCAGGTTCTCGTCAACATCGTATCCAACGCCGCCGACGCGGTCGAGGGCCTGCCCGACCGCCGGATCGAGCTTTGCGCCCGGCAGGAGGGCGACCGGGTGCTGATCACCGTCGCCGACCGCGGCCCCGGCGTGCCGGAGGCGATCGCGGAACGGATCTTCGATCCCTTCTTCTCGACCAAGGGCGTCGGCAAGGGGCTGGGGCTCGGCCTGTCGATCTCCTACAACATCGTCAAGGATTTCGGCGGCTCGCTCACCGTCGGGCGCCGCCCCGACGGCGGCGCGCTCGTTTCCATCGCGCTCGACGCCGCGCACGCGCCCGCCCGTGAGACCACCCGAGAGGCCGCCGCATGAAGCCGGGCAGCATTCTCCTCGTCGACGACGAGGAGGAGATCCGCCATTCGACGGCCCAGTCGCTCCAGCTCGCCAGCTTCGCGGTCAGCGGCTTCCCCTCGGCCGAGGCGGTGCTCGACTACGTCACCCCCGGCTTCAACGGCGTCGTCGTCAGCGACATCCGCATGCCGGGCATGGACGGCATGACGCTGCTGGCCCGGGTGCGCGACATCGACGCCGACCTGCCGGTCATCCTCGTCACCGGCCATGGCGACGTGCAGCTCGCCGTGCGCGCCATGCGCGAGGGCGCCTACGACTTCATCGAAAAGCCGTTCGACGCCCAGCATCTCGCCGACGTCGCCGCCCGTGCGCTCGACCGCCGCGGCCTCGTGCTGGAGAACCGGCTGCTGCGCGCCGCCGCCGGCAAGAGCGACGACCTGGAGGCCCGGCTTCCCGGCCGCTCGCCGCCGATGATCGACCTGCGCTATCGGCTCAGGGCGCTGGCCGGCACCGACGCCGACGTGCTGATCGTCGGCGACACCGGCGTCGGCAAGGAGGTGACGGCCCGCGCCCTCCACGACATCAGCGGCCGCGCCAGCCGCCCCTTCGTCGCCATCAACTGCGCCGCCCTTCCCGAAAGCCTGATCGAGAGCGAGCTGTTCGGCCACGAGGCCGGCGCCTTCCCCGGCGCGCTGCGTGCCCGCTACGGCAAGTTCGAGCACGCGCGCGGCGGCACCGTGCTGCTCGACGAGATCGGCTCGATGCCCGCCGACACGCAGGCCAAGCTGCTGCGCGTGCTGGAGGAGCGCGAGATCGTGCGCCTCGGCTCCAACGAGCCGATCCCGCTCGACGTGCGCTTCATCGCCACCAGCAAGGCCGAGCTGGCCGAGGAGGTCGCGGCCGGCCGCTTCCGCGCCGACCTGTTCTACCGCCTCAACGTGGTGACGCTGCGCATCCCGCCGCTCGCCGACCGGCGCGGCGACGTCGCCCTGCTCTTCCTCCAGCTCGTGCGCGAGGCCGCCGGCCGCTACCGCCGCGACTTCGCCGAGCCGCCGCCGCATGTGGTGGCGGAGATCGCCCAGCGCGACTGGCCTGGCAATGTGCGCGAGTTGCGCAACGCCGCCGACCGCTACGTCCTCGGGCTGGGGACGGAGGGTGTCGACATGCCGGCCGGGGAGGACGGCGCGGTCGGGCTCGCCGAGCGCGTCGCCCGCTTCGAGCGCGCGGTGATCGCCGCCGCCCTGCGCCGGCATGGCGGCAGCCTGAAGCCGGTCTATGAGGAGCTCGGCATCTCGCGCAAGACGCTCTACGAGAAGATGCAGCGCTACCAGCTCGACAAGCACGACCTCGCGCCGGCGACCGACGCGACGGAATAGCCGGCGCAACGCCCTTTCGCCGGCCAATGTGTCGGATCATGCACATCGCCGGCACCCGATGTTACCGATTCCACCCATCGCGGCGCGCCAACCGCATGACCC
Organism: Aquamicrobium sp.; assembly: GCF_023954335.1. Taxonomy (NCBI): domain Bacteria; kingdom Pseudomonadati; phylum Pseudomonadota; class Alphaproteobacteria; order Hyphomicrobiales; family Phyllobacteriaceae; genus Aquamicrobium; species Aquamicrobium sp. Next base: position 373,309 of record NZ_JAMLIE010000003.1, read on the forward strand.
GGGCCCGCGCCTTCGCGAGCGGCGTTGCATTTGCCGGCGCCGCGCCGCCTAGTCGGCCATCCACGAACGGCGCTGGAGGAGACCGCGCGCCGTGTGGCTTGAACTCGGTCTCCGGGAGGACCATTCCATGAAGAAGCTCGTCGCATCGCTGATGCTCGCCGCCGCCTGCTCGGTGGCCCCGCTCACCGCAAGCGCCCAGAACTGGCCCGAGCGCCCCATCACCATGATCGTGCCGTTCTCGGCCGGCGGCCCGACCGACACGGTCGCGCGCCTCGTCGCCGAGGCCATGGGCCGCGATCTCGGCCAGCAGGTCATCGTCGAGAATGTCGGCGGGGCCGGCGGCACCGTGGGCGCCGGCCGCGTCGCCGCCGCCGAGGCGGACGGCTACACGCTGCTGCTGCACCATATCGGCATGGCCACCAGCGCCACGCTCTACCGCAAGCTGTCCTACGACCCGCTCGGCTCGTTCGAATATGTCGGCCTCGTCACCGAGGTGCCGATGACGATCATCGCCAAGCCCGATTTCCCGGCCGAGGACCTCCAGGGCCTGATCGCCTACGTCAAGGAGAACGCCGACGACGTCACCTACGCCAATGCCGGCATCGGCGCGGCCTCGCACCTGTGCGGCATGCTGTTCATGAGCGAGATCGACACCCAGCTCACCACCGTGCCCTACCAGGGCACCGGCCCGGCGATGACCGACCTGCTCGGCGGCCAGGTCGACTTCATGTGCGACCAGACCACCAACACGACGAGCCAGATCCAGGCCGGCGCGGTGAAGGCCTACGCCGTGACCAGCGCTGAGCGCCTCGACCAGCTGCCCGACCTGCCGACGACCGCCGAGGGCGGCCTCGGCTCGATGCAGTTCGGCATCTGGCACGGCATCTACGCGCCGAAGGGCACCGACGCGGCCATCGTCGACCGCCTGAGCCAGTCGCTCCAGCTCGCGCTCAAGGACCAGAACGTCATCGACCGCTTCGCCTCGCTCGCCACCACGGCCGAGCCGCAGGAGAACGCCACCCCGGCCGCGCTCAAGGCCAAGGTGGAATCCGAGATCGCGCGCTGGAAGCCGCTGATCGAGGCCGCGGGCGTCTACGCCGACTGATCCGGCCGCCCGTATACCTTTCGCCGGCGCGGCAAGGCCCGTCGCGCCGGTGCTTTCTCTTCGAAGGGGACAAACGATGACCTTCAACCGCAGCGATCTCGGGGCGGGCGCGATCTTCGTCGCGATCGGCCTGTTCTTCGGCGTCACCACGCTGATGGATCTGGACATCGGCACCGCGCGCCGCATGGGACCGGGCTTCTTCCCGATCATGCTGTCGGGCATCCTGATCGCGCTCGGGCTCATCATCGCCCTGAAATCCGTCGGCCATGCCGACGAGGCGCGCGGGCCGCTGCCCTGGCGCGGCCTCGTCGTGCTCCTGTCGGTCCCGGTCATCTTCGGCATGCTGATCCGTCCCCTCGGCATGGCGCCGGTGCTGGCGCTCACCACCTTCGTCACCTCTTTCGCCAGCACGCGCATGAGCCTGAAGGCGGCGGTGCTGCTGGCGCTGGGCCTCACCATCTTCTGCGTCGTGGTGTTCAATTTCGGCCTCGGCCTGCCGCTCCGGCTGTTCGGGCCGCTCGTCGAGCCGTGGACGCGGCCGATCTTCGGGGTGCGCTGACATGGACCTTCTGGCAAATCTCGGGCTGGGTCTTTCGGTCGCGCTCCAGCCGCACAACCTGATGTTCGCCTTTCTCGGCTGCATGCTCGGCACGCTGATCGGCGTGCTGCCCGGCATCGGCCCGACCGCGACCATCGCCATGCTGCTGCCGATCACCATGGGGCTCGACCCCGCCACCTCGCTGATCATGCTGGCCGGCATCTATTACGGAGCGCAGTATGGCGGCTCGACCACGGCGATCCTCATCAACCTGCCGGGCGAATCCTCCTCCGCCGTCACCGCCATCGACGGCTACCAGATGGCGCGGCGCGGCCGCGCCGGCGTCGCCCTCGCAACGGCCGCGCTCGGCTCGTTCTTCGCCGGCACCGTCGCCACGGTGATCCTCGTGCTGTTCGCGCCGCCGCTCGCCGCCGCGGCGCTCAATTTCGGCTCGGCCGAGTATTTCTCGCTGATGGTGCTCGGCCTCATCATGGCGGTGGCGCTGGCCCACGGCTCGATCCTAAAGGCCACCGCCATGATCGTCGTCGGCCTGCTGTTCGGCCTCGTCGGCGCCGACCTCTATTCGGGCGCGCAGCGCTTCTCCTTCGGCATTCCCGAGCTCGCGGACGAACTGAACTTCGTCGCCGTCGCCGTCGGCGTGTTCGGCATCGCCGAGATCCTGCGCAATCTCGAGAACGAGACCGACCGCGACGTGATGGTCAAGAAGGTCACCAATTTGTGGCCCTCGCGCGAGGATTTCCGCCGCATGGCCGCGCCCGTGGTGCGCGGCACCGCACTCGGCTCGATCCTCGGCGTGCTTCCCGGCGGCGGCGCGATCCTCGCCTCCTTCGCCTCCTATTCGATCGAGAAGAAGGTGTCGAAGACGCCGGAGGAATTCGGCCACGGCGCCATCGAGGGCGTCGCCGGCCCCGAAAGCGCCAACAATGCCGGCGCGCAGACCTCGTTCATCCCGATGCTGACGCTCGGCATCCCGGCCAACCCGGTGATGGCGCTGATGATCGGCGCGATGATCATCCAGGGCATCGTGCCGGGGCCGAACGTCGTCAACCAGAACCCCAGCCTGTTCTGGGGCCTGATCGCCTCGATGTGGACCGGAAACCTGATGCTGGTGCTGCTCAACCTGCCGCTGATCGGCCTGTGGGTGCGGCTGCTGACCATCCCCTACTACCTCTTGTTCCCGGCGATCATGGCCTTCGCAGCCATCGGCATCTACTCGATCAACTCCAATCCCTTCGACCTCTACGCGCTCGCCCTGTTCGGCGCGCTCGGCTACACGCTGGTGCGCTTCGGCTGCGAGCCGGCGCCGCTGCTGCTCGGCTTCATCCTCGGGCCGATGCTGGAGGAGCACCTGCGCCGGGCGATGATCATCTCGCGCGGCGACCCGATGGTGTTCGTGACCCGGCCGATCAGCGCCACGCTCCTGGCGTTGTCGGTGATCGTGCTCGTCATCGTCCTGCTGCCGTCGGTGCGCAGGAAGCGCGAGGAGGTCTTCGTCGAGGAGGAATAGAGGAGGTCAGGCGACGTCGAGCACGATCTTGCCGATGTGGTCGCCTTCCTCCATCCGCTCATGGGCGCGCCACGCTTCCTTGAGCGGGAAGATCATGTCCATCACCGGCGCGATCGTCCGCGCGCCAAGGAGCGGCCACACCTTCTGCTCGAGCTCGGCGGCGATCTGCGCCTTGAACTCGACGGAACGCGGCCTGAGCGTCGAGCCGGTATGCGTCAGCCGCTTGACCATCAGCCGGGCCACGTCGGCCTCGGCCTTGGCCCCGCCCAGCGTCGCGATCTGGACGATGCGGCCGTCGACGGCCGCCGCCGCGTAGTTGCGCGAGACGTAGTCGCCGCCAACCATGTCGAGGATGACGTCGACACCCTTGCCGCCGGTCTCGTCGCGGATGACGCGGACGAAATCCTCCTCGCGATAGTTGATCGCGCGCGCCGCGCCGAGGCGCACGCAGGCCTCGCATTTCTCTGCCGAGCCGGCGGTGGTGAAGACGCGCGCGCCGAAGGCGGCGGCGAGTTGGATCGCCGTGGTGCCGATGCCCGACGAGCCGCCATGGACGAGGAAGGCCTCGCCGGCCGCGAGCCCGCCGCGCTGGAAGACGTTGTGCCAGACGGTGAAGAAGGTCTCTGGGATAGCCGCCGCCTCGGTCAGGGTGAAGCCGGCCGGAACCGGCAGCGCGTTCGTCTCGTGCACGGTGACATACTGGGCATAGCCGCCGCCGGCGGTGAGCGCGGCGACCCGGTCGCCGATGCGCCAGCGCCCCGCCCCCTCGCCGATAACGACGACCTCGCCCGCGACTTCGAGGCCCGGCAGGTCGGATGCGCCGGCCGGCGGCGGATAGGCGCCCTGGCGTTGCAGCACGTCGGGCCGGTTGACGCCGGCCGCGCGCACACGGATCAGGATTTCCCCCGGCCCCGGCTGCGGCACTGGCCGGCTTTCCGGCTTCAGCACCAGCGGTCCGCCCGGCTCGGAAATCGCGATCGCCGTCATCGTCTCGGGAAGTGCCTTGGTCGCCATCCGTATCTCGTCCTCCGTGCATCGGCTCCCCTGATAGGGAGCGGTTTGCCCCTGCCGGCCCTCTTTATGTACACTGATGCCGGGCAAGGCAAAGCGAAGGACGAGAAAATGGCGCTGTTCGACGACGAACCCTTGAAACCGCGGCGCATTCACGAGATCGGGCAGGACCTGTCGCTGCTCTCGGTCGACGAGCTGCAGGAGCGGATCGGCCAGCTGCAGGCCGAGATCGGCCGGCTGGAGGGCGAGCTTCAGGCCAAGGGCTCGACCCGGCAGGCGGCCGAGGCGCTGTTCCGGCGCTGACCCCGCGCGGCGCGGGAAGCGGCGCATCGGGCGAATGTTTCGACGCTTTGCGACTCGATGTCGTAAACATGTGAGCGGCCGGCTCGAAAATCCGCCAGATTTCGCCCCGAATCGGAGAAGAGAGACCGGAATCGGCCGGCCGCACGCGGAGACCCCATGCTCGCCACCTATCGTTCGATCTTCTCGCTTCTCGGCGGCACCGCGTTCCTGCTCGCGGCATCGGGCCTGCACAGCCTGCTCCTGCCGCTGCGCGGCCAGGAGGAAGGCTTCTCCACCACCTCGCTCGGCCTGCTCGGCACGGCCTGGGCCGGTGGCTTCGTTGCCGGTTGCTATTTCGCGCCGTTCCTGGTGCGCAAGGTCGGGCATATCCGCGCCTTCGCCTCCTTCGCCGCATCGGGCGCCATCGTCGCGCTCACCACCGGGCTGTGGATCGACGAGGCGATCTGGATCGCGCTCCGCGCCGCCACCGGCTTCACCATGGCCGGCGCGTTCATGGTCATCGAGAGCTGGCTGAACGAGCGCGCCACCAACGAGAACCGCGGCACCGTGTTCGGCCTCTACATGATGGTCACCTACGGCGCGATCACCGCCGGGCAGATGCTGGTCGCCGTCAGCGGCGTGTCCAGCGCCGCGCCCTTCATGCTGGCCGGCATGCTGTTCTGCGCCTCGCTGATCCCGACCGCGATCTCGTCGGCCGCCACGCCGCAGCCGCTGGCCAGCGTCCGGCTCGACCTTTCCGGGCTCTACGCCAATTCGCCGGTGGCGGCGGTCGGCTGCCTGCTCGTCGGCATCGCCAACGGCGCCTGGGGCACGCTCGGCGCGGTCTATGGCGCGCGCGCCGGCATCTCCTCCTTTGAGATCGCGTCGATGATGAGCATCGTCGTCATCGCCGGCGCTCTGGCCCAGCTTCCGGTCGGCCGCATCTCCGACCGCACCGACCGGCGCTACGTCCTGTCGGCCGCCGCCTTCGGCGCGGCGCTGTTCGCGTTGGCGCTGTTCGCCTTCGCCCCGCGCTCGGGCCCGGTGATCCTCGCCCTGACGGCGGGCTACGGCGCGCTCGCCTACACGCTCTATTCGATCGCCGTCGCCCATGCCAACGACCACGCCAGCCCGGAGGATTTCGTCAAGGTCTCGGGCGGCCTTCTCCTGCTCTACGGCTTCGGCACCATGATCGGCCCGCTGGTCGGCGCGTTCCTGATGGACCGCATGCGGCCCGACAGCCTGTTCCTCGCCACCGCCGCGCCGCATTTCGCGCTCGGCGTCTACGGGCTGGTGCGCGCCCGCATCCGCCCGCCGGTCCCGGTCGCGGACCGCGAGGCGTTCAAGACGCTGCCGGCCGAGCGCGCGGTGACGCCGCAGGCGGTGCTGCTCGATCCGCGCAGCGAGCAGGAGGGCGACAACGGCAACGACCCGGAGGCGATGAAGCCGGCGGCGGAATAACGCATGCCTCCCGAAGGTGGGACCCGGTTTCGGGATAAAGGCATGCGCAAAAAAACAAGCCCACCTTTGCCGTTGCCTTGACGCCCGCGGCGCGACACTATCGGGCCATGACCCAGCCCGACGCGTTCATGGCCATCTCCGACGCCCACCGCCGCCGCCTGCTCGAGGAACTGCGCCGCGGGCCGAAGACGGTCAACCAACTGGCCGCCACGCTGCCGGTGTCGCGCCCGGCGGTGTCGCAGCACCTGAAGGTGCTGCTCGACGCCGGGCTGGTCGGCGTCCGCGCCGAGGGCACGCGGCGCATCTACGCGCTCGCCGGCGACGGCTTCCTCGGGCTCAACATCTGGCTCGACCAGTTCTGGGAAGCCTGAACCCCACCCATCGGACAACCGGCCTCAAATAAAAAGCCGGCGGCGATATCGCCACCGGCATGGTCCGGGTTTCATGTCTGCAAGGATCAGTGCTGGGTCGGCACCTGAAGCCGCTCGATCTCGTCCTTGATGGCCAGCTTGCGTCTTTTCAGCCGGGCGATCTCGAGATCGTCGACAGACGGATGCGCCATTGCCTCATCGAGCTGTCGGTCGAGGTCGCCGTGCTTGCGCTGCAGTTCCGCAAGATGGGATGTAAGAGACATGATAGGCTCTCCCTTCAAGGTTGCGTCATCGCACCGTCATCGGCACCCGCCGCGGGCCACCGGACATGACGGCGCAATGACAGTGTGCCACTGTTTTATCCGGCTGTCGAATGCGGCATTGTGGCTTTTCCCGCCGAGGTTAAACGTGTTATTAAACTCGGGCGCGCGGTCCCGCCGCGGGCGACAGCCAGCAAGGCGCGCAGCGCCGCACTCTTCAGACGGACCAGCATGTCGGAACAGGAACAGGCCGAGATTCGTCTCGAGTTTGCCAAGCTCAAGCAGGATCACACGGATTTCGACGCCGCGATCAACGCGATGATCGCCATGGGCTGCGATGCCCTCCAGATCCAGCGGATGAAGAAGAAGAAGCTGGCGCTGAAGGACAAGCTCAAGGAGCTTGAGGACCGGATCATCCCCGACATCATCGCCTGACCCGGCGCTTTGCCGGACGCCCATTCTCGGAGACTTTCATGGCCGGTTCCGCACCCGAAATCGCCATCATCATGGGCAGCCAGTCCGACTGGGCGACGATGCGCCACGCGGCCGAGACGCTAGACGCGCTCGGCGTCGCCCACGAGGATTTGATCGTCTCGGCCCACCGCACGCCCAAGCGCCTCTACGACTTCGCCACCGGCGCCAAGGCAGCCGGCTACAGGGTCGTCATCGCCGGGGCTGGCGGCGCCGCCCACCTGCCCGGCATGACCGCGGCGCTGACGCCGCTGCCGGTCTTCGGCGTTCCGGTCGAATCGAAGGCCCTTTCGGGCAAGGACTCTCTGCTTTCCATCGTCCAGATGCCCGCCGGCATCCCCGTGGGCACGCTGGCCATCGGCCGCGCCGGCGCGGTCAACGCCGCGCTCCTCGCCGCCTCGGTGCTGGCGCTTTCCGACCCGACCCTCGCCCAGCGGCTCGACGCCTGGCGCGCGGCGCAGACCGAAGGCGTCGCCCTCTACCCGGGCGACGAGACATGAGCGCGCCGCTCGCGCCCGGCGAGGCCATCGGCATCGTCGGCGGCGGCCAGCTCGGCCGCATGCTGGCCATGGCCGCCGCGCGCCTCGGCTACCGCACCGCAATCCTCGAGCCGCAGGCCGACTGCCCGGCGGCGCAGGTCGCCAACCGGCAGATCGCCGCCGCTTACGACGACCCCGGCGCGCTCGCAGAGCTCGCGCGCCTCTGCGCCGTCGTCACCTACGAGTTCGAGAACGTGCCGGTCGCCGCCGCCGAGCGGCTGGCGGCGGCCGTTCCCGTCTTCCCGCCGCCGCGCGCGCTCGAGGTCGCGCAGGACCGCCTGACCGAGAAGGCCGCGATCAACGCCATGGGCATCGGCACGGCCCGCTTCGTCGCCGTCGACAGCGACGAAGACCTCGCCGCCGGCCTTGCCGCGTTCGGCGGCGAGGGCGTGCTCAAGACCCGCCGCCTCGGCTATGACGGCAAGGGCCAGCGCGTGTTCCGACGCGGCCCGGAGGATCAAGTGCAGGGCGTCTTCGCCGCCATGGGCTCCGTGCCGCTGATCCTCGAGGCGCTGGTACCGTTCGCGCGCGAGATCTCGGTGATCGCCGCGCGCGGCCGTGACGGCAAGACCGTGGCCTACGACCCGGCCGAGAACGTCCATCGCGACGGCATCCTCCACACCTCCACCGTGCCGGCCGCCGCCGCGCCGGAAACGCTCGCCGCCGCGCGCGAGGCGGCCGCCGCCATCCTCGATGGGCTCGGCTATGTCGGCGTCGTCGGCGTCGAGTTCTTCGTGCTGGCGGATGGCGAGGTGCTGGTCAACGAGATCGCGCCGCGCGTCCACAATTCCGGCCACTGGACCGAGGCCGCCTGCGCCGTCTCGCAGTTCGAGCAGCACATCCGCGCCATAGCCGGCCTGGCTCTCGGCGATCCCGCGCGCCACAGCGACTGCGTGATGGAGAACCTGATCGGCGACGCCGTCGCCCGCGTGCCGCAACTGCTTCGCGAGAAGGACGTCGTCGTCCACCTCTACGGCAAGGCCGAGGCCCGCCCCGGCCGCAAGATGGGCCATTTCACCCGCATCATGCCGCCGCGGGGATAGCACCGGCCTCGCGCCGCAACACCTCGGTTCGCGGACGTCGGCGCCGCCCCTCACCTGCCTGCCGGCATCCTCTCCCCGTAAACGGGGAGAGGAGACACTGCCGCAGCGCCGCCGCATTCCCTTCTCCCCGTTCACGGGGAGAAGGTGGCCCGAAGGGCCGGATGAGGGGCAGCGCGGCATTCCTCCCGTTGCTGATCCCCTCGCCGCACATTCGCCGCTTGCATCCCGCCGCCGCCTGTGGATTGCTTCCCGCGACCACTCACGGAGATCCCGCCATGTCGTTCGAGCTATGGGCCGCCTTCGCGCTCGCATCCGCGATCGTCGTCCTGATTCCGGGACCGACCGTGCTGCTCGTCATCTCCTATGCGCTCGGCCACGGCCGCCGGCCGGCGCTGGCCATCGTCGCCGGCGTCGCGCTCGGCGACTTCACCGCCATGACCGCCTCGATCCTCGGCGTCGGCGCGCTGCTCGCCGCCTCGGCGACGCTGTTCACCGCCCTGAAGTGGATCGGCGCGGCCTATCTCGTCTATCTCGGCATCAGGCTGTGGCGCGCGCCCGTCATGGAACCGGCGGCGCCCGGCGCGCCGGCGCAGGCGCTCCATACGCGCCGCGCCTTCTTCCACGCCTATGTCGTGACGGCGCTGAACCCGAAGAGCATCGTCTTCTTCGTCGCCTTCCTGCCGCAGTTCCTCGACCCTGCCGGCAACGTCGCGCTCCAGCTCGTCGCCTTCGAGGCCACCTTCCTCGTCCTCGCCACGCTGAACGCCGCCGCCTATGCGCTGATGGCGTCGATGGCGCGGGGCGCGATCCGCAAGCCGGCGGTCCAGAAGGCGGTGAACCGCGCCGGCGGCTCGCTGATGATCGGCGCCGGGCTGCTCGCGGCGAGCTGGCGCCGGGCCGCGGCCTGAATCCGGCTTGCAGCGCCCGAATCCCTACGCCCGGCGGTTGACAGCCCGTCATGCCGTCGTTTAAGAGCCATTCCGGATCTGGCGCGCCACTCCTTCATGGAGAGAGCGCGCCTTTACGTTGGCCCGTCAGGGCATCAGGAAAACGGGCTGCACCGATGAAGATCAAGAACTCGCTCAAGGCGCTCAAGGCGCGTCACCGCGACAACCGGCTGGTTCGCCGCAAGGGCCGCGTCTACATCATCAACAAGACCGCGCCGCGCTTCAAGGCCCGCCAGGGCTGAGCCGGGCAGCGGAGGCCTGCGCCTCCCGCGCCGCCGCCTCGCGTTACACGCAAAATTCAGTTTGACGTTCCGTCGTGCCGGGATAGGATTCCGGCATGCGGAGCGTAATGCCCATTTCCATCGCGATTCTTCTCGCGCTCGCCGTCACCGCCCCGGCGCAGACGACGGGGCATGGCGTCACCGGCCTTGCCGCCGACAACCCGCAGGCGCGGCTCGACGGGCTGTTCCACGACCTGAAGCGCGCCGGCAACGAGGCGGCGGCGCGGCAGATTTCCCAGCGCATCCGCCAGGAATGGTCGAAATCCGGCAGCGCCACCATCGACCTTCTGATGATTCGCGCCAACAAGGCCGTCGACGACAAGAAATACGACGCGGCGCTCGACTATCTCGACGAGATCGTCACCCTCGCCCCGGCCTATGCCGAGGGCTGGAACCTGCGCGCCACCGTCCATTTCGGCCGCGACGATTACGGACGCTCGATGGCCGACATCGACCGGGTGCTGCGGCTGGAGCCGCGCCATTTCGGCGCGCTCTCGGGCATGGCGGCGATCCTGAAGGCCACCGGCCATACCAGCGCCGCGGCCGCGGCCTATGAGCGCCTGCTCGACGTCTACCCGATGATGCGCGACGCGCAGACCGAATCCGGCAAGCTCGCCGACGAGATGGCCGGACAGGCCATATAAGACAAGCCATATAAGGCAGGCGATCCGACTCGCCCTGCCCGCCAGCCGTTCAGCCGTCCTGCTCTTCCGCCCCGATATAGGCGATGCGCAGCATGTTGGTGGAGCCGGGGGTGCGCAGCGGAACGCCCGCCGAGATGATGACGCGGTCGCCCTCGCGCCCGAAGCCCTCGGTATGGGCGATGCGGCAGGCGCGCGCCACCATGTCGTCGAGGTCGGTCGCGTCCTCCGTCACCACGCAATGCAGCCCCCAGACGAGGGAGAGCCGCCGCGCCGTCTCCACCACCGGCGACAGCGCGATGATCGGCAGTTGCGGGCGCTCGCGCGCGGCGCGCAGGCCGGTCGCGCCCGAGCCGGTATAGGTGACGATGGCCGACAGCTTCAGCGTCTCGCCGATCTGGCGCGCCGCGGCCGAGATGGCGTCCGCGCCGGTCGCCTCGGGCTCGGAGCGCTGGGCGTTGATGATGCCGGGATAGAGCGGGTCCTTCTCGACCTGGACGGCGATGGAATCCATCGTCGCCACCGCCTCGACCGGATACTGGCCGGCCGCCGATTCGGCCGACAGCATCACCGCGTCCGCGCCCTCGAACACGGCGATGGAGACGTCGGAGACCTCGGCTCGGGTCGGCACCGGCGCGGAGATCATCGATTCCAGCATCTGCGTCGCCACCACCACCGGCTTGCCGGCCTTGCGGGCGGCGCGGGTGATGCGCTTCTGGATGCCGGGCACCGCCTCGAGCGGCATCTCGACGCCGAGGTCGCCGCGCGCCACCATCAGCGCGTCGGACAATTCGATGATCTCGTCGAGCCGCGTCACCGCCTGCGGCTTCTCGATCTTCGACAGGAGCGAGGCCCGCCCGCGCGCGATCTTGCGCGCCTCGGCGAGGTCCTCCGGCCGCTGGATGAAGGACAGCGCCACCCAGTCGACGCCCTCGCCCAGCACGGCCTCGAGGTCCCTGCGGTCCTTTTCCGTCAGCGCCCCCACCGGAAGATCGGTGTCGGGCAGGCTCACCCCCTTGCGGTCGGAAATCCGCGTGCCGGACACCACGGTGCAGACGATGCGCCGCCCGTCCGTCTCGACGGCGCGCAGGTGCAGCTTGCCGTCGTCGATCAGCAGCCGGTGGCCGGGCTGCACCGACTGGAGGATTTCCGGGTGCGGAAGCTGGACGCGCGCGGCGGTGCCGGGCGCGGGGTCGTCGTCGAGCGTGAAGGTCTGGCCGGGCGCCAGCGTTTCGGCCCCGTTGGCGAACTTGCCGACGCGCAGCTTCGGCCCCTGCAGGTCGGCAAGGATGCCGATCGGCCGGCCGACCTGGCGCTCGACGTCGCGGATGCGGCCGACCAGCACGCGCATCAGCGCGTGGTCGGCATGGCTCATATTGATGCGGAAGACGTCGGCGCCCGCCTCGAACAGGCGGCGGATCATCGCCTCGTCGGAGGAGGCGGGGCCGAGGGTTGCGAGAATCTTGACCTTGCGGTTGCGCCTCATTGGGTCCCGGTTCCGGTCACGGGGTTGCCGCCGCCCACCGGCTCGTCGGTGAATTGCACCATCCAGTTGGTCTGCTCGCGCGTGTCGTATTCCTGGAAGCCGGCGCGCTGGAAGCCGCGCGCGAAGCAGTCGCCGGCCCCGGCGATCTTGAACTCGCGCTCGGCCACGCACATGTTGACCGGCCCGTCCCAGCGGCCGCCGCGCTCGGCGTCCTCGGCATAGAGATAGTAGTAGCGCGACGACAGCGCGCCCTCGATCAGGGTCTTGCAGGTCGAGCCCTCGATGTGCCACCAGCCTTCCGTGACCCAGCCGGTGCTGGCGCGGTAGCCGATGGCGACGCCGACCAGCCCTTGCGTCGCGTTGCAGACGCGGAAATCGGCGAGCGCGGGCGCCGTTGCCGCCATCGATGCGCCGAGCGCCAGCCCGACCGCGGCCAAACTGCCGGCCAGCCGCCGGCGGGCCTTCATCCGCATCCTCATGCCCGTCCCTGTCGAAGCAGTCTTCATCATCGAGCCCTATTTCAAAGATGTGAGCGCCGGTGTCAACGCGCTGCGATTGTGCCGCCAAGCGTGTCGAAACGGCGGCATTGCATGCGCGCCCGCTTCATGGAACACAGAGGCGGCCGAACATCCCCACCCTGACGGACCTTCACAGCATGACCCGCGACACGCTCTTCTCCCCCTTCGAGGTCATCGACGGCGACCGCAGCAAGGGGCTGGTGCTGGTCGCCGACCATGCCGGCCGGGCGCTGCCGGACGAATACGGCTCGCTCGGGCTCCCCGAGGCGGAGTTCGAGCGCCACATCGCCTACGACATCGGCGTCGAGCGGGTGACGCGGGCGCTAGCGCGCCTGCTCGACGCGCCGGCGGTGATGGCGCGCTTCTCGCGCCTGCTGATCGACGCCAACCGCGGCGAGGACGACCCGACGCTGATCCGCCAGCTCTATGACGGCACGGTGATCGCGGCCAACTATCCGATAAGCCCGGAAGAGCGCGAGCGGCGGCTCGACCATTACTACCGGCCCTATCACGACGCGCTCGGCTCGATGGTCGCCTCCGTCGCCGAGGAAACGCGCGCCGCGCCATTCCTGTTCTCGATCCACTCCTTCACGCCGGCCATGCAGGGCCGGGCGCGGCCATGGCACGTCTCCATCCTGTGGGACAGCGACGACCGCGCGGTGCGGCCGCTGCTTGAGGCGCTGCGCGCCGATCCCGCCCTCGTCGTCGGCGACAACGAGCCCTATGACGGGGCGCTGCGCGGCGACACGATGTTCCGCCACGCCATCACCAGCGGCTATGCCCACGCGCTGATCGAGATCCGGCAGGACCTGATCGCGACGCCGGAAGGCGCGGCAGGCTGGGCGGCGCGCCTTGCGCCGATGCTCGAGACGGTCAACGCCATGCCGCAAATGCACGCCATAGAACGGTACGGCTCGCGCACCGGGCCGGTGTGAGCGAAGGAGGTCAGGGATGGGCGCAATGAGCGACGAACAGAGGCGCGATTTCGAGGCCGCCGCCTTCCGCCGGCTGGTCGGGCACCTGCGCGAGCGCAGCGACGTCCAGAACATCGACCTGATGAACCTCGCCGGCTTCTGCCGTAACTGCCTCGCCAACTGGTATCGCGAGGCGGCGGAGGGCGCGGGCGTCACGATGGACAAGGACGAAGCGCGCGAGATCATCTACGGCATGCCCTACGAGGCGTGGCGCGCGCGCCACCAGCGCGAGGCGAGCGAGGAGCCGAAGGCGGCCTTCGCCCATAGCCATCCGAAACATTCGTGACACGCATTGATTCTTGGCCGCGTCTTTGGCAACCAGACGCACGCGCAATGCGGCCGCGATTCCCCGGCGGCCGAACTGGAGATTAGACATGGCCGAAGACATCACCGCCGATTCCGCCCAGACCGTAGCCGCCGGCCAGCTTCGTTCCTTCATCGAGCGCATCGAGCGCCTCGAGGAGGAGAAGAAGACGATCGCCGACGACATCAAGGAAGTCTTCGCCGAAGCCAAGGGAACCGGCTTCGACACCAAGGCGATGCGCACGCTGATCCGCCTGCGCAAGAAGGACCAGGCCGAGCGGCAGGAGGAGGAGGCGATCCTCGACCTCTACATGGCCGCGCTCGGCATGGCCTGAGCCTCATCCTTTTTTCATGACGCGGCGGCGGCCGTTCAGGCCGCGCCGTCCGCCCTCACCGCCTCGCTCCAGCGCGGGTCGGCGTGCGCCTCCCAGTAGCGGCGGCGCAGCGCCGTGGTGACGGGGCCGGGAACGCCCTCGCCCACCTGAACGCCGTCGACGCGCGAGACCGGCATGATGCCGCCGGCGGTGCTGGTGATGAAGACCTCGTCGGCCCGCCTCAATTCGTCGGCCGGAACCGGCCGCTCCTCCACCGTGTAGCCGGCCTCGCGGGCGAGCTCGATCGCGGTTTGCCGCGTGATGCCTTCGAGCACGCCGCTGTCCGGCGTCGCGACCTTGCCGCCGCGCACGGTGAAGATGTTGAAGCCCGGCCCTTCCGCGACATTGCCGTCGCCGTCGACGAGGACGGCGGTGGCGTCGCCATGGGCGTAGGCGTCGAAGATGCCGCGCGTCAGGTCGTGCCAGTGATAGTTCTTGACCGTCGGGTCGACCGACGCCTCGGGAATGCGCACCACGTCGCTGATGCGCAGGGAAATCCCCGTCTCCTGCGCCGCCTCGCTGGCGATCCACACGAACGGCACGGCAAAGGCGAAGAACGAGTTGCGGCAAAGGCGCGGGTCGCGCGAGCCGGGCGGCGGCGCCCCGCGCGTCAAGATCATCTCGACATAGGCGTCTTCAAGCCCGGCGAGCGAAACGCAGCGATGGAGGATCGCGCTCAGCGCCGCGTCGTCGACCGGCAACGTCATGCGCAGCTTGTCGACCCCGCGCTTGAAGCGGGCGATGTGCGCGTCGAGGCGGAAGAAGCGCCCCTTCCAGACATGGACGACGTCGTAGGTGGCGTCGGAGCGCAGGAAGCCCCAGTCGGTGATCGGCACCCGCGCCTCGGCTATCGGCACGTAGTCCCCGTCGACCCACGCGGCGCCCTGCGAGAAGCGGTCAGCGTCCATTCCGGCCTCCTGCATCATCGACCATGGACGCCATCATGGCCGTTTGCCGGACGAGGGAAAATGCGCCACCCGCCCCATTCGGCAATTCCAGACGGAAACGGCGGAGCGGAAAAGGAAAGGGGCGGGCGGATGGCGCCCGCCCATCCCTGCAGGCGCAAGGTCAGTAGATGTCCTTCTGGGTATTGAGGACGTTGAACTTGCCCGTCGGCGTGATCAGGCCCTTGTCCTTGATCACCTTCTTCAGCTCCAGCGTCTTGTCGTCGACGACGACGATGGCGCTTTCCTTGTCCTTGGCGTTCCACACCGAGAACCAGACCTCGGTGCCCTCCTTGTTGAATTCTGGCTGGACGACGCGCGGCTGGCCTTCGGTGATGCCGGCCCACTCGACGATCGGCAGGGTGACGAATTCGGGGTCCTCGTCCGGGTTGCCGCCCATCTTGTCGATGTCGAACACCGCCGCCGCCGCGGAAATCTCGGCATCGGGGTTGAAGGTGGCATCGACATAGAGGTGCTTGGAGTTCGGATGCGTCTTGATGAACAGCGAGCCGCCGCCGAGCGCCGGGAAGCTGTCGACGATCTTCCAGGCATGGTCGGCGTTGCCTTCCGGATCGGTGCCGACCAGCGCCACCGTCTCGTCGCCCAGATGCGAGGTCGCCCAGACCGGGCCGTAGACCGGGTGCGTGAAGTTCGCGCCGCGCCCCGGATGCGGGATCTGGCCGCCGGTCTCTATCAGCGCCGTCAGCTTGTCCTCCTTGGTGTCGACCACCGCGATCTTGCCGCGCTGGTTGGCCGCCACGAGGAAGTAGCGCTTGGTGCTGTCGAACCCGCCATCGTGCAGGAAGCGCTCGGCCTCGACCTCGACCGTCTTCAGGTTCTTCAGGTCGGTGTAGTCAACGAACAGGATCTTGCCCGTCTCCTTCACGTTGACGATGAACTCGGGATTGTTGTGCGACGACACGATCGAGGCGACGCGCGGCTCGGGGTGGTAGACCTGCTCGTCATAAACGTTGCCGCGGGTGGAGACGATCTTCAGCGGCTCTAGCGTCTCGCCGTCCATGATGACGTATTGCGGCGGCCAGTAGCCGCCGGCGATGGCGTACCTGTCCTCGTAGCCGGCGAACTTCGAGGTCTCGACCGAGCGCGCCTCGATGCCGATCTTGATCTGGGCGACGTTGGCCGGGGTCTCCATCCACAGATCGATCATGTTGACGAGGCCGTCGCGGCCGATGACGAACAGATAGCGCCCCGAGGCCGAGATGCGGCTGATGTGGACGGCATAGCCGGTGTCGATCACCGCCCTGATGTCGTAGGTGCCGCCGTCGATCAGCGCGATCTGGCCGGAATCGCGCAGCGTCACCGACATCAGGTTGTCGAGGTCGATGTCGTTCATCTTCTCCTTCGGCCGGTCCTCGGGCTTGACGAGAACCTGCCACGACGCCTGCATCTCGGGCATGCCCCATTCGGGCGGCGCCGGCGGCTCGATCATCAGGTACTTCGCCATCATGGCGATCTCGTCCTCGGTCAGCTCGCCCGAGGTGCCCCAGTTGGGCATGCCAGCCGGCGAGCCGTAGGTGATGAAGTCGCGCAGATAGTCGAAGCCGTGCCCGATCGTGATGTCGGTGGTCAGCGCCTTGCCGGTCGCGCCCTTGCGCAGCACGCCGTGGCAGCCGGCGCAGCGCTCGAAATAGATCTTGGTCCCGGCGTCGAACTCTTCCTTCGACATGATCGGGTCGTTCGGGTCCATGCCCGAAATCTCGACGCCGAGCTGGGCGAGCGTCGCCATCGCGCCGCCGGCCTGCGCCTGCGGTTCCTTGGCCGAGGCAGGAAAGGCATGGAGCACCAGCGCCAGTGCTGCCGTCCCTGCCAGATAAGCATAGGTGGGTAATTTGGTTCGGTGCGTCATGGTTACCTCCGATGGTTGAACCCGCGCAGCCACTGTGAATATTTGCGGAAATTTTCTCCTTGACGATTGTTAGGTTGGATCGCGATAGGTTCCGCGCGCCCCGCGACCAGTTGTCACAACGGCTGACCTGACAATAGTCAAGGCGTTTGCGGCGCCCCTCCCGCACTGTTCTTGCCGACAGAACCCAGCATGAGGGGGCCGGCATCCGGATGCGGGGCCGGCGATCGAGAATGACCCATATCGATCGATCGAACGGTTTGCGCCGGGTCCGCCCGGCGTTGCGAAAGGCCGGGCTCGCCCTGGCGCTGACCTCGGCCTGCGGGGCGACGGGCGCGGCGCAGGCCCAGGACGGCGTCACCTGGCTCGGCACCATCGCCGTCATCGGCACCCGCACCGAGACCTCGGTGCAGGACAACCCCGCCTCGGTGACGGTCCTCGACAGGCAGGAGATGGAGAGGAAGACGCCGGAGAGCGTCGCCGAGATGCTGCGCGACGTGCCGGGCGTCGAGGTGGTGGATTCCTCCGCGCCGGGCATGAAGCGGATTTCCATCCGCGGCGAATCCTCGCGCCGCGTCACCATCCTCGTCGACGGGCAGGAGATCACCGATCATTCCGACTACGGCACGCCGGTCCTGATCGACCCGTCCAATGTCGAGCGCATCGAGGTGGTGCGCGGCCCCGCCTCGGTGCTGCACGGCGCCAAGGCCATCGGCGGTGTGGTCAACATCATCACCAAGCGCGGCGCCGACAAGCCGGTCGAGGTCGAGACCGGCGGCACCTACTATTCCGGCACGGCCGGCTGGCAGGGCTGGGCCGCGGTCTCCGGCACGGTGGGCAATTTCGACTATCGTTTCTCCGGCAGCCTCGACGATCACGGCGACCGCCGCGTGCCGGACGGCCGCTACACCTCGACCGGCCGCCTCGACGGCACCGCCTTCGGCAACGACAACATCTCGGCGCATCTGGGCTACACCTTCGGCGAGGCGGGCAACCACTACATCGCGGTGAAGGCGATGCAGCACCGGCTCTGGAGCGAGAGCTGGACCGACCCGGCGACGCTCGTTCCCCCGATCGTCGATTTCAGGATCGACCTGCCGAAGCGCGACCTGCGCAAGGTCGGGCTCCATTACGAGGGCAGCGACATCAGCGACATCGTGCGCAAGGTCCGCCTCGACGGCTATTATCAGGAGGTGGACCGGCTGTTCACAAATGAAGTGGCGATCCGGCCCAATCCGATGCTGCCGGTCGTCCAGCGCACGCGGACGGTTTCCGAGGACGTCAACACCCACTGGGGCGGCACGGCGCAGGTGGACCTCCAGTTCCATCCCGACCACTACACCATCGTCGGGCTGCACTATCTCGACGACTCGCTCGCCGCCAGCAAGGCGACGGCTCCGGTTCCCGCGCCGCCGATCGTTCCGGCGCCGGTCACCGACGACGCCTCGATCCGCACGGTCTCGGCCTTCGCCCAGAACGAATGGTCCTTCGCCGACGATTTCAGGCTGACGGCGGGCGCGCGCTACTACCACACCCGCACCGACCTCGCTCACACCAGCGACCCGGACCGGCAGGACTATGCCGGCCGCAGCGACGGCCGCTTCGTCACCTCGCTCGGCCTCGTCTATACCGGCATCGGGAACACGACGCTGAGGGCGCTCTATTCCGAAGGCTACATCACGCCGACGCTGTTCCAGCTCTTCAGCGACTCGATCGCGCGCGAGCGCGTCATCTTCGGCAATCCGGCCCTGAAGCCGGAAACCTCGCGCAATGCCGAGATCGGCGCGCGCTACGACGCCGGCGGCCTGATCGTCGACGCCACCGCCTTCTACAGCGAGGCGCAGGACTACATCACGCGGGCGACCTGCGCCTCCGTCGGCACGTGCCCCGGCCGCTATCTCACCCGGCCGCGCTTCATCTACGACAACGCCAACACGGCAAGGACCTACGGCCTCGAGCTCGCCGCCGAGTACATCCTGCCCGGCACCACGCTGACGCCCTACGTCACCGGCACGTGGATGCGGCGCGAGCTGACCTTCGACACGGTCTCGACCTATCACAGCAACACGCCGG
The DNA here is from genome assembly GCF_023954335.1 of Aquamicrobium sp. NCBI lineage: Bacteria > Pseudomonadati > Pseudomonadota > Alphaproteobacteria > Hyphomicrobiales > Phyllobacteriaceae > Aquamicrobium > Aquamicrobium sp. The sequence goes on from NZ_JAMLIE010000003.1 coordinate 392,323, forward strand.
CGCTCTCGGGCCGCTTCGGCCTGCGCTGGGAGGGCGAACTGGCCGGCCGCAACGTCTGGAGCGACCTTTACGTGCGTGCCGCGACGGCGGTCTCCGAGCAGGAGGAAGGCGGACCCCTGCGCCGCCTGCCCGGCTGGGCGACGCTCAACCTCGCCTTCGGCGGCGCGTTCGGCGAGGACGAAAAATATCGCTTCAGCGTCGCCTTCAACAACATCCTCGACAAGGAATACCGCTCGTCCTTCGACGAGGTTCCCGGGATCGGCCGCAGCGTCGAGGCGACGGTGCGGGTGAAGTTCTGAAGCGCTCCCCCCTTTTGGGGGAGCCCTACTCCGCCGCCTTGGGCAGGGGCATGTCGTCCTTGGCCGCCACCGCTTCGGGCTCGGCGTCTTCGACGCCGCTTCCACGGCCGAACAGCCGCGCCAGAAGCCCGCGCCGCTTCTCGCCCGCCGGGCGGTTGTCGCGGGTGAACACCATCAGCGCCGAGGGTGTGACGATCAGCGTCAGCACCGTGGCGAAGGCGAGCCCGTAGACGATGGCCGAGGACAGCGAGATCCACCACTGGGTCGACGGCGCGTTGATCGTCGTCTCGTGGTGGAACAGCTCCAGCCCGAGGCCGAGCGCGATCGGCAGCACGCCGAGGATGGCGGCGGCAGCCGTCAGCACCACCGGGCGGGCGCGCTCGCGGCAGGTCTGGAGCACGGCGTCGAGCTTGTTCCAGCCCTCGTGGCGCAGCCGGTCGTAGGTGTCGATCAGCACGATGTTGTTGTTGACCACCACGCCGGCCAGCGCGATGACGCCGATGCCCGACATGATGATGCCGAAGGCCTGGCCGGTGAGCAGCAGGCCGAGGAACACGCCGATCGTCGACATCACCACCGTCATCAGGACGAGGAAGACGCTGGTGAACTTGTTGAACTGGGCGAGCAGCACGATGAAGATCAGGAAGATCGCCGCGCCGAAGGCGTTGGCGAGGAAGGCGCTGGCGTCGTCGCTCTCCTGGCTGGAGCCGGCGAGCTTCCACGTCGCGCTGCCGAGGTCCATGCCGCCGACCGCCTCCTGCACCTGCGCCTGCACGGCCGAGACCTGGAAGCCGGAGGCGACGTTGGCCTGCACCACCACAGTGCGCTCGCCGTCGATGCGGTTCAGGATGCCGGTGCGCGGCTCGGGCTTGCGGGTGACGAAGTTGGAGATCGGCACCGAGCCGAGCGGCGTCTCGATGCGCAACTCGTCGAGCGTCGACAGCGTGCGGCGATCCTCGGGCAGGCGCAGACGGATGTCGACCGCGTCGTCCGCGCCGGCCGGGCGGTAGTCGGTCAGCTTGAGACCCGAGGTGACGAGCTGCACGACGACGCCGACGCCGATCGGGCTGATGCCGTGCTGGGCGGCCTTGGTCCGGTCGATGTTGAGCGCCCAGTCGACGCCGGGCGGCGGCAGGCCGTCGGAAATGTCGATGACGCCGGGGATCTCGCCGAGCCGGGCGGCGACGGCGCGGGCATGATCGTCCAGCCCCTGCGGATCGGCCGCCGAGACACGGACCTGGACCGGCTTGCCGGTCGGCGGGCCGGCATCCGGCACACGCACCTCGACGTCGACGCCGGGAATGCCGGCCATGACGGCGCGCAGATCGTCGAGGATCTCGTGCGCGGGCTTGCGCTCGCGCCAGTCGACGAACTCGTACTGGATGACGCCGACGACGTCCTCGGGAATGTCCTGCGCGCCGCGCACCTGGCCGACGCGGGTGTAGACGGATTCGATGCCCGGCCAGCCGAGCAGCCTGTCCTCGGCCTTGCGGGTGGCCGCATCCATCTCGGCGAGCGAGAGGTTGCCGCGCGCATGGACGTAGAGCAGGCCGTAATCCGGCTCGACATTGGGGAAGAACTCGACGCCCTTGCCGTAATGCGAATAGGCGTACATGACGCCGACGAGCAGGCCGAGCGCCAGCATCAGCACCGTCTTCGGGAAGCGCACCGCCTGCTTGACCACGGCCATGTACCAGCCGTCGCGCAATTCGCCCTCTTCATGGACATGCGCCTTGGCGAACTTCGCCCCGAGCGTCGGGGTGAAGACCAGCGCGTAGAGCATCGAGGCGGCGAGCGTGACGATCAGCGTGATCGGCAGGTACTTCATGAAGTCGCCGACCAGGCCGGGCCAGAACAGCAGCGGCGAGAAGGCGGCGATGCGCGTCAGCGTCGCGGCGGCCACCGGCCCGGCCATGCGCTTGGCGGCGAGCTCGAACGCGGCCTCGCGCGGCATGCCCTCCGACATGCGCCGCTCGGCGAATTCGACCACGATGATGGCGTCGTCCACCAGCATGCCGACGGCGAGGATCAGGCTGAACAGCACGATCATGTTGATCGTGAAGCCCATCAGCGCGAGCAGCAGGATGCCCATCAGGAACGAAGACGGGATGGCGAGGCCGATCAGCAGCGACGAGCGGCCCGACAGCGCGTAGAGGATGACGATGAAGACGAGGATGACGGCGATCAGCACATGGTTCTGCAGCTCGCCGAGAAGTTGGTTGATGAAGACCGACTTGTCCTGCGTGTAGGTGACGGTCATGCCCTCGGGCAGCGTCTTCTGGAAGGCGTCGGCGATCCGCTTCACCTCCTCCACCGCATCGACGAGGTTGGCGCCGGTGCGCTTCTTGACCTCGATGGCGATGGCCGGCTTGCCGTCGAGCCGGGTGATCGTCTCGGCATCGGCATGGGTCGAGCGCACGGTGGCGAGGTCCTGCGCGCGCACGATGGCGTTGCGGCCGGCGAGGATCGGCAGGTTGGCGACGTCCTCGACCGTCTCGATCAGCGCCGGCACCTTGACCGCGTACTTGCCCTCGCTGCCCTGCAGCGCGCCGGCGGCGACGAGGCTGTTCGAGGCGTTCATGCCGTCGAGCAAATCATCGAGCTTCAGCCCGTAGGAAGTCAGCTTCATCGGGTCGATGACGACCTCGACCAGATCGTCGCGCGCGCCCTGCAGCACGCCCTCGAGCACGCCCGGCACCTCCTCGATGCGGTCGCGCAGCTGGCGCGCCGCCGCCGTCAGCACGCGCTCCGGCACGTGGCCGGACAGGGTGACGACAAGAACGGGGAACTCGGAGATGTTGACCTCGTGGACGCTCGGCTCGTCCGCGCCCTGCGGCAGGTCCTGCCTGGCCGTGTCGACCCCGTTGCGGGTGTCGTCGAGCGCGGTCTTCAGGTCCGTCGACGGGTCGAACTCGAGCAGCACGTAGCCGCCGCCCTGATAGGCGGCCGAGCGCATCTCCTTGACGCCCTTGATGGTCTTCAACCGCGTCTCGACGGGGCGCAGCAGGAGGCGTTCCGAATCCTCCGGCGAGATGCCCTGATAGGTCAGGCTGGCATAGATGATCGGGACGGGAACGTCGGGCTCGGCCTCCTTCGGGATCGACAGGTACGACATCGCGCCCATGATCATAAGGAAGACGAGCGTGGTGATCGTCAGCCGTGCGTTGTTGATGGCGAGCTTGACGATATCCATGGCCTAGTTCGTCCCGCCTGCCGCTTCCCCGACCAGCTTGTCGACCGTCTCGGGGTCGGCCGCGACCGGGTTGACGGTGTCGCCGTCCGAGATCAGCTCCTGGCCGGCGACGATGATGCGCACGTCGGCCGGGATGCCGCCGAGCACCAGCCCGCCCTGCATGTCGTCGACGAGGTCGATGGGGTAGAACACCACCTTATTCTCGGCGTCGACGGCGCGGATGCCGAGATCGCCGTCATTGCTCAGCGTCACCACCGAACGCGGCAGCACCGTCGCCTCCACCGGCTCGGCGAGCAGCGTCACCTCGGCCGTCATGCCCGACGGGATGCGCCCGTCGGCGTTGGGCACTGCGACCTCGACGCGGAAGGTGCGCGTCGCCGGCGTCGCGTCGCGGCTGATGTAGCGGATGGTGCCTTCGGCCTCCTCGCCGCTGACGAGGCGCACGCGCGCCTTGTCGCCCGGCTTGACGTGGCCAAGGTCGCGCTCGGAGACCTCGCCGCGGGCGAGGATCGGATCGAGCGACAGGATGGTGGCGACGGGCGCGCCCGTGCTGAGCGAGCCGCCGAGCTCGGCGTCGACCTTGTCGATCGTGCCGTCGAAGGGCGCGCGCACGATGTTGCGGTCGAGGTCGGCCACGGCGGCGTCGAACTGGGCGCGGGCGGCGGCGAGCGCCGACAGCACGCCGTCGAGCTGGAGCTTGGGCAGGCTGCCGCGCTCGGCGAGCCGGCGGGCGGCCGTCGCCTCGGCCTCGCGCTGGGCCAGCAGCGTGCGCGCGGTCTCCACCGCCGCCTCCTTGCCCTCGTCCTGCAGCTTGGCGATCAGGTCGCCGCGCTTGACCGCATCGCCCTGCTCGAACGGCAGCTCCTCGACGACGCCGGCCGCGCGCGTCGCCAGCACGGCGCGCTTGTCGGCGTCAGTCGAGCCGGAAAGCCGGATCGCCCGCGAATGCCGGATGCGCGGCGGGTTGACCACGCCGACGGTGCGCAGCGGCGCTGCCGGCTGCTCGGCCCGATCGGCCGGCTGCTGCGGCGCGGCCTCGTCGGCGGCGCTGCCGACCGAGGAGAACTCGCCCGTCGCGACCCACGCGCCGGTGGCGATCAGAACGGCGATCGCCGCAACCTTGTGAAGCTTGATCTTCGGCATGTTCGATATCCAGTGAGCCGCCCATGCCGAAAGCTCCGGCAAACACGGACGATATGGGAACGCGGCGCGTTCTGTTCAATCCGCCGTTCACCCGCCCGCCATTCGCCCGCAGGGTGAGGGTGGCTCCTCCTACATCACTTTTGCGGCGCGATATAGGCGGAAAAGCCGGCCCCGCCGTCCGGCCGCGCGCTCTATCCTCGCGGGCGAGGCCGCGCGGCGAGGAACTCGCGCACCCGCCGCCCCGGCTTTTTCCGCGCCTCGGCGGCAAGGCCCGGCGCGAGCTCGTGCGAGATGTCGAGCGTGGCATGGCTGCCGACCGCCTCGAAATGCTCGGCCAGCCAGTCCTCGGCCGCCGAGCGGCCGAGGTCGCGCAGATATTCGAGGAACGCCCATTCGGCATTGACCTTGGAGGAGGCGGAAAGGTCCTCCAGCGCCTCGTCGGCGTCGATGCGGTGCATGCGGATGTTGCGGTAATGCGCGGCATCGATGCGACCGCTGGCGATCAGCTCGTTGACGAAGGCGATGGCGCGGAACTCGCGCATCAGCCCGGCATTGAAGGTGATCTCGTCGATGCGGTTCTGGATCTCGCGCGCCGAGCGCGGCGCGCCCTCGCGCAGCACCGGGTTGATCTGGACGAGCAGCACGTCCTCGACCGGCGTGGCGTAGAAGAACGGATAGAGCGCGGGATTGCCGCCATAGCCGCCGTCCCAGTAGGGCGTGCCGTCGATCTCGACCGCGTGGAAGAGCTGCGGCAGGCATGCCGAGGCCATCACCACGTCCGCCGTGATCTCCTGCGTCTCGAAGACGCGCAGCTGGCCGGTCTCGACATTGGTGGCCGAGACGAACAGCTTCGTCAAGGTGCAGGCGCGCACCCGCTCGAAGTCGATCTCGGCCTCCACCACCTCGCGCAGCGGATTGTGGTTCAAGGGGTTGGTCGCGTAGGGCGACAGAACCCGCGACAGGGCATCGAACCACAGATAGCCCGGCGTGTTCTCGACCGACCAGTTGCCCCAGACGACGTCCCACGGCGTGCGCTGCACCGGGCTGAACCGACCCTTGCGGGCGACGGCGCGCCAGAAGTCGTGAAGTTTTTCGCGCGCCCCGTCGCGCCCGCCGCGCGAAAAGCCGTCGGCCAGCGCCACCGCGTTCATGGCGCCGGCGCTGGTGCCCGAGATGGCGGCGAAGTCGAGCCGGCCGTCCTCCAGCAGCCGGTCGAGCACGCCCCAGGTGAAGGCGCCGTGCGAGCCGCCGCCCTGGAGCGCGATGTTGACCGGCTTCGTCGCCGCGGTGTCCGCCCCGTTGCCGTTCTGCGCCCTGGCCATCGAGGTCTACTGCGCGGTCCAGCCGCCGTCGACCGAAAGCGTCGTCCCGGTGATCTGGGCGGCATCCTTCGAGGCGAGGAAGGCAGTCGCGGCCGCGATCTCCTCGACGGTGGCGAACTGCTTGGAGGGCTGCTTCTCGAGGATGATCTCGCGGATGACCGTCTCGCGGTCGAGGCCGGTTTCCTTCGCCCGGTCGGCGATCTGCGTCTCGACCAGCGGCGTCAGCACGAAGCCGGGGCACACCGCGTTGCAGGTCACGCCCTTGCCGGCGAGCTCGAGCGCCACGGTCTTGGTCAGGCCGACGACGCCGTGCTTGGCCGAGACATAGGCCGCCTTGTACGGCGAGGCGCGCAGGCCGTGCGCCGAGGCGATGTTGACGATGCGCCCGTAGCCCGCCGCCTTCATGTGCGGCACCGCCGCCGCGATGGTGTGGAAGGCCGACGACAGGTTGATGGCGATGATCGCGTTCCAGCGCTCGACGGGGAAATCCTCCACCGCCGCGACATGCTGGATGCCGGCATTGTTGACGAGGATGTCGAGGCGGCCGAAGCGCACCGCCGCCTGCTCCACGAGGTCGCGGCATTCGTCCGGTTTCGCCATGTCGGCCTTGACGTAGACCGCCTCGACGCCGTGCCGCGAGGCGATGCCGGCGGCGATGGCATGGTCTTCCGTCTTGTCCGAATAGGAATTGACGACGACGTTCGCCCCCTTTGCGGCCAGCTTCTCCGCGATGCCGAGCCCGATGCCGGAGGTGGAGCCGGTGACGATGGCGGTCTGTCCTGTCAGCATTTTGTCGAATTCTCCGCTCTGGTTGCCGCGGCATTTATATTGCGATGCAACATAAATGCCAATCGGGGGTGGTAGTTCCACCATGCCGGCGCGATGCGCCTCCTTCACCCGTCTTTGTCATGCCCCATTTGCCCGATTGTGCTAGAAGGGCGAAAAGCGGTAGATGACCGCATCACACGCAGGCACGACCTTGACCCCGGACCAGCCCTTTCTAGACCGCCCGCTTTCCCGCCACCGCACGGTTGGCGTGTGCGTGGGCGGCGTCATGGTCGGCGGCGACGCGCCCGTCGTCGTCCAGTCGATGACCAACACCGACACGGCGGATGTCGACGCCACCGTGGCGCAGGTCGCCGCGCTCCACCGCGCCGGCTCCGAGATCGTGCGCGTCACCGTCGACCGCGACGAATCAGCCGCCGCCGTGCCCCGCGTCCACGAGCGGCTGCTCAGGCTCGGCATCGACGTGCCGCTGGTCGGCGACTTCCACTATATCGGCCACAAGCTGCTCGCCGACCATCCGGCCTGCGCCGAGGCGCTGGCGAAGTACCGCATCAACCCCGGCAATGTCGGCTTCAAGGAGAAGAAGGACCTCCAGTTCGGCGCCATCGTCGAGACGGCGATCCGCTACGGCAAGCCGGTGCGCATCGGCGTCAACTGGGGCTCGCTCGACCAGGAGCTGCTGACGCGGCTGATGGACGAGAACCAGTCCGCCGGCTCGCCGCTGACCGCGCGCGAGGTGACGCGCGAGGCCATCGTCCAGTCGGCGCTGATCTCGGCCGCCATGGCCGAGGAGATCGGCCTGCCGCGCGACAAGATCATCCTTTCGGCCAAGGTCAGCCAGGTCCAGGACCTGATCGCCGTCTATATCGAGCTGGCCAAGCGCTCCGACCATGCGCTGCATCTCGGCCTCACCGAGGCCGGCATGGGCTCGAAGGGCATCGTCGCCTCGTCGGCGGCGATGGGCATCCTGCTCCAGCAGGGCATCGGCGACACGATCCGCATCTCGCTGACCCCGGAGCCCGGCGGCGACCGCACCCGCGAGGTGCAGGTGGCGCAGGAGCTGCTCCAGACCATGGGCTTCCGCCAGTTCCTGCCGGTGGTGGCGGCCTGCCCCGGCTGCGGCCGCACCACCTCGACCGTGTTCCAGGAGCTCGCCGCCAACATCGAGGAAGACCTTCGCCGCAACATGCCGGTGTGGCGCGAGAAATATCCCGGCGTCGAGGAGCTGAAGGTCGCGGTGATGGGCTGCATCGTCAACGGGCCGGGCGAATCCAAGCACGCCGACATCGGCATCTCGCTGCCCGGCACCGGCGAGACGCCGGCCGCCCCGGTGTTCATCGACGGCCGCAAGGCCGCGACCCTGCGCGGCCTCGACATCGCCGGCGAGTTCCAGGTGATGCTCGCCGACTATATCGAGCGCCGCTTCGGCGCCGGCGCCAAGCAGGCGGCCGAGTAAGGCTACCCGTTCAGCCCTGAACTGATTGAAGGAACGGCGCGCCGGGCCACCCGGTCGCCGCCTTTGTCGGTCGTCTGCGTATCGCGTCCTGTCCGCTCCGGCGGAGCGTGATCTTCGAGCGCCCGCGCCGCCCCTCATCCGCCCTTCGGGCACCTTCTCCCCGTGAACGGGGAGAAGGATTGCCGGCCGCAATCCTCGCAGTTTCTCCTGCCACGCATGCTATTGGCGAAAGCAAGAACGGCAGCTCTCTTCTCCCCGTTCACGGGGAGAAGGTGGCGGCAGCCGGATGAGGGGCAGCGCCAGGCGGTGCCGATGATGCACATAAGGCGCGCACGCGATAGCTGATCGCGGCAATCCCTTTTTTCCAATTCTCCGCCCCCGAGAACGCGCCGGATCGCAGCGCACGCGACCGCGCCGCGCCAACGGCCGGCATTTGCGGCCGCGCGTTAACCTATTCTTAAGGAACCGTTATCTCGCGAGAAAAAGCACAGATATAAATTTTATGAGTACGAGAGGGATAAATTTTGATTAAAATTAAATCCATCCAGTTCATCCGCGCGGTCGCCGCACTCGCTGTTCTTGCCTTTCACATCGTCGGCGCGCCGTTCGTCGTCGGCGCGGCCGGCGTTGATCTTTTCTTTGTCATATCCGGCTTTATCATGGGGACGTTCGGCAACGACGTGCCGCCGCAGCGTTTCCTCTATCACCGTATCGTGCGCATCGTGCCGCTCTATTGGGCCGTCACGTTGCTGATGTGCGTCGGGGCGATGGCGGGCGTGTTCTCGTCCTTCAGCTTCACGCCCGAGCAATTGTGGATGTCGCTGCTGTTCATCCCCTATTTCAACGAGGCGGGCGAGGTCGCGCCGCTCGTCGTCGTCGGCTGGACGCTGAACATGGAGATGTTCTTCTACGCCGTCTTCGCCCTCGGGCTGGCGCTGCGCGCGCCCGTCGCCGTCACCGCGGTCGTCCTCGGCGCGATGACGCTCGCCGGCCTCGTCCTCGACCTGCGCACACCGGTCGCGCAGAGTTGGATGTCGCCGCTGCTGCTCGAGTTCCTCGCCGGCCTCCTCCTTGCGCGGATGGTGCTGCCGCGCCGTGAATACGCCGTGCCCCTCATCGTCCTCTCCCTCACCGGCTTCGCGCTCGCGGCTGCCGGCGGCGGCGATCCCGCCGGCCTGTGGCGGGTGCTGATATGGGGCGTCCCGTCCTTCCTGGTCGTCGCAGGGTGCCTCACCCTCGAGAAGGCCGGCGCGTGGCCGCAGCGGCTGCTGGCGCCGGTCGAGAAGATCGGCGACGCCTCATACGCGCTCTATCTGCTGCACGGCCTCGTCATCTCGGTGATCTACCGGCTGATCGAGCCCGGGCTCGCCGCCTCGACGGCGATCGTCGTGCTGTCGCTCGCTGTCGCCTTCGCGGCGCATGTCACGGTCGAGAAGCCGGCGACGCAGTTCCTGCGCCGCTTCGGCGGCCGCGCGGTCCGCTATCCCGCCGCGCCTGCCCGGGGCATGAACCCGGCCAAGACCAACGGATAGTGCGGCGGGGCGGCATTCGCCGCCGCGCCCGCTGGCCCCAGGGGGTGGGGGAGGCCTCACGCGATCAGCGCCGGTCTCGCCTTGCCCGCGGTCCAGGCATCGACCTTGGCCGCCAGCTTGTTGGGCGAGATCGGCTTGGGCAGGTAGTCGTCCATGCCCGCCTCGAGGCATTTCTCGCGGTCGCCCTTCAGCGCGTGGGCGGTGACGCCGATGATAGGCGTGTGCCGGCCGGTGCCCTCTTCCTCGCGCCGGATCGTCCGCGTCGCCTCGTAGCCGTTCATCTCCGGCATCGACACGTCCATCAGGATCAGCCGCGGCCTGTGGGCGCGGTAGAGCTCGGTGGCGATGCGCCCGTTCGAGGCGATGCGGTAGTTGAGGCCGAGCCCGTCGAGAATCTGGCTGAACACGAGCTGGTTGACCTCGTTGTCCTCGGCGACCAGCACGTCGAGCGGCTGGCCGCGCGAGGCGGGAGCGGCAGCGACCGGCGCCGGGGCCGGCCTCGCCGCCGGCCGGAGCGGCGTGGGCTCGGCGTGCGGCACGGCGCGTGCGCCCTGCATCAGCATGACCAGCGTTTCCAACAGCACGGACGAGCGGGCGGGCTTGTTCAGATGGGCGCTGACGCCCGTTTCCGCGCCGACCTGGCCGGTCACGGCATGGTCCACCGACGTCAGCAGCAGGACGGGTATGTGCCGCGTCGCCGGGTTGGCGGCGATGCGCCGGGCGACCTCGAGGCCGTTGATGCCGGGCATCTGGTAATCGAGGATGATGCAGTCGACGCTCGCCTTCAGCTCGGCCGCGCGGTCGAGGAAGGCAAGGCCCACCTCGCCGTTATCCGCCGCCGCGCAGTCGAAGTGCCAGCTGCGCAGCTGCTCGGTGAGGATGTTGCGGTTGACCGCATTGTCGTCGATGACGAGGACGCGCGCGCCCGAGACGTCGACGGGAACGGGCTTGGCCGGCTCGGTGTCCTCGTGAACGGCGAGCGGCACCGAGAACCAGAACGTCGAGCCCTTGCCGAGCGCGCTGTCGACGCCCATCGTTCCGCCCATCAGCGACACCAGCCGCGAGGCGATGGCGAGCCCGAGGCCCGTGCCTTCGTGACGGCGGGTCGACGACGAATCGACCTGGCTGAACTTCTCGAACACCCTGTCCAGCATCGCCTCGGGAATGCCGATGCCGGTGTCTTCCACCTTGACGGTGACATGCGCCGCGCCGTCCTCGACATGGCCGCCGACATTGACCAGCACGTGGCCGCGCTCGGTGAACTTGACACCGTTGCCGACGAGGTTGGTGACGATCTGGCGGATGCGGCCGACATCGCCGACGACGCAGGCCGGCAGCTCGGGATCGACGCGCACGATCAGTTCGAGGTCCTTCTCGACCGCGCGCGAGGAGACCAGCGTCGCCACGTCCTCGATCGCCTCGCCGAGACGGAACGGCGCCGGATCGAGGCTGAGCTGCCCGGCGTCGATCTTGGAGAAGTCGAGGATGTCGTTGATGATGGTGAGCAGCGCGGTGCCCGATTTCAGGATCACGTCGGCGAAGGTGCGCTGGCGCGTGTCGAGGTCGGTACGCACCAGAAGCTCGGCCATGCCGAGGACGCCGTTCATCGGCGTCCTGATCTCGTGGCTCATATTGGCGAGGAATTCCGACTTCGCCCGGTCGGCGGATTCGGCCTTCACGCGCGCCGCCTCCATCGAGGCGTTGGCGGCCTTCAGATCGTCCTGCGCCACGGCGATCTTGCGCATCATCGGCAGGAAGATCGACAGCGTCGTCCCGACGCCGATCAGGAAGATGGCGACCGCGACGGCGACGAGGACGCCGCGCAGCCGGTCGTAGCTGCGGATCATGTCGTCGCGCAAGCCGGCGGCCGTCGCGTCGAGATTGGGGCGGACCCGCTCGTTGGCGAGGTCGTTGAGGCCGGCGAACACCCGCTGCGCCACTTTCGAGGAGTGGTCGTGGAAGAGGTCGAGCCGGTTGGCCAGCGTCACCACCTCCTGGATGTCGCGCTTGAGGGCGCCGCTGCCCGCCTCGCCGCGCCACAGCCGCACCAGCGGCTCGGGAACGCGCATGCCGGAGATCGCGCCGAGCAGCGAGGAAAGCGCGTCGTCGCCCTCGCCGACGGCCTGCTCCGAAGCGTCCCCGCCGGTGATGCGCTGGCTCTCCCCGGTCTGGACGTCGCCGTCGGCGGCGACGCCGAAGGCACGGTAGGATCGCTCCAGCCGCTCGATCGCGGCGCGCAGCCTCTCCCTCGCCTCGGCGGTGGCCGCCGGCATGTCCTCGGGCGCGGGGTCGGCCGATTGCTGGATCGGGGGGGCGGCATGGTCGCCGCCGCGCAGCGCCGCCTTGGCCTTCTCGCGGACGATCTCGCCCTTCAGGCGTATCTGGTCGAGGGTGAGCGCATGGTAGATGACGTCGCCCGTCGCCTGGCTCATCGCGTCGAGAACCGCGCCGAACGCGGCGTTGTTGCGCGCCTGGCTGGCCTGCCAGCTGATGAAGCCCGCGCCGACGGTGACGGCCAGCAGGAAGCCGCTCATGATGAAAAGGAGACGGCCGCGCATATAGGCACGGGTTACGGTGAAAGACATTGCCCCACTCTCACGCAATACTTCGATGAAAAATGAAGCAATCCGATTAAGGCGCTCTTAATGACGTCGGCCGGACGATCAAGGCGTCGGTAGCCGGCACCCACGCCGAAACGACATGCACGGCGAGGAGCTTGGCGATGGGCCGAGCGAGGGACTGGTGAAACCCGCCTTCAGATCCGGCGTGCGGCGAGCCAGCAGGCCGACGCGGAAACGACATGCACGGCGACGAGGATCAGGCTGTCGCTCGCGTTCTCATGAACACGGGCGACATGGAAACCGGCCGCGACCAGCGCCACGCCGAGCGGCAGCCATAGCGGCGCCGCGCCGCGCCGCCATGTGGCAAGGGCCGCCGCCGCACCGACCGCGGCGGCTTGTATGCCGCCGACGAGATAGGCGATCGGAAATAACAGGATCGATGCGTAGAGCATGGTGAGGCCGAGACCCGGCTGCGAGAACGCCATGGCAATCGTGATCAGGATGCCGAAGGTGAGCGCACCGAACAGCGGGCCGGCGAAAAGATAGATCAGGAAGACGGCGAGGGCGCGCGACAGGCGCGGCGGCATGACGGCGCCAAACCCGGCCGGCGGGGCTTCACCCCTTGCCCATCTTGTCGAGCCGCCGCTGCATCGCCGCGATCTGCTCCTTGAGGTCCTGGAGGTCGTCGTCCCGCTCCTCGGGCGCATCCTCCTCGCTGGCGCCGGCGGCCGGGGCCTCTCCGGCCGGCGGGAAGGGCGTGAACATGCGCATCGCGTTCTGGAACAGCTCGATGTTGCGCTTGGTCTGCTCCTCGAGCGCCTTCATCGGCGTCGCCATCTTCATCACGTCCATCGGCGACTTGCCGATGCCGCCCATGGCGTTCTTCATCTGCTCGCGGAAGCGCTCCTGCTCCTTGGCGAAGGCGATCATCGACTGCTCGAGATAGCTCGGCACCACCATCTGCATCTGGTCGCCGTAGAAGGAGATGAGCTGGCGCAGGAACGGGATGGGCAGCATGTTCTGCCCCTCGCGGTTCTCCAGCTCGAAGATGATCTGGGTCAGGACCGGGTGGGTGATGTCCTCGCCGCTCTTGGCGTCCTGGACGGTGAAGTCCTCGCCCTTGCGGACCATCTCGGCAAGATCTTCCAAGGTGACGTATGTGCTCGTCCCGGTATTGTAGAGGCGGCGATTGGCATATTTCTTGATAATCACCGGATCGTCTTTCGTGGACATCCATCACCTCCTGGACTGCGGGCATCAAACGTAAGCAGGTCCTGACCTTGGGCCTCCCCGGACCAAATGGCAGGATATGCTCAAACCGGCAGGAATTGAAAGCGCTTTGTGCGCCGCCGCACTTATGCTGCAACTGCTATTTTCCGGTTTGACTTGGGCCGGGGAAACGGCAAGATCGGAGTCACCAGAACGGAACCCGTCAATTCAGGATCGCGAGGGAAAGTCCATGTCCGCTTCCGCCATCGTCGTCGCCAGCGCGACGCGCACGCCCGTCGGCTCGTTCAACGGCGCGTTCGCCGACACGCCCGCCCATGTGCTGGGCGCGGTCGCCATCAGGGAGGCGCTGGCCCGCGCCGGCGTCGACGGCGCCGAGGTGGACGAGGTGGTGATGGGCCAGATCCTCTCCGCCGGCCAGGGCCAGAACCCGGCCCGCCAGGCCGCCCGCGGCGCCGGCATCCCCGACGAGAAGACCGCCTGGGGCCTGAACCAGCTCTGCGGCTCGGGCCTGCGTGCCGTCGCCATCGGCATGCAGCAGATCCAGACCGGCGACGCAAAGATCATCGTCGCCGGCGGGCAGGAATCGATGTCGCTCGCCCCCCATGTCGCGCATCTGCGCGGCGGCGTGAAGATGGGCGACTTCAAGATGATCGATTCGATGATCAAGGACGGGCTGACCGACGCCTTCTACGGCTACCACATGGGCAACACGGCCGAGAACGTCGCCCGCCAGTGGCAGCTGACCCGCGAGGAGCAGGACGCCTTCGCCGTCGCCTCGCAGAACAAGGCCGAGGCCGCGCAGAAGGCCGGCCGCTTCAGGGACGAGATCGTCCCCGTCACGCTGAAGACCCGCAAGGGCGACGTCGTGGTCGAGAACGACGAGTACATCCGCCACGGCGCGACGCTGGAGGGGATGCAGAAGCTGCGCCCCGCCTTCGACAAGGAAGGCACGGTGACGGCCGGCAACGCCTCCGGCATCAATGACGGCGCGGCCGCCGTGGTGCTGATGAGCGAGGAGGAGGCCGCGCGGCGCGGCATCGAGCCGCTGGCGCGCATCGTCTCCTGGGCCACCGCCGGCGTCGACCCGCAGATCATGGGCACCGGGCCGATTCCCGCCTCGCGCAAGGCGCTGGAGAAGGCCGGCTGGAAGGTCGACGACCTCGACCTCGTCGAGGCCAACGAAGCGTTCGCCGCCCAGGCGCTCGCCGTCAACAAGGACATGGGCTGGAACCCGGACATCGTCAACGTCAATGGCGGCGCCATTGCCATCGGCCACCCGATCGGCGCCTCCGGCGCGCGCATCTTCAACACGCTGCTGTTCGAGATGAAGCGCCGCGGCGCCAAGCGGGGCCTCGGCACGCTGTGCATCGGCGGCGGCATGGGCGTGGCGATGTGCGTGGAAAGATAGTGAGTAGGGAATAGCCAATAGGGAGTAGCGAATAGGGGGAAGAAGGGCGCAGGCGCGGCGGGACTGAAGAATCCGTACTCGCTATTCGCTACTCCCTATTCGCTCCTCTCCGACCAACGGGAGGAGGACCCCACATGACCAGAACAGCACTCGTGACCGGCGGCTCGCGCGGCATCGGCGCGGCGATCTCGGTGGCGCTGAAGAACGCCGGCTACAAGGTGGCCGCCAACTATGCCGGCAATGACGAGGCCGCGGCGAAGTTCCGCGACGAGACCGGCATCGCGGTCTACAAATGGTCGGTCGCCGACTACGATTCCTGCGCGGCCGGGATCGCCAAGGTCGAGGCCGATCTCGGCCCGGTCGACATCCTGGTCAACAATGCCGGCATCACCCGCGACTCCATGTTCCACAAGATGACGCCGCAGCAGTGGCGCGAGGTGATCGACACCAACCTTTCGGGCGTCTTCAACATGACGCATCCGCTGTGGAACGGCATGCGCGAGCGCAAGTTCGGCCGCATCATCACCATCTCCTCGATCAACGGCCAGAAGGGGCAGGCGGGCCAGGCCAACTATTCGGCCGCCAAGGCCGGCGATCTCGGCTTCACCAAGGCGCTGGCGCAGGAGGGCGCGCGCGCCGGCATCACCGTCAACGCCATCTGCCCCGGCTATATCGGCACCGACATGGTCAAGGCCATCGACGAGAAGGTGCTGGCCGAGCGCATCATCCCGCAGATCCCGGTCGGCCGCCTCGGCGAGCCGGAGGAGATCGCCCGCATCGTCGTCTTCCTCGCGGCCGACGACGCCGGCTTCATCACCGGCTCGACCATCTCGGCCAATGGCGGCCAGTTCTTCGTCTGACGGCGCGAACCCGGCGCAAACAGAAACGGCCCCGCGAGGGGCCGTTTCCTTTTGAGATCGCGCGCGGGGCTTACTCGTCGTCGAGCAGCGCCTTGTAGACGACACCGGCGATCGCCGCGCCGATCAGGGGCGCGACCCAGAACAGCCAGAGCTGCGCCAGCGCCGGGCCTTCCGCGAACAGGGCGACGCCCGTCGAGCGCGCCGGGTTGACGGAGGTGTTCGTCACCGGGATCGAGATCAGGTGGATCAGCGTCAGCGCGAGGCCGATGGCGATGGGCGCGAAGCCGGCCGGCACCCGGCCGCTGGTCGCGCCGAGGATGACGATCAGGAAGAAGAAGGTCAGCAGCACCTCGATCACCAGCGCCGAGGTCAGCGAATAGCCGCCGGGCGAGGCCTCGCCATAGCCGTTCGAGGCGAAGCCGCCCACCGAGGTGAAGTCCGACTTGCCGGAAACGACGAGGTAGAGCGCGAGCGCGGCGACGACCGCGCCGACGAGCTGGGCGACGATGTAAGGCACGAGATCCTTGCCGTCGAACTTGCCCGCGGCGAGCAGGCCGACCGTGACGGCCGGATTGAAGTGGCCGCCGGAAATGCCGCCCACGGCATAGGCCATGGTCAGCACGGTGAGACCGAAAGCGAGCGCCACGCCGGCGAAGCCGATGCCGAGCTCAGGATAGGCGGCGGCAAGCACCGCCGAGCCGCAGCCGCCGAAGACGAGCCAGAACGTTCCGAGGAACTCGGCCAGAAGACGCTTTGTCATGCTGATTCTCCGTGAAGATAGACGGGCGAAACGAGCATGAGCATGAGTCGCATCCTTCGGCAACTGGCAGGCGATTAGCCGCCTTCCCACCCTGCAATCGGGGCCAAAGGTTAACGGCACGCCGGAAAGCCCTGTGCGAATCAGCCGGGAAAGCTTGTGGACTTGTTGTGGAGAAGCTGTGGGAACCACTACATCTTGTGGAGAACGAAACGGGAAACGGTGCCGGTCAGTGATTCGTCGCCGATTCGTTCCGCCTTTGGTCGGGAAGTTAACGCCGGAGGCCCCCGGCCCAGCGAAACCTTAACCGACGGTAAAGAAAACCATAACGAATTCCTAAGCTTGCCGCCCGCTTCGCACGACGCCGCGGCCGCCTCCGGAAGGCTTGGGGGGCAAAGGTTAACGACTCGGCGGTCGAGGACGGAACGGGAGGAAACGGCGATTCAGCATCTGGTCCGACTCTGCCCCGTAACCGCTACATATAGCGGTGAACAGAGAAGGAACATCGGCGAGTCAGTGATTCGTCGCTGATTCGTTCCAGACTCGTTCCGAGTGTTAATGCGGTGTCCCGGCGGCACGGAAAAAATCTCCCTGACGCCACCCCTGACACCACCTTTGTCGGGCGCCATCTTCCGCCCGGTTGCCGCCCATGCTAACCCGCTTGGCGGAAAATGCCTCAGCCGCGCCGCGCGCATCCCACGCGCACCACAGGGTCGCCCCCGCACGATGACCACCCCGACAAGACCCGATGCGCCGCCATCCCGGCCCCTTGGCCAGTCGTCTGTCCAGCCGCTCATCCTGTCCGGGCGCGACGTGACGGCGGTGCTCGGCCCCACCAACACCGGCAAGACCCATCTCGCCATCGAGCGGCTGGTGGCGCATGAGAGCGGCGTCATCGGCCTGCCGCTCAGGCTGCTGGCGCGCGAGGTCTATGCCCGCGTCTGCGCCCGGGTCGGGGCCGACAAGGTCGCGCTCGTCACCGGCGAGGAGAAGATCCAGCCTGCGGGCGCGCGCTATTTCGTCTGCACGGTCGAGGCGATGCCGCGCGAGACCGACGCCGCCTTCGTCGCCATCGACGAGGTGCAGCTCGCCGCCGATCTCGAGCGCGGCCACATCTTCACCGACCGCATCCTCAACCTGCGCGGCCGGCAGGAGACGCTGCTGCTCGGCGCGGCGACCATGCGCGG
Organism: Aquamicrobium sp.; assembly: GCF_023954335.1. Taxonomy (NCBI): domain Bacteria; kingdom Pseudomonadati; phylum Pseudomonadota; class Alphaproteobacteria; order Hyphomicrobiales; family Phyllobacteriaceae; genus Aquamicrobium; species Aquamicrobium sp. The sequence continues at coordinate 410,057 of NZ_JAMLIE010000003.1, forward strand.
CATCCTGGAAAAGCTGCTGCGCGGCGTTTCCGTCGTCACCCGGCCGCGCATGTCGCATCTGGCCTATGCCGGCTCGAAGAAGCTGACGCGGCTGCCGCGCCGCTCGGCCGTCGTCGCCTTCTCGGCCGACGAGGTCTACGGCATCGCCGAGCTGATCCGCCGCCAGCGCGGCGGCGCGGCCGTGGTGCTGGGCGGCCTTTCGCCCCGCACCCGCAACGCCCAGGTCGAGCTCTACCAGTCGGGCGACGTCGACTACCTCGTCGCCACCGACGCCATCGGCATGGGCCTGAACCTCGACGTCGACCATGTCGCCTTCGCCCAGAACCGCAAGTTCGACGGCTTCCAGTATCGCGAGCTGACCGCGGCCGAGCTCGGCCAGATCGCAGGCCGCGCCGGCCGCCACATGCGCGACGGCACCTTCGGCGTCACCGGCCAGGTCGACCCGTTCCCCGACGAGCTGGTCGAGAGGATCGAGAGCCACGATTTCGAGCCGGTCAAGGTGCTGCAATGGCGCACGGCCGCCTTCGACTTCTCCAGCCTCGACGCGCTGCGCCGCTCCATCGACCGCGTCCCGGCCGTCGAGGGGCTGACGCGCGCCCTGCCGGCGGTGGACGCGCGCGCGCTCGACTATCTCGCCCGCGACGACGAGATCGTGCGGCTGGCCGACCGGCCGCGCCGGGTCGAGCTCCTGTGGGAAGCCTGCGCCCTGCCCGACTATCGCCGCATCGCCCCGGCCCAGCACGGCGACATCATCGGCTCGATCTATCTCGACCTCGCCCGTAAGGGCCATGTCGATGAGGACTACATGGCCGAGCAGGTGCGCCGCGCCGACACGACCGAGGGCGACATCGACACGCTGTCGGCGCGGATCGCCCAGATCCGCACCTGGACTTTCGTGTCGCACCGGCCCGGATGGCTGGCCGATCCGGCACACTGGCAGGAAAAAACGCGCGAGATAGAGGACAGACTGTCGGATGCCCTGCACGAGCGATTGACGAAACGCTTCGTAGACCGCAGGACTTCCGTGCTCATGAGGCGCCTGAGAGAGAACGCGATGCTTGAGGCAGAAATAGATCCGGCCGGCGACGTCACCGTCGAGGGCCACCATGTCGGCTCCCTCCAGGGCTTCCGCTTCACCGCCGACCAGTCGGCCGGCGGCGAGGACGCCAAGGCGGTCAAGGCGGCGGCGCAGAAGGCGCTGGCCGCCGAGTTCGAGGCGCGCGCCGAGCGCTTCGCCAATTCCGCCAACGGCGATTTCGCGCTGGCCTCCGACGGCCTCCTGCGCTGGATCGGCGCGCCGGTGGCAACGCTGACGGCGAGCGAAGACCCGCTTTCCCCGCGCGTCATCCTGCTCGCCGACGAGCAGCTCACCGGCCCGGCCCGCGACAAGGTCGCCGCGCGCGCCGAACGCTTCGTGCGCTACCAGATCGAGACGCTGCTGAAGCCGCTCGTCGACCTGAAGGCCGCCGACCAGCTTTCCGGCCTCGCCCGCGGCATCGCCTTCCAGCTCGTCGAGAATTTCGGCCTCATCAACCGCCGCGACGTTGCCGACGACGTCAAGGCGCTCGACCAGGAGGCGCGGGCGGCGCTGCGCCGGCTCGGCGTTCGCTTCGGCGCGTTCCACGTCTTCACGCCGGCGCTGCTGAAGCCCGGCCCGGCCGGGCTGGTGACGCTCCTGTGGTCGCTCGCCCATGACGGCAAGGACAAGCCCGGCTTCGGCGACGTGGTCAACGCCCTCGCCTCGGGCCGCACCTCGCTGGTGGTCGATCCCGGCTTCGAGCCGGCCTTCTACCGGCTCGCCGGCTATCGCATGCTCGGCCGCCGGGCCGTGCGCGTCGACATCCTCGAGCGCCTCGCCGACCTGATCCGCCCGGCGCTGTCGTGGCGGGCCGGCACCGGCGCGCGCCCGGACGGCGCTTATGACGGCGCGGCCTTCCTCGTCACCCCGGCGATGATGTCGATCCTCGGCGCCACCGCCGAGGACATGGAGGAAATCCTGAAGAGCCTCGGCTACCGCGCGGAGGCCAAGCCCGCGGCCGAGGTCCAGACCCGCCTCGGCGCCCTCGACGCGGCCGAAGCCGCACGGGTGGAAGCCGCCGCGGCCGCGAAGGCGGCCGCCGCGGAAGCCCCGCCCGCCGCCGGAGAGAGCGCGGCCGAGAGCGAAGCCCCCGCCCGCGACGGGGACGAGACCGTCGGGCAGGACACTGCCGTGGAAGCGGCGGAAGCTGCGCCCGCAGGCGAAGAGGCCGTGCAGGCGGCCGATGAGACGCCCGAACCCGCTGCATCCGACGTATCGGCCCCGGATGAGGCAGCGCCGGCTGCTGTGGAGACGGCGGAAGCGACCGCCGCCGACGCCACAGGCGAAGAAGAAGCGGCGCAGGCTGCCGGCGAGGCAACCGGCCCCGCTGCGGCCGACGCTCCGGCTCCGGACGAAGCCGCGCCCGCTGCCGCTGAGGGAGCGGAAGCCGCCCCGACGCAGGCAGAAGCCGCATCCGGCGTCCCCGCGGGAACCGACGCCGCCGCCGAGACGCCGGCCGAGGAGGCGAAACCCGTCCTCCTGTGGCGGCCGGGCCGCAGCGAGGGCCGGCCGCGCCATGGGCAGGGCCGCAGGCCGCAGCATGGCGGCGGCAGGCAGGAAGGCCGCGAGGCCGGCGCGGGCGACGGGCAGGGCCGCAAGCGCTTCGAGCGCCGCTTTGCCGGCAAGGGCGAAGGCAGGGGAGAGGGCAAAGCCGAGGGCAGGGAAAGTCGCGCGGAGCGCGACGGCCAGCAGCGCAAGGGATCGCACAACGGCCCGAACAAGGGACCGCACCGGGGCAAGCCCCCGCATCGCGGCCCCGGCCATGGTGGTCCCGACGGGCAGGGCCGGAACGAGCGGCAGGGTGAGCCGCGCCGCCCGCGCGAGGATCGGCCGGCGCGGATCGACCCGGATTCGCCCTTCGCCAAGCTGGCCGCGCTGCGCGAGAAGCTGAAGGGCAAATAGGCGAAGGCCCGAATTGGGAGACCCATGACCGGCGAGGAACGCCAGCGCATCGACAAATGGCTCGTCTACGCGCGGGTCGTGAAGTCGCGTTCGCTGGCCGCCGCGCTGGTCGGGGCCGGCCATGTCCGCGTCAACCGCGACAAGATCGCCGATCCCGCGCGCACGGTGAAGCCCGGCGACGTGCTGACCATCGCGCTCGACCGCAGGGTGCTCGTCTGGCGGGTCCTGGCGCTGGCCGGGCGGCGCGGCCCCGCCGAGGAGGCGCGCACGCTCTACGAGGATCTCGGCGCACCGGGCGAGGCCCCCGACGCCGGTGCGGGCGACCGCGACCCGTCGTGAACCCGGCCTGTCCCATATGGGTGGCCTGCATGGCTGCCCTGCATGGATGGCTTGCGCGGATTCGTCACCCTTGCACGCGGCCGGCAAAGGCGTTACCTGACCGCGCGAAATGAAATGCCGGGCAAGCGTATTTCTGGCCGGGCCGGAAGGAAGCCGCGCGATGACCTATGTCGTCACCGACAACTGCATCAAGTGCAAGTACATGGACTGCGTCGAGGTCTGTCCGGTGGACTGCTTCTACGAAGGCGAGAACATGCTCGTCATCCACCCCGACGAGTGCATCGACTGCGGCGTGTGCGAGCCCGAATGTCCGGCCGACGCCATCAAGCCCGACACCGACCCCGGGCTGGAGCGCTGGCTTGAGATCAACGCCGAATACGCCTCGCGCTGGCCCAACATAACCCAGAAGAAGGAGCCGCCCGACGACCGGGAGGAATGGGACGGCGTCGCCGGCAAGTTCGAGAACCACTTCTCGCCCGAGCCGGGCGAGGGAAACTGAAACTTTCGCGGCGCGCGCGCCGCGCCCGACGCCGGCCGAGCCGGCCCGCCGACGCCCTCTCCGGCGGGGCGGCTGTTCGCTGCTGCGGCAAATTGTTGATTCTTTCTACTTTTTGTGGTAGGAAGAAACCACATGCCGATGGCAGGCGTTCGACCAGTTGCACAAGCGTCCTAATCATTGAAAGGCTGACACGTATTCAGGGCCGGTAAAACCGGGCCGGTTCGGCGCGCGTGCGCCTTTTCCGGTTTCGGCGTTCATCGGAAGATACGGGTCGGCTTCACGGACATGTGCACACGGGTCTCCTCTGCCACGGCTGGCCGGGTCTCCGGCCGCTGATGTAACCCCGCGCCGCCACGGCGCGCGGCACAAAAAGGAGTACAGGGCGTATGGCAAACCAGCAGAAGAAGTCGGCGACCAGGCAGGGCTTCAAGACCGGCGAATACGTGGTCTATCCGGCGCACGGCGTCGGCCAGATCGTCGCCATCGAGGAGCAGGAGGTTGCCGGGCACAAGCTGGAACTCTTCGTCATCGACTTCCAGAAGGACAAGATGCGCCTGAAGGTTCCGGTCGCCAAGGCGACCTCGATCGGCATGCGCAAGCTGTCCGAGACCGATTATGTCGACCGCGCGCTGAAGGTCGTGCAGGGCCGCGCCCGCGTCAAGCGCACCATGTGGTCGCGCCGGGCGCAGGAATACGACGCCAAGATCAATTCCGGCGACCTGATCTCGATCTCCGAGGTCGTGCGCGACCTCTACCGCGCCGAGAACCAGCCCGAGCAGTCCTATTCCGAGCGTCAGCTCTACGAGGCCGCGCTCGACCGCATGGCGCGCGAGATCGCCGCCGTCAACAAGATGTCGGACACCGAGGCCGTGCGGCTGATCGAGGCCAATCTGAGCAAGGGCCCGCGCCGCGGCAAGGCCGACAACGAGGAAGCCGAGCAGGAAGAAGCGGCGTAAGCCGCGCTTCGGCAGAGTTTCGGACAGGATCGAACCCGGCCCTCGCGGCCGGGTTCTTCGTTTTCTAAAGCATGTCGCGCCTTATCCGCTCCGATCTTCGGCCGCTGCGCCGCCGATGATACGCATAGGACGCGACATGCTTTAGGCCCACCCGACAGAAAGAAACGCGCTTCGCCGCATCCGCCCTCGCCCGCCGAGGGAACAAATACCCCTTCCGCGCGTATTGCCGCCGTGGGGCGTATCGCCGGGCACCGGCCCGGTGCGCCGGCAGGAGCGGCAGCCATGGACGATCTGGCCAGACGAGGCATGATCCGGCAGGCGATGAGAGCGCCCTATCTCACGCGCGACGAGGAGCTTGCGCTCGCGCTGCGCTGGAAGGAGCGGCGCGATCAGGAGGCGCTGAACCGTATCGCGCTCGCCCATATGCGGCTCGTCGTTGCCATGGCCGGCCGCTTCCGCCATTTCGGCCTGTCGGCGAGCGATCTCATCCAGGAAGGCCATATCGGCCTGCTCGAAGCCGCCGCCCGCTTCGATCCCGACCGCGAGGTGCGGTTCTCGACCTATGCGGCATGGTGGGTGCGCGCCTCGATGCAGGACTTCATCCTGCGCAACTGGTCGATCGTGCGCGGCGGCACGTCCTCAGGCCAGAAGGCGCTGTTCTTCAACCTGCGGCGGCTCAAGGCGCGGCTCGCCCGCGAGCATGGCGACAATGTCCCCCGCCACGAGCTTCATACCGCCATCGCCGAGGCGCTCGGCATCCGCACCAGCGACGTCGCGGCGATGGACGCGCGGCTCTCCGCCGCCGACTGCTCGCTCGACGCGCCGGTCGCCGGCCCCGACGGCGAAAGGCCGGCCCTTTCCGCCACCCTCGTCAGCGACGCGCCGCTGCCCGAGGAGGTCGTCGCCCGCACCATCGACGGCGAGCGCCGCCGGCACTGGCTCGACCGGGCGCTCTCGACCCTGAACCCGCGCGAATTGAAGATCATCCGCGAGCGGCGGCTTTCCGAGGAGGGCGAGACCCTCGAGGCGCTCGGCCGCCGGCTCGGCATCTCCAAGGAGCGGGTGCGCCAGATCGAAAGCCGGGCGATGGAGAAGCTGCGCGCCGCACTGGTGCGCAGCGACCCCGACAGGATGAGCAGCGCCGCCTGATCCGGCAGCCCCTGTCGCCGCGGCCCGCGCCGGTCTATCGTACCCTCCCGCGCGATTTTTCGGGGAAGAAGAGATGGATTTCGACATCGACGAGATCGGCGGCGCCTGCCATTGCCGGGCGGTGCGGTTTCGCGTCCGGCTGAGCGACGGCCTGCACACGGCAAGGCGCTGCACCTGCTCCTATTGCCGGATGCGCGGCGCGGTCGCGGTGTCCGCCCCGCTCGACGGTTTCACCCTCATCGAAGGCGCGGACGCCCTGACGCTCTACCGCTTCAACACCGGCACGGCGCTACATTATTTCTGCTCGCGCTGCGGCATCTACACCCACCACCGCCGCCGCTCGAACCCCAACGAATACGGCATCAACGCCGCCTGCCTCGACGGCGTCAGCCCGTTCGATTTCGCCGAGATCGTGGTCACCGACGGCGTCGTCCACCCGAGCGACGATCCGGCCGGCGGCGGCTCGCGCATCGCCGGCATCCTGCGCTTCGAACGGCGGGACGGGGCAGACAGGGAGTAGATTGCGCACGGCGCGTTGCGCTTTTCGTTGCGGGCGGGCGCAAATCGGACTATATCTGCCGCGATTTTCCCATATCGGTGGCATTGCCCACCGCCCGCGACAGGGACGCGGGCGAACGAGAGGACTTTATCTTATGGCCAACACGCTGCTCATGCCCAAGGCGACCGCCGTCTGGCTGGTCGACAACACCGCGCTTTCCTTCGACCAGATCGCCCATTTCTGCAAGCTGCACCCGCTGGAAGTGAAGGCGATCGCCGACGGCGAGGCGGCGCAGGGCATCAAGGGCCTCGATCCGGTCATCACCGGCCAGCTCTCGCGCGACGAGATCGCCAAAGGCGAGGCCGATCCCGAGCATCGGCTGAAGCTGTCGGAGCCCAAGGTGCGCGTGCCGGAATCGAAGCGCCGCACCCCGCGCTACACGCCGCTGTCGAAGCGCCAGGACCGGCCGAACGCCATCCTGTGGCTGGTCAAGAACCATCCCGAGCTCAAGGACGCGCAGATCTCGCGCCTCGTCGGCACCACCAAGTCGACCATCGAGCAGATCCGCAACCGCACCCACTGGAACGCGGCCAACCTGACGCCGATGGACCCGGTGACGCTGGGCCTGTGCTCGCAGATCGACCTCGACCTCGAGGTGCAGCGCGCCTCGCGCGGCCAGCCGGCCGCCGCGCCCGCCGGCGACACGCTGCTGCCCGCCTCGATGACCGAAAGCCTCGACGTGCGCGAGGACAGGGAGGAGGGCGAGCTCGACGCCGACGCCGTCTTCGCCAAGCTGTCCTCGCTCAAGTCGGCCCCGCGCGACGAGGACGAGGAGGACTGACCCTCCATCTGGCCGAATTACCGGACGATCGGCCGGCGCGGGACCTGTTCCGCGCCGGTTTCGTTTTTTCAGCCGCCGATGCCCTTGCCCTGGAGCGCCGAGCCGATCTCGTCGAGGATCGCCGGGTCGTCGATGGTGGCCGGCATCGACCATGTCTCGCGGTCGGCGATCTTCTGCATCGTGCCGCGCAGGATCTTGCCCGAGCGTGTCTTGGGCAGGCGCTTGACCGTCACCACCGACTTGAAGGCCGCGACCGGCCCGATCTTGTCGCGCACCAGCGCGATCACTTCCTTCTCGATGTCGGCCTGCTCACGCGCGACGCCGGCGTTGAGCACGACGAAGCCGAGCGGGATCTGCCCCTTCATGCCGTCGTGCATGCCGACGACGGCACATTCGGCGACGTCCGGATGCTCGGCCACCACCTCCTCCATCGCCCCGGTCGACAGGCGATGGCCGGCGACGTTGATGATGTCGTCGGTGCGGGCCATGATGAAGAGGTAGTTGTCGTCGTCGATGTAGCCGGCGTCCGCCGTCTTGTAGTAGCCGGGGAACTCGTTGAGATAGGCCGAGCGGAAGCGCTCGTCGGCGTTCCACAGCGTCGGCAGGCAGCCGGGCGGCAGCGGCAGCTTGATGACGACGTTGCCGAGCGTGCCGCGCGGCACCTCGTGGCCGGCATCGTCCAGCACGCGCACGTCGTAGCCCGGCATCGGCACGGCCGGCGAGCCGTACTTGACCGGGAGCTGCCCAAGCCCGACCGGATTCTGGCTGATCGGATAGCCGGTCTCGGTCTGCCACCAGTGGTCGATCACCGGCACGCCGAGCTGGGCCTCGGCCCACTTGATCGTCTCCGGATCGGCGCGCTCGCCGGCGAGGAACAGGGTGCGGAAGCGGGACAAGTCGTATTTGCGGACGAACTCGCCCTTGGGGTCCTGCCCCTTGATGGCGCGGAAGGCGGTCGGCGCGGTGAACAGCGCCGAAACGCCGTGCTCGGCGATCACCCGCCAGAAGGTGCCGGCGTCGGGCGTGCCGACCGGCTTGCCCTCGAAGACGATGGTGGTCGCGCCGTGCAGCAGCGGCGCATAGACGATGTAGGAATGGCCGACCACCCAGCCGACGTCGCTCGCCGCCCAGAACACCTCGCCCGGCTCGATGCCGAACTCGTTCTTCATGGTCCATTTCAGCGCGACCATGTGGCCGCCATTGTCGCGCACCACGCCCTTGGGCTGGCCCGTGGTGCCGGACGTGTAGAGCACGTAGAGCGGGTCGGTGGCAGCGAGCGCAACGCACTCCACCGTCTTGCCGGCCTTCTTGGCGACGGCGACCGCCTCGCCCATGTCGACATCGCGGCCGGGTATAAGATCGCACGGATGCTCGGGCCGCTGGAGGATGACGCAAGCCTCGACCTTGTGCGCGGCCATGTCGATGGCCCCGTCGAGCAACGGCTTGTAAGCGACGACGCGGCCCGGCTCCAGCCCGCACGAGGCGGAAACGATCAGCTTCGGCCTCGCATCGTCGATGCGCGTCGCCAGCTCGCGCGCGGCGAAGCCGCCGAACACCACCGAATGCACCGCGCCGAGGCGCGCGCAGGCCAGCATGGCGAACAGCGCTTCCGGCACCATCGGCATGTAGACGATGACGCGGTCGCCCTGCTCGACGCCCTGCTCGCGCAGCACGGCGGCGAGCGCCACCACCTCGTCCTTCAGCTCGGCATAGGTCCAGCTCCGTTTCCTGCCGGTGATCGGGCTGTCGTAGATCACCGCCGGCTGGTCGGCGCGGCCGCCCGCCACATGGCGGTCGACGGCGTTGAAGCAGGTGTTGCAGATGCCGTCGACGAACCAGCGGCCGTAGACGCCCTGGTCGGCGTCGAAGATCCGCGTCGGTGGGGAGATCCAGTCTATCGCCTTTGCCGCCTCGGCCCAGAACCCTTCGGGGTCCGCCTGCCAGCCAGCGTAAACCTCAGCGTAGCGTGACGCCATCTTTCCCTCCCTTGCTTCGCCGCCGTTCCTCTGCCGGCAGCGATCATTTTCAATCACTACAGCGCGCAGGGTCCGCCCCGCTTTGACAGGAGTCAAGCTTGCTGCTCAAAGGGGCGACGAAGAAACGGGAATGCTGCGGGCCGCGCCGATGACCAAGATACTTTCCCTGCTGATCGTCGGGCTGATGATCGCCCACATCATCAAGCCGCTCGGCTTGCCGGGGCTGAGGAAGCGCAGCGATTTCTGGAAGCTGGCCGTGTTCGCCATCGCCGCGATCTCGCTGACCGTGCTCTTGAGCCACGGCAACTAGAGCGTATTGCGTCTTATCCGCTCCGATGGAGCGCGATCTTCGGCTGCCTGCGCTGCCCCTCATCCGCCCTTCGGGCACCTTCTCCCCGTAAACGGGGAGAAGGGATGCCGGCCGCACCGCCACATCCTCTTTGCGACGCTTGCGATTGGCGAAAGCAAGGACAACAGCTCTCTTCTCCCCGTTTACGGGGAGAAGGTGGCGGCAGCCGGATGAGGGGCAGCGCAGACGGCGCCGATGATGCGCAGCACGGCCTTGCATGCCGTCAGGCGCGGGACGCCTCGAAGATGCTGTCGATCGCCGCGCCGAGCGCGGCGTCGAACTCGGCGTCGCTCTGCTTGGCGGAAAGCCCCTCGGTCAGCGCGCGCGAGAAGCTGGCGATCATGCCGGCATTCTGCGCCAGCATCGCGTTGGCGTCGTCGCGGGAATAGCCGCCGGACAGCGCGACCACGCGCATGACGCGCGGATCGTCGATCAGCGGCTTGTAGAGGTTGGCCTTGGTCGGCAGCGTCAGCTTCAGCATCACCTTCTTGCCGGCCAGCACGCCGTCGAGCTGCTTCGTGATCTCGGCGAGCAGGATATCCTCCGCCTCGGCCTTGTCGGGAATGGAGATCGTCACCTCCGGCTCGATGATCGGCACGAGGCCGTGGCCGAGGATCTGCTTCGCCACCTCGAACTGCTGGGCGACGTTGGCCGCGATTCCTGCTGGGTTCGCCGCGTCGATCACCGAGCGCATCTTGGTGCCGAAGACGCCCTTGGCGACGGCGCGCTCCAGCAGCGCGTCGAGGTCGGGCATCGGCTTCATCAGCTTGACGCCGTCCTTTTCCTCGGCGAGGCCCTTGTCGACTTTGAGGAACGGCACGACGCCGCGCTTCTCCCACAGATACTGCGCCGTCGGCGTGCCGTCGATGTCGCGGTCCATGGTCTGCTCGAACAGGATCGCGCCCATCACCTTGTCGCCGGTGAAGGCGGGCGACTTGATGATCCGCGCGCGCATCGCGTGGATGAGATCGAACATCCCGGCATCGTCCGACCAGGCGCTTTCATCGACGCCGTAGAGCTTGAGCGCCTTGGGCGTGGAGCCGCCCGACTGGTCGAGCGCGGCGATGAAGCCGTCCTTGTTCGTGGCCTGCTCGGCCATTGCGGTCACGATGTCCTTGAGACGCTCGCTCATTATCTGCCTCCTTGTCCGTGGTTGATGGCCGCTTAGCAGAAGCGGCCCGCGAACGGAATGCGAGGCGCGCAGTCGAATCGATTGAAAGGATTTCAAATGTTTAAGAGGGTAAACGGCCGCGCGGATTTGCCGCGGCGGCCGCCGTTCCCGTCCGCCCCCTACTTCGAGAGCGCGGCGACGCCGGGCAGTTCCTTGCCTTCCATCCATTCGAGGAAGGCGCCTCCGGCGGTCGAGACATAGGTGAAGTCGTCGGCAACATCCGCGTGGTTGAGCGCCGCCACCGTGTCGCCGCCGCCGGCGACGGAGACGAGCTTGCCTTCCTTCGTCCGCCCGGCCGCGAACGCGGCCGCCGCGACGGTCGCGCGGTCGAACGGCGCGATCTCGAACGCGCCGAGCGGGCCGTTCCACACCAGCGTCCGCGCCTTGGCGATCCAGCCCTTCACCGCCTCGACGGTCTCGGGGCCGACATCGAGGATCATGCCGTCAGCGGGAACCGCGCCGGCCGGCACGGTCTCGTTCGCGGCATTGGCCTTGAATTCCTTCGCCACCACCGCGTCGGTCGGCAGTACGACGGCGCAGCCCGTCTCCTTCGCCTTGGCCATGATCTGCCGCGCGGTGTCGGCGAGATCGTGCTCGCAGAGCGACTTGCCGACATCGATCCCCTGCGCGGCGAGGAAGGTGTTGGCCATGCCGCCGCCAATGACCAGCGCATCGACCTTCTCGACGAGGTTGGTCAGGAGGTCGATCTTGGTCGAGACCTTGGCCCCGCCGACGATGGCGACCACCGGCCGCGCCGGCTTGCCGAGGCCCTTTTCCAGCGCCTCCAGCTCGGCCTGCATCGAGCGGCCGGCATAGGAAGGCAGCACCCGCGCCAGCCCCTCGGTCGAGGCATGCGCCCGGTGGGCGGCGGAGAAGGCGTCGTTGACGTAGATGTCGCCATTGGCGGCCAGCGCCGCGACGAAGTCCGGCTCGTTCTTCTCCTCGCCCTTGTGGAAGCGGGTGTTTTCGAGAAGCAGGATGTCGCCGCCCTTCATCGCCCCCACCGCGTCGGACGCCGCCGCGCCGATGCAGTCGGCGGCGAAGGCGACCGGCCGGCCGAGCACCTGGGAAGCCGCCTTCGCGATCGGGGCCAGCGACTGCGCCGGGTCGGGCGCGCCCTTCGGCCGGCCGAAATGGGCGAGGAGGACGACCTTGGCGCCCTTGTCGGCAAGCTCGGTCACGGTCGGCGCGACGCGCTCGATGCGCGTTGCGTCCGTCACCGCGCCGTCCTTGACCGGAACGTTCAGATCGACGCGGACAAGCACGCGCTTGCCGGCGACATCGGCCTCGTCGAGCGTGTGGAAGCTCATGATCGTCTCCATTCTGCTGGCTGCGCGTTTCAGTCGACGCGCGCGAAAAGGGAAGGATAATCGACGACGAGGCCGTCCTCATCGAGCGGAAGGTCGGCGCGGAAGCTGCCGTCCGCCGCCTCGTATCGATAAAGACGACCGTCCTCGATCGCGGTGTAGTGCTGCCCGTCCACGAACGGGTCGAGCGTGTCGAGCGGCACGTAGAGCATGGAGAGCCGGACGGTTCCCGCCGCGCGCGTCAGCCCGAGCCGGCGGATCGGCAGCGTGTTGGTGAAGGGCGTCGCCGACAAATCGATGTCGATGCAGCCGGCGCAATCGTGGCGCGGGGCGCCCTGCGCGTCGCGCCAGTTGCCCTCGCCGTCGCCGCTCATCGCCAGACGCCGCCCGTCCGTGGTTTCGACCTCTAAGGCGCGCACGGACCAGTCCGCCGCGCAATCGATGCGGTAGCGCGCCCCGAAGGGGCGGCCCCCGTATGTGCCGATGACGACGCTCGTCGCGCGGATGCCGTCAGGTCCCGGACCGAGCGTCAGATGCTCCAGCCCCGCGCCCTCGACGGGGCGCCAGCGCACCGTCCTGTTGGCGAGAGGCCGGAACATGGCGTCGTCAGATGGTCTTGCCGAGCGCGACGGCCGTGTCGGCCATGCGGTTGGAGAAGCCCCACTCGTTGTCGTACCACGACATCACGCGCACCAAATTGCCCTCGACGACCTTCGTCTGGTCGAGCGCGAAGGTCGAGGAATGCGCGTCGTGGTTGAGGTCGATGGAGACCAGCGGCTCCTTCGTATAGGCGAGGATGCCCTTGAGCGGGCCGTCGGCGGCCGCCACCAGCGCGGCGTTGACCTCGTCGACGGTGACGTTTTTCTTCGGCACGAACTTGAAGTCGATGACCGAGACGTTCGGGGTCGGCACACGGATCGACACGCCGTCGAGCTTGCCCTTGAGCTCCGGCAGTACGAGGCCGACGGCCTTGGCCGCGCCGGTCGAGGTCGGGATCATCGACAGGGCCGCCGCGCGGGCGCGGTAGAGGTCCTTGTGCATGGTGTCGAGCGTCGGCTGGTCGCCCGTATAGGCGTGCACCGTCGTCATGAAGCCCTTCTCGATGCCGAAGGCGTCGTTCAGCACCTTGGCCACCGGCGCGAGGCAGTTGGTGGTGCAGGAGGCGTTGGAGATGACGATGTGGTCCTTGGTGAGCTTGTCGTGGTTGACGCCGTAGACGACGGTCAGGTCCGCATTGTCGGCCGGGGCCGAGACGATGACGCGCTTGGCGCCGCCGGCGATGTGGGCCGAGGCCTTTTCCTTCGAGGTGAAGATGCCGGTGCATTCGAGCACGATGTCGACGCCCAGTTCGCCCCACGGCAGCTTGGCCGGGTCGCGCTCGGCGAACACCTTGAACGAGTCGGAGCCGACAGTGATGGTGTCGCCAGAGACCTTCACCTCGCTCGGGAAGCGGCCGTGGACGCTGTCGTAGCGCAGGAGATGCGCGTTGGTCTCCACCGGGCCGAGGTCGTTGATCGCCACCACGTCAATGTCCTTGCGGCCACTCTCATAGATGGCGCGGACGATGTTGCGGCCGATGCGGCCAAATCCGTTGACGGCGACTTTGACGGTCATGTGCGATCTCCCGACGGGCTGAAAAGCGAGGTTTTCCGGCAACATGGAGCGGGCCACGCGCCGAAGCTGCGTTTCCTTAGCCGCGCCTCCACGAAGAATCCAGCGCCGCCGGCGGATAAAACCGATTAGCATGAACGGGGTTACACACCGGCGACTTCACCACGACCGCTCGCGCTGCCCCTCACCTGCCTGCCGGCATCCTCTCCCCGTGAACGGGGAGAGGAGAGATGGCCGCGACGTTGCCGCTTCTTCCTTCTCCCCGTTCACGGGGAGAAGGTGCCCGAAGGGCGGATGAGGGGCGGCGCTAAGGTTCGATCGCCAGCCCGTGCCCGTCAGCCCCGCGCCAGTCGCTTCTCGGCCGCTGCGACCACCGCCTCGGCGGTGATGCCGAAATGCGGATAAAGGTCCTCGATGCGGCCCGAGGCGCCGAAGCCGGTCATGCCGACGAACAGGCCGTCCGAGCCGATGATCGCGTCCCAGCCCTGGCGGATGCCGGCCTCGACGGCGATCCGGACCGGCGCCTTGCCGATGACGCCTTCGCGATAGGCGTCCTCCTGCCGGAAGAACAGCTCGAAGGACGGCACCGAGACGACGCGGGCGGCATGGCCGCGCTTGTCGAGCTCGGCCTTGGCGGCGAGCGCGATCTCGACTTCCGAGCCGGTGGCGAAGATCGTGACCTTCGCCTCGCCCTTGGCCGCGGCAAGCTCGTAGGCGCCGCGCGCGGTCAGGTTCTCGCCCGTGTGCTCGGTGCGCACCGCCGGCAGGTTCTGGCGGGTCAGGGCCAGCGTCGTCGGCGTCCCCGTCGATTTCAGCGCCACCTGCCACGCTTCCGCCGCTTCCACCGCGTCGGCGGGCCGAAGCACGATGTGGTTGGGGATGGCACGCAGCGCCGCCAGATGCTCGACCGGCTGGTGCGTCGGGCCGTCCTCGCCGAGGCCGATCGAATCGTGCGTCATGACGAAGATCGAGCGGATGCCCATCAGCGAGGCGAGCCGCATCGCCGGCCGCGCATAGTCCGAGAAGGTCAGGAAGGTACCGCCATAGGGGATGACGCCGCCATGCAGCGTCATGCCGTTCATGGCCGCGGCCATGCCGTGCTCGCGGATGCCATAGAAGACGTAACGGCCGGAATAGTCGCCCGGCTTGATCGGACCGGTCTGGCTGGTCTTGGTGTTGTTCGAGCCGGTCAGGTCGGCCGAGCCGCCGATGGTCTCCGGCACGATGCCGTTGATGATCTCGAGCGCCATTTCCGAGGATTTGCGCGTCGCCACCTTCGGCTTGTCGGCGGCGAGCTTCTGCTTATAGGCGTCGATGGCCTCGTCGAGGCCGGCCGGCAGGTCGCCGCGCATGCGCCGCTCGAACTCGCCGCGCGTCTCGGCATCCGCCGCGCCGAGGCGCTTCTCCCACTCCTTGCGCTCCTTGGCCGAACGCAGGCCAGCGAGCCGCCAGGCGTCGAGCACGTCGGAAGGAACGGTGAAGGGCTCCGCGTCCCAGCCGAGCGCCTTGCGCGCGCCGGCGAGCTCTTCCGCGCCGAGCGGCGAGCCGTGGACCTTGGAGGTGCCGGACTTGGTCGGAGCGCCGAAGCCGATGGTGGTCTTGGCCGCGATCAGCGTCGGCCGGTCGGAGCGCTTCGCCGCTTCCAGCGCCGTGGCGATGGCCTCCGGGTCGTGGCCGTCGACGGCGAGCGTGTTCCAGCCCGAGGCCGCGAAGCGGGCGCGCTGGTCGGTCGAGTCGGACAGCGAGATCGCGCCGTCGATGGAGATGTTATTGTCGTCCCAGATGACGATCAGCTTGTTGAGCTTCAGGTGCCCGGCGAGCGAGATCGCCTCCTGGCTGATGCCCTCCATCAGGCAGCCGTCGCCGGCCAGCACATAGGTGTGGTGGTCGACGAGCCCGTCGCCGAAGCGGGCGTTGAGGATGCGCTCGGCCAGCGCCATGCCCACCGCGTTGGCGAGCCCCTGCCCGAGCGGGCCGGTGGTCGTCTCGATGCCGGCGGCGTGGCCCCATTCGGGGTGGCCGGCGGTCTTGTAGCCGAGCTGGCGGAAATGCCTGATCTGGTCGAGGTCGATGTCCTCGTAGCCTGTCAGGTAGAGCAGCGAATAGAGCAGCATCGAGCCGTGGCCGGCCGACAGCACGAAGCGGTCGCGGTCGGCCCAGTCCGGCTTCTGCGGGTCGTAGGCGAGGAAGCGGGTGAACAGCACCGTGGCGATGTCGGCCGCGCCCATCGGCAGGCCCGGATGGCCGGAATTCGCCTTCTCGATGGCGTCGGCGGAAAGGAAGCGGATGGCGTTCGCCATGCGGTCGTGCATTTCTCGTGAGGTCATGAGTCTCTCGCTCGTCGTCCGGCGCGAAAAATGGCCCGGAAAGGGCCGTCAAGGTCGAGGCGACACATAGCAGGCGCGGCCCCCGAGTCAACGCCGCAGGCGAGGCCTCCACGCCTTTGCCGGGGAAGTTCGCGACAGGCGCGTTGACGCGGCGTTGACACGCCGCCTAATGTTTCAGGTTCAAGATGCTGGCAATGCGCGCGATTCGGCGACATGGCGCCGGCCGGGGCGGACGGGCTACGAACGAGGTGGACCGGCGACATGGGCTGGCAAGGCCGGTTGGCGAGCCCGCCCGGACGACCGGACAGGCTGGAACGGAAGCGATGACCGGGGAAGCGACCCTCAGGGAAGTGATTGCGCGCCTCGGCAAGGCGATCGACGCGCTCGAGGATGCGGTGTCCGCGCGCCTCGAGCGCGAGCAGGACTATGGCGAGGCCGAGGCCGAGGTCCAGCGCATGAACGCCGACCGCGCCCGCCTCGCCCAGGAGCTCGACAGTTCCGAGGCGCGCTCCGAGCGGCTGGAGCAGGCCAACAAGGAGGTCTCGCGCCGCCTCGTCACCGCGATGGAGACGATCCGCGCGGTGCTCGACAGATAGAGCAGTTCCAGGAAAAGTGTGACGCGGTTTTCCGTCCGGAATTGCGAAAATATTGAGAGGACGCCATGGCCCAGGTGACGGTCACCATCGACGGCAAGCAGTACCGCATGGCCTGCGACGAGGGCCAGGAGGAGCACCTGATGGAGCTCGCCTCCCGCTTCGACCGCTATGTCCTCCACCTCAAGGGCTCGTTCGGCGAGATCGGCGACCAGCGCCTGACCGTCATGGCCGGCATCATGATCATGGACGAGCTCAACGAATTGCAGAAGCGCGTGCGCGGCATGGAAAGCGAGATCGCCACCCTGCGCAAGACGCGCGACGACGCGCTGGTGAAGGCCGACAAGAACGACGCCGCGTTGACCGGCGCGCTCTCCACCCTCGCCGAGCGCATGGAAGGGCTGGCGGCCCGGCTCAACGCGGAACGGCCGGTGGTCTGAGAAGACTCAGAAGCCCTGAAAGAGGAAATCCAGCGCCGCGGTGATCTCGTCGCGATGGTCGGTGAGATTGCCGTCCTTGTGCCGCAAGTCGCGCTCCGACACCGCGGAGATAAACTGGGTCACCATCACATAACGCCGTCCAGCGATCTCGAACACTGGATTGAGCCGGCGCGCGGGCAGCGGCGCCGCATTCGGAAGCCTGACGGGCACCACCGCACGGGTGTTCAATTGGAAGAGCGTATCAGCCTGCACGTCCAGAAGGAAATTTTCGCCATCACGATAGAGATCGAACCGAGCCATCAGAACTGGCGATATTTGGCCAGTGGCAGGCCGTGTTCCTCGACCCAGCGATTGGAGCTCTCAATCGCCTCCCGGTTCTCTTCCTTCCAGAGCCGTTCCTTTTCCTTGCGCACCGCTTCGGCGATGCCGGTTTCAGCCGCGCGTGAAATGTTGACCGACAGCGCCTTGGCTTCGCTGAGCAGATCGACGTCGATGGAGAGGTTCGCGGCCTTGCGGACGGCTGGCGCTTCATTGCGCATCGGAAAGCTCTTATTTCTGCGCATCTATTATGCGCAAAAACCGAGCGGATGTCACCCCTCGATCTCCTCGCGCAGCATCTCCAGCTCCAGCCACTCCTCCTCCATGGCGGCGAGCTTTTCGCGCAGCGCATCGAGATCGGCCGCGACCTTGGCGAAGCCCTGCGGGTCGCGGGCGTAGAAGGCCGGATCGGCGATCCTCGCTTCCAGCGCGGCGATCTTACCGTGCGCCTCGTCCATCTGCTTGGGCAGGGTCTCCAGCGCGTATTTCTGCTTGTAGGACAGTTTTCGCGCCGAGGCGGCCGCCGCCGGCTTCGGTTCCGCCTTCGCCTTCTTCTCCGGCCCGTCCCTGCCGCGCCGCGCGCCGCGCTCGTCGAGCCGGGCGCCGCCGCGCTGGGCCAGCATGTCGGAATAGCCGCCGGCATACTCCACCCAGCGCCCGCCCCCGTCCGGCGCGATGGTGCTGGTGACGGTGCGGTCGAGGAAATCGCGGTCGTGGCTGACCAGCAGGACGGTGCCGGCATAGTTCGCGACCAGCTCCTGCAACAGGTCGAGCGTTTCCATGTCGAGGTCGTTGGTCGGCTCGTCGAGCACGAGAAGATTGGCCGGCCGCGCTAGAATCCGCGCCAGCACCAGCCGCGCCCGCTCGCCGCCGGAAAGCTCGCGCACCGGGGTGCGGGCCTGCTCGGGCTTGAACAGGAAATCCTTCATGTAGGAGACGACGTGCTTTTCCTCGCCGTTGACGATCACGCTGTCGCCGCGCCCGTCGGTCAGGTAGTGCGCCAGCGTCTCGCCCGGATCGAGCTCGCGCTTCTGGTCGAGCGCGGCGATCTCGAGATTGGCCCCGAGCCGCACCGTCCCCGAATCGGGCTCGAGCATCCCCGTCAGCATCTTGAGCAGCGTCGTCTTGCCCGCCCCGTTCGGCCCGACGAAGCCGACGCGGTCGCCGCGCTGGATGCGGGCGGAAAACTCCTTCACGACCGCGATGTCGCCATAGCTCTTGGAGATGGCCTTGGCCTCGATGACCAGCCTGCCGGATTCCGGCCCTTCCGAGGCGGTCATCGTCGCCAGCCCTTCCGCGCCCTTGTGGCCGCGGTGGCGCGCGCGCATCGCCTGAAGCTCGCCGAGCCGGCGCATGTTGCGCTTGCGCCGCGCGGTGACGCCGTAGCGCAGCCAGTGCTCCTCGCGCACGATCTGGCGGCCGAGCTTGTGCTGCTCCTTCTCCTCCTCCTCAAGGATCGCGTCGCGCCATTCCTCGAAATGGGCAAAGCCCTTTTCCAGCCGCCGCGTCACGCCACGGTCGAGCCAGACCACGACCCGCGAGATCCGTTCGAGGAAACGGCGGTCGTGCGAGATCACGATCAGCGCCGACTTCGTCCGCTGCAATTCGCCCTCCAGCCATTCGATGGTGGTGAGGTCGAGATGGTTGGTCGGTTCGTCGAGCAGGAGGATGTCGGGCTCGGGCGCCAGCACCCGGGCGAGCGCGGCGCGCCGCGCCTCGCCGCCCGACAGCGTCGCCGGGTCCTCGTCGCCGCTGAGCCCAAGGCTTTCGAGCATGTAGGCGGCGCGATAGGGGTCGTCGGCGGGGCCGAGGCCGGCCTCGACATAGGCGCGCACGGTTCGTGCCCCCTGCCAGTCCGGCTCCTGCGGCAGATAGCGCACGGTCGCGCCCGGCTGGCGGAACACCTCGCCCTCCTGCGGCTCGACCATGCCGGCGGCGATCTTGAGCAGCGTCGACTTGCCCGAGCCGTTGCGTCCGACGAGCGCGATCCGGTCGCCGGCCGAGGCGGAAAGCGCGGCCCCGTCGAGCAGCGCAGCGCCGCCGAATGTCAATCTGATGTCGTCGAGCAGGAGAAGCGGAGGAGCCATGGTCACAATGCGTAATGGGAGGTCGGGCGGGCGACGACGAGGGCGCGGCCTTGCGCAAGGCACGCCGTCAGCGCCCCCCGCACCTCGTTGGAAAGCGTCAGCGACGAGCCGAACGGCACGAAACGGTCCTGAAGCGGCCATTTGGCGCCGGAAAGGGTCAGCCCCGCGAGGTCGGAGAAGGCGAGCACGCTGAACAGCGTGCCATCCTCGAAATCGAATTCGGTCTCGCGCCCGGGCAGGAGCGGCACGCCCTCCTGCACGCCGCTGGTCAGCAGGCAGGAGACGCCGTCGCCGGCAAGGCGCAGCGCGGCGGCGAGATGAAGATAGGCGTGGTCGGCCCGCTCGCCGCCGAACGCGCCGACCAGCACCAGCTCGCGCGCGCCGCGCTTCAGCGCCGCATCGACCGCGATCTCGCCGTCGGTCTGGTCCTTTTCCGGCGGGAAGATCTCCATCGGCACGCCGGCATGGTGGGCGCGCAGCCCCTCCTCGACCGAGTCGAAATCGCCGGTCCACAATTCGGGCGTCACCCCGAGCGCGGCGGCATGGCGCATGCCGGAATCGGCGGCGATCACCCGCGTGCCGGCAAGCTGGCGGGAGAGGCGCGGCGTGACGACGAGGTCGCCGCCGAGGAGAAGCGCGAAGCGGGTCATGGCCCCGCCTCTATCACGGCAGGCCGCCGCAGAGGAAGCGCGCCGGCGGCGGGTTTCCCTCCGCGATCCGTTGCAGCCCCTCGCCAGGGGTGCGAAGCTCGGTCGCAACGTTGAGATGGCGGCCATGAAACCGCCGCCTTGATCGGGAATGCCGCGACAAGCGGAACACTCAGGCATGTCGATGAACTCGGTTTTACCGGACGGATTGCGCGCCGGACTGAACGATCTGGGATCGAGGCTGGAACGGCAATTGCCCATCAGCCGCGAATTCGACGGCATGCTGGACGCGATCAACGCGCTTCCGCCCGCGATCGTCGTGCGAGCCGACAGCGAGATAGCGCACGCCGCGAACCTGCGAAGATGGCGGCGAAAGTATCCGCTCCTGGTCCGCCTTTTTTCGCCCTGCATGGCCGACATCGATCAGCTCGGTCGCGTTTCCGGCCTCGAATTTCTCTTCCTGTTTCACAGGGACGGCCACGTCCGCGAGGCGGCGCTGCGGCGTCTCGACGCTCCGATACCGAGCCCCTTCCTCTTCGCTGCGATCGCGTGGCGCCTGAACGACTGGGCCGCTCCCGTGCGGGAGGCCGCGGCCGAATGCGCGGCGCGCTGTTTCCCGATGACCGCGCCCGCCATCGTTGCGGAGGCCGCGCTGACCCTTCTCGCAAGGGAGAACAGCTGGGGGCGATGGACGGACGAGCGGCATGTGCTGCGCACGGCGTTCGCCCGCCCGGACGTGGCGGATTGCCTGGCGGCAAGCATCCGCACCCGTCGCACTGGCCCGATGGCGACAATCCTGCGATATGCGCTGCGGGAAGGAAGCCTCGACGCCCATCTGGAAACGCTCGCCCGGGACGCCGTTCAGCCATCGGTTCGCGCCGTCGCCGCACAGGCGTTGATCGACGGTCATGCGACATGGCCGGACGGGTGGACATGGCGCTGGATCGACAAGTCGATGGGCCTGCGGTGTCGCGAGACGACCTACCGCCACCGGCCTCTCGATCATGGCGCGCCCCGCATCCCCGTGATCGAAGCGAGCGCGAATGACCGGTCGGCCATCGTGCGCCGGGTCGCGACGTCGGGCCTTATTCGCCATGAGGTCGACGGACTGGTCGCGCGGCGCATCGCTACGCCGTTGCTTCGGGACCGCTCGCCGTCCGTGCGGGAACAGGCGGAATTCATCCTGAGAACGCACCGGCAAGACCCGGCCTGAGCGCGCGGACAGGCGCAACCAGACGCCCGCGCCGCCGCGACAAAGGCTTGCTTCCGCGGTCGCGCCGCCCTATTTCTTTCGATGCTCTAACGGGGTGCCGGCGGCGAGTTTCGCTCGCCGGCTGAGAGGCGCGAACGCCAACCCGCGGAACCTGATCCGGTTCATACCGGCGGAGGGATTAGACGCTTCTCGTATGGCGCCATTCCCTTGCAACGCAAAAGAAGGAGGCGCCGATGCGCAACAGAAAGATCATCCTTGCCGCGGCCACGCTGGCGCTCCTCGCCGCGCCTGCCGCGGCTGAAGGCAAGCTCACCGTCTACACCTATGACAGCTTCACAGCCGACTGGGGCCCCGGCCCGGCGGTCGAGAAGGCGTTCGAGGTCGAATGCGGTTGCGACGTCGAGTTCGTCGCCGTCGCCGACGGCGTGGCGCTGCTCAATCGCCTCCGGCTCGAAGGGGCGAATACGCAGGCCGACATCGTCCTCGGACTCGACACCAACCTGACCTTCGAGGCCAGGGAGACCGGGCTTTTCGCGCCGCACGGCGTATCGCTGGAGCGCGTTTCCGTTCCCGGCGGCTGGGACGACGACACCTTCGTGCCCTACGACTACGGCTATTTCGCCTTCGTCTACGACAGCGAGGCGGTTCCCGCACCGCCGGCGAGCCTGAAGGAGCTGGTCGAGGGCGACGCCGCCGACAAGATCGCCATCCAGGACCCGCGCACCTCGACGCCGGGGCTCGGCCTGCTGCTCTGGGTCCGGGCCGTCTATGGCGACGAGGCGCCTGAAGCATGGGCCAAGCTGAAGAGCAGGGTGCTGACCGTCACCCCCGGCTGGAGCGAGGCCTATGGCCTGTTCACCAATGGCGAGGTGCCGATGGTCCTGTCCTACACCACCTCGCCCGCCTATCACGAGATCGCGGAAGGATCGGAGCGCTACAAGGCCGCCGCCTTCGCCGAAGGGCACTATCTGCAAGTCGAGGTGGCGGCCCGCACCGTCAGGGGCGAGGCCAATCCGCTGGCGCAGAAGTTCCTCGACTTCATGACCACGCCGGCCTTCCAGGATGCGATCCCCGAGACCAACTGGATGTTCCCGGCCGCCCCGACCTCCGGGCCGCTCAACGCGGCGTTCGAGCGGGCCGTGAAGCCGGCAAAGACGTTGACCTTCACGCCGCAGGAAGTGGCGCAGAACCGGCAGGCCTGGATCAGGGAATGGCTCGACGTGATGAGCCGCTAGCGCGGCCGGCCTCGACCCGAATGCGAACCTACGCCGTGCGCCGGTTCGGCGACCGTCGTCTTGTGATGGATGAGCCCAGCCGGCGCAGCGCAGCACTGTTCCCCGGAGCGCTTCCGCTGCCCCTCATCCCCCTGCCGGGACCTTCTCCCCGTGAACGGGGAGAAGGGACGCTGCCGCGATGCCTGATCCGATCGCCACGGTCGCAGGGAAAGCAAGGACCTTGCCGCCATCCCCTTCTCCCTGTCCACGGGGAGAAGGTGGCCCGTAGGGCCGGATGAGGGGCGGGGCGACCATGGAAGCATCGGACACGGCACAGACCAGATCCCCGCCGCGCGACGGCCGCGTCCTTGCCGGCGTCGCCGGGCTCGGCCTCGTCGGGCTGCTGGTCGGAGGCGCGTTCGCCGGGCTGATTCTCGTCGCCGCGCGCGACTGGTCGGGCGCGGCGTCCGCCTTCGACGCCTATCTGGCGCGCGTCGTCGGTTTCACCCTGTGGCAGGCGGCGCTGTCGACGCTGCTGTCGGTCGCTCCCGCCGTCTTCGTCGCGCGGGCGCTGGCGCGGCACCCGTCCTTTCCCGGCCGGGGGCTGATCCTCAAGCTGTTCGCGCTGCCGCTGGCGCTGCCGGCCATCGTCGCCGCCATGGGGGTCCTCGCGCTCCTCGGCCGGGCCGGGCTGTTCGCCGACACGCTGACGATGCTCACCGGCACGCGCTGGCAGGGCATCTACGGGCTTTCGGGCATCCTCGTCGCCCATGTCTTCTTCAACCTGCCGCTCGCCACCCGCTTCCTGCTCCAGGCGCTGGAGGCGGTGCCGGCCGACCAGTGGCGGCTGGCGGCGCAGCTCGGCATGGGCGCGCGCGCCTCGTTCCGGCTGATCGAGTGGCCGGCGCTGCGCGCCGCGCTTCCCGGCGTCGCCGGCCTCGTCTTCATGCTGTGCGTCACCTCCTTCACCATCGTGCTGACGCTGGGCGGCGGCCCGGCCGCGACCACGCTGGAGGTGGCGATCTATCAGGCGTTGCGCTTCGATTTCGACCCCGCCCGCGCCGTGGCGCTGACGGCGCTGCAGATCGGCCTCACCGTCTGCGCCGTCGCCTTCCTGATGCGGCTCGGCGCGGACATGACCGGCGATGCGAACCTCCCCGTTGCCCCGCGCCGGCCTGCCGTCGCCGGCCGGGCCGAGCGCGCGGTCAACGGCGCGCTGATCCTCGCCGCGCTCGCCTTCGTCGCCGGGCCGCTGGCGGCGGTGGCCATCGCCGGCCTGAAGGCCGACCTCGCCCGCCTCGCCGCCGACCCGGCCGTCCATGCCGCGACGGTGACCAGCCTCGTCCTCGCGCTCGCCGCCGCGCTGCTCAGCGTCGCCCTGTCGCTCTCGCTGGTCGCGGCGCGGAGGGCGCTGGAAATGAAGCGGCCGCGCACGGCACGGCCCTCGCTTCTCGAGCGGATGCTCGACACCGGCGCCAGCCTTGTCCTCGTCGTCCCGCCCATCGTCCTCGGCGCCGGCTGGTTCGTTGCCTTGCAAGGCACGGGGCGGCTGTTCGCCATGGCCCCCATCATGGTCGTCACGGTCAACGCGGTGATGGCGATGCCGTTCGCTGTGCGCGCCATCCGCCCGGCCTGGGACGCGGCGAGCGCCCGCCACGAGAAGCTGGCCGCGCAGCTCGGCATATCGGGCTTCAATCGCCTCAGGCTGATCGACTGGCCGTCCATCCGCCGTCCGGCCTTCACCGCGCTCGCCTTCGCCATGGCGCTGTCCCTCGGCGATCTCGGCGTCATCGCCCTGTTCGGCTCGGACGCGGTGCAGACGCTGCCCTATCTGCTTTATGCCCGCATGGGCAGCTACCGCACCGCCGACGCGGCCGGGCTGGCGCTGATCCTCGGCGTGGTCTGCCTCGGCCTGATGATGCTGGCCGAACGCGGGAGGAACAGGCGATGAGCGGCGCGGATGTCAGGCTCGAGGCGGTCGAGTTCAGCTATGGCGAGGCGCCGATGCGCTTCGACCTCGCGGTCGAGGCCGGCGAGATCGTTGCCGTGATGGGGCCGAGCGGCTCGGGAAAATCGACCCTGCTCAACCTCGTCGCCGGCTTCGAGCGACCCACTGCCGGACGCATACTGATCGGCGGCGACGATCTGACGCGCCTGCCGCCGGCGGCGCGGCCCGTCTCGATGGTGTTCCAGGAGAACAACCTCTTCGCCCATCTGAACGTCGAGCAGAATGTCGGCCTCGGCCGTTCGCCGTCGCTGAAGCTGAACGAGCGGGACCGCGCCGACATCGCCGCCGCGCTCGCCCGCACCGGGCTTTCCGGCAAGGAGAAGCGGCTGCCGGCCGAGTTGTCGGGCGGCGAGCGCCAGCGCGTCGCCCTGTCGCGGGTGCTGGTGCGCGACCGGCCGGTGCTGTTGCTCGACGAGCCCTTCGCCTCGCTCGGCCCGGCGCTGCGCCGCGAGATGCTCGATCTGGTGCGCGATCTCCACGCCGAGCGGAAGATGACGATCCTGATGGTGACGCACCAGCCGCACGACGCGCGCGCGCTTTGCCGCCGCATCGCCTTCGTCGACGAGGGTCGTATCGCCGCCTTCGCTCCCGTGGAGGTGATGTTCTCGGCCAACGCCCCCGCCGGCTTCCGCGCCTATATCGGCGCATGAACGTACTTGACCCGCCGCGCCTTCGCCCGGAAGCGGACACAATTGCGCGCGACACCGGAACGCGATGGCGGTTCGGGTTGTTTCCTTTACGGAATTGACATAGGCCGGCCTGCATCCTGCGGCTGGAATCATCTACGCAGCCGGACGCTCGAAAGAAAGGACACGGAGCCCTGTCGACCCCGATGAAGGACGCATTGAAGGACCGGACAGCCCTTTGGCCGGCCCGCTCCTCACGGCGCGGCCCGACAGGGTTCGTCACGATGCCCGTCGTCGCCCTTGCGCTCCTCCTTGCCGGGTGTCAGGCGCTGACCGGGGTCACGGACGACGCCTTCCGCCCCTCGACCAACCCGGTGACGGTCGACACCGTCACCCGCAACGACCGCATGGCCGCGCTGGCGCGCGAGCAGCACCCGCGTATCCTCGCCACCTATGGCGGCGAATATTCCGACGCCAAGCTGGAGCGCATGGTGGCGCGCGTCGTCGGCTCGCTGACGCTCGACCCCGAGAATCCGAACCAGACCTACCAGATCACCATCCTCAACTCGCCCGCCATCAACGCCTTCGCCCTGCCAGGCGGTTATCTCTACGTCACGCGCGGCCTGCTCGCCCTCGCCAACGATTCGGCCGAGATCGCCGCCGTGCTGGCGCACGAGATGGCGCACGTCACCGCCAATCACGGCATCCAGCGCCAGCAGAAGGAAGCCGAGGAAGTGCTGGCGACGCAGGTCGTCAACGACGTGCTCGGCAAGGACCCGGCGGCGCGGGTGGCGCTGGTGCGCGGCAAGCTGCGCCTCGCGCAGTTCTCGCGCAACCAGGAGCTGGAGGCCGACGCCATCGGCATCCGCGCCATCGCCCGCGCCGGCTACGACCCGTTCGCCGCCGCCCGCTTCCTGCAGGCGATGGACGCCTACAGCGCCTCGCGCAGCGTCACCGGCCAGACCGACGAGGGCCTCGACTTCCTGTCGAGCCACCCGAGCGCGCCGCAGCGCATCGAGCTGGCGCAGCGCCACGCCCGCCAGATCGGCGCGCCCGGCACCGGCGAGCGCGGCCGCGACGCCTTCCTCGCCGGCATCGACGGCATGCTGTTCGGCGACACGCCGCAGGAGGGCTATGTGCGCGGCCGCACCTTCCTGCATCCGCAGCTCGGCGTCAGCTTCTCGGTGCCGGAAGGCTTCGTCATCGACAATTCGGCGGCCGCCGTCACCGCGGCCGGCCCCGGCGACATGGCGATCCGTTTCGACGGCGTCTCGCTCGACCAGCGCGTGCCCTTGTCCGACTATGTGCGCTCGGGCTGGGTCGCCGGCCTCGACAATGCCAGCGTGCGCCCGCTCACCATCAACGGCAACGAGGCGGTCTCCGCCCGCGCCCGCGCCGACAAGTGGCAGTTCGACGTCACCGTGGTGCGCGCCAACGGCCAGGTCTATCGCCTCCTGACCGCGGCCCCGGCGAGCAGCGACGCGCTGGAGCGCGTGGCCGGCACCGTGCGCACCAGCTTCCGCACTCTGACCCCCGGCGAGCGCGACGCGATCAAGCCGCTCAAGATCAGGATCGTGACGGCGCGGCCCGGCGACACCGTGGCGACGCTCGCCGCGCAGATGGAAGGCGTCGAGCGCAAGCTCGACATGTTCCGCCTGATCAACGCGCTCGGCGCCGGCGCCACCGTCTCGGCCGGCCAGCGCGTCAAGATCGTCACCGACAAGCCCTGACCCACCGGTCCTGACCGACTGGCCCTGACCTAGAACGGACATCGCCCGGAAGCGGGGTCCGCTTCCGGGCGATGTATCATGGGGCAGGCAAGGCTGGCGGCCCGGACGGGCCGTCGTGCGGCGCCTAGAACAGCGAGTAGCGCACGCCGACCTTGAAGTCGTGCGAGGCGAGGTCCTTGAACTTGAACGGGCCGATATTGCTCGATCCGTCATAGGCGATCGCATCCTTGGTCCTGCCGTCGCCGAGATGGACGTAGCTGTAGCCGAGGTCGATGGTCATGCGGTCGGTCGCCTTGATGCCGACGCCGGCATGCAGCGCCCAGGCAAGCTGCCAGGTCGAATCCTTGTCGGCGTAGAAGACGCTGCTTTGCGGCACGTTCACGTCGCGGAAATGGCTGATCGTGTTGCGCGACGCGCCGAGGCCGGCGCCGATATAGGGCGTGACGCCGTGGAACTCGCCGAGATCGGCATAGGCGTTGACCATCAGCAGCAGTTCGGACTTCTTGGCGCTGTATTCGTTGGTGCCGCCCGTTCCGGGACCGCCCGCGGCCGGATAGCGGTCGAGCGCGGTGAAGGACGACTTGCCGCGATACTCGACGATGCCGTCGAGGCGCAGATAGTCGTTGACCTTGTAGCCGACGCCGCCGCCGAAGATCGGCGCGCTGGAGAAGCCGCCCTTGTCGACCCACTGGAAGGGGCCGGCCGAGTTGACCGCGTTCTCCAGACCGCGGAAGCGCTGGTTGCTGCCGCCGATATGGCCGCGCAGATACCAGCCGCCATAGACCGGCGCGGGCTCGGGATCCGGATATTCGATCACCGGCGGCTCGGGAATCCAGTCGGCCGCAGTGGCCGGCAGCGCCACGGCCATCGACAGGACGGCGCCCATCACGAACGGAGTATGCAGTTTCAGCATCGGCTTCACCCTTGGTCTGGCCGGGATTGTGCGGGGCATCGCCGGCATGGGATTTAACTCGGCATGGATAATGAAAGGGAAAGGTTAAGCCGTGATTAACCGTGTCGATTAACTCTGTTGCCCGCACCGGCAGGCCGCCGGCACCGGCGAATGCTTCGCCGGTCCGGGCCGAAACCTTCGCTCGGCGGCGGCAGTTCCACCCGCTTTCCGGGCGCAGGCATGCAGGACGGCGCGGGGCAAAATATCGCACCCGCGACCAAACCGCGGACACAATTTGGCCTATTATCGGCAGGCGCGATGCCGGTGCGGCCGGAGCGCGAGTTCATGGAGATGGCGTGATCAACCCGTTCAGGTCCAGCCGACCGCAACAGCCTTTCCTGTCGCCCCTCGGCCGGCAGAGAAGGATGCCGGCGCTCGCCGCGCCGCTGGTGCTGAGCGTGTGCGGCGGCGTGGCGCTGGTGCTGGCGTTCGGCACGCTGTTCGGGCTTCAGCCCCGCGGCCTGCCGACGATGATGACCAGTTCCGACATCGACGTGACGCCGGCTGCCGCGGAACCGCAGGCCGAGCCGGAGCCGGCCATCGCCGCGGCCCCCGAGCCCGAAGAAGGCCCCGCGGAGGAGCCGGCCCTCGTCACCGCGCTTCCGGACGCGCCGACCAACGAGGCCGGCGAAGCCGTCCTCGAACCCATCGCTCCCCAGTTGGAAACCGCCGCCCTCGCCGACGTCGTCCCCGACCCCGGCCCGACCGCGGCGATCCCGCCGGCGCTGCCGGCGGAAATCACCGCCTTCGCGCCACAGCCCCGCCCGGCCAACCCCGCCGAACAGCCGGCCCGGAACGACGCCCCGGCGGTGCCGGCACGGGCGCAGCCGGAACCGGCGCGCGCCGGCGGCTCGGCCATGCGCGCGGCCACCGTCAGGCAGGCCGTCAACCTGCGCGCCGCCCCCAACAAGCGCGGCCAGGTGGTGATGGTGGTGCCCGCCTCGGCGCAGATAGAAGCCGAGGCCAATTGCGGCTGGTGCGAGATCAGCTATCAGGGCCGCACCGGCTTCATCTACAAGAGCTTCATAAACTACCGCTGATCCCTGACGGGGCGGAGCGCTTTCGGAAGGCTGTCGAGCCCGAAACCGGGCCTTCCGGGCGAAGAGCGAGGACAGCCACATGCCCGATTTGCCCACCGGAAACACCGACGCTTTTCGCGCGGCCCATGCGCGGTCCTACGCGGAAGGGCCGCCAAGGCAGGTTCCGGGCTTTGCCGATCTTCATCGCATGACCTCGCTGCTGCTGGCCGAGCGCGTCCCGTCGCATGGGCGGGTTCTGATCCTCGGGGCGGGCGGCGGCCTTGAGCTCAAGGCGCTCGCCGACGCTCATCCGCACTGGACGTTCGACGGCGTCGATCCCTCGGCCGATATGCTGGAGGCGGCGGAACGGGTCGCGGGCTCGCATTCCGCGCGGATGCGCCTTCACCACGGCTATATTGACGCTGCGCCGGAAGGGCCGTTCGACGGCGGCGTCTGCCTGCTGACACTGCATTTCGTGCCTCGCGACCAGCGCCTGGAAACCCTGCGCGAAGTCCGCCGGCGGCTGGCGCCGGATGCGCCCTTCGTCGTCGCGCATATCAGCGTCCCCCGGGCCGAACCCCAGCGGTCGACGTGGATCGCCCGTCACGTCGCCTTCGCGGGAACCGATCCCGCCAATGCCGAAAACGCCATGCGGGCCATCGCGACCAAGCTCTCCATCCTGTCGCCCGAGGAAGACGAGGCGATGCTGCGCGAAGCCGGCTTCTCCGGCGTCAGCCTGTTCTATGCGGGGCTGACCTTCAGGGGATGGACAGGTTACGCCCGATAGCGGCGCCGATATGAAAAAGGCCCGGCGGTTTCCCGCCGGGCCTTCCCGATTTTAAGGTGAACCGGCCCGGGCGGCCTAGTTCTCGAGATAGTCGTAGGTGCCGGCCTTCCACTCGTAGAAGACGTAGCCGGGCAGCTTGACATCGCCCTTGTCGTCGAAGCCCGACTCGCCGAGCACGGTCTTGAAGGTGCCCGTGTTCAGCGCCTCGACCACGGCGTCGAAGTCGGTCGAGCCGGCGGCCTTGACCGCGTCAGCCCAGGCCTGCACCGCGGCGTAGGTGTAGAGCACGTAGCCTTCCGGCTCGACGCCCTTGGCGCGGAACTTCTCGACCAGCGGCTGCGCGTCCGGATCCTTGCGCGGGTCGGGCGAGAAGGTCATCAGCGTGCCTTCGCCGGCCTCGCCGGTGATCGCCCAGTACTCGTCGGTGACGAGCGCGTCGCCCGAGATGAGGATGGTGTCCATGCCCTGCTCGCGCATCTGGCGCACGATCAGGCCGGCCTCGGTGTGGTAGCCGCCGACATACAGCACGCCGATGCCTTCGGCCTTCAGCTTGGAGACCAGCGCGGTGTAGTCCTTTTCACCGGCGGTGTAGGCTTCGTAGAGCGCCGGCTTGCCGCCAGCCGCCTCGTAGGCCGCCATGGTCGCATCGGCAAGGCCCTTGCCGTAGGCGGTCTTGTCGTGGACGAAGGCGATCTTCTTGTCGGCGAAGTTCTCGACGAGATACTTGCCGGCCACGTCACCCTGCTGGTCGTCACGGCCGCAGACGCGGAACGTGCCCGGGCCGGGACGATCGTCGGTGTAAGCCGGGTTGGTCGAAGCCGGCGAGATCTGCACGATGCCTTCTTCCGAGTAGACCGCGGAGGCCGGGATCGACGAACCCGAGCAGAAGTGACCCGCGACGAACACGGTGCCCGAGCCGGCAAGCTGGTTGGCGACAGCCACGGCCTGCTTCGGATCGCAGGCATCGTCGCCGACTTCCAGAACCAGCATTTCGCCGTTCACGCCGCCGGCCTTGTTGATGTCCTCAACCGCCTGCTCCGCGCCGCCCTTCATCTGGGCGCCAAACGACGCATACTGACCGGTCATGGGACCGACCGTTGCGATCTTGATGTCGGCCCAGGCCGAACCGGCCATCAGAAGGCTGAGCGCTGCACCAGCCAAAAGAACCTTTTTCATGGTAACTCCCTGTTGAACACCCGATGTTCCCGAAGCGGCGCCGGTTAGGTGTCGCGATCCCGGCCTCCGCATTGCGGGATCGAAATCCCGCTTGAACGGCATGAAAGCTTAACTTCGTGAGGAAATCAAAGGCTTTCAGCCAGTATTGGTGAATGCCGTCAGTTCTTCTTGCCCCATCCGAACGACCCCTTGCGGTCGTAGTCGAAGCTGTATTGCGTGGCCATCTGGCCGGCCCGCGTCATCCGCTTGCCCAGGAAGCCGATCACGACCAGCACGATGAGGTCTACGACGTAATAATGCAGCGACAGCAGCGTCCCGTTGAACAGCGCGAAATGGATGAACCGGGTCGCCGCCGCCAGAAGCACCATATACGCGAACAGTTCGATGTCGCTCTGCCAGGATTGCGCGATGGCGCGTCCGGTCAGGAACGCAGCGCCTCCGGCGAGGATCACCGTGACGAACAGGAATTCCCACACCGTCACTTCCCAGATCAGCGTAAGCTCTTTTTCCATGATCGGCCCTCAGTGCCTCCCGCCCTCGAGATAGGCGGCGCGCACCTCCTCGCGTTTCAACAGTTCCGGTCCGGTGCCGGTCATGGTGATGTTGCCGTTGACCATGACATAGCCGCGATGGGCGAGCTTGAGCGCGTGGAACGCGTTCTGCTCGACCAGGAAGACCGTCAGGCCTTCCGTCCGGTTGAGCTCACGGATCACCTCGAAGATCTGCTTCACGATCAGCGGCGCCAGGCCGAGCGACGGCTCGTCGAGCAACAGCAGCTTCGGTCGGCCCATCAGCGCCCTGGCGATCGCCAGCATCTGCTGTTCGCCGCCCGACAGCGTACC
>NZ_JAMLIE010000004.1 GCF_023954335.1 Aquamicrobium sp.
CGACCGCCCGCTGCGAGAACCAGTCGAGGACGAGGTCGCGGGTCCAGTCGACGGCGCCGCCGGTCTCGATCTCGCCGGCCAGCTCCGACAGCCGCATCGCCGCGGTGTGCAGGAAGACGCGCCTGCGCTCGACCGCGCGCCCGGTCAGCCGCTCATAGGCGCGGATCGTCCTTGCCGTCAGGTCGGGGTCGATCAGGGAAACCGGCGCGAACTCGCGATGGACCGGGCCGATGCCGGAATCGGCGAAATCGAAGATGCCGTTCAAGACGCCCCGCTCCGCGTCGAAGGCCATGTTCCAGCCATGCGCGTCGAAGAAGCCGTAACGCTCGCCGAGCGGGTCGGCACGAAGCGCGCGATACGCATCGAGCGCGGCACGGGCCTGTATGCGGCATGCCGGCGGCAGCAGGTCCCACACCGGCTCCAGCGTTCCGTCGCGCGTGTCCCATACGCCGACGGGAAGCGCGCCCGCTGCCAGCATCTCGGCCGGGTCGAACGCGTGAAGCTGCGCGAAGAACAAGGCGAGGTCGTCGGCGAGCCGGTCCCGCGCAGCAACGCCGAGCCGCCGGTAGCTGTCCGGCAGCAGCGTCTCGCCCGGCAGCTTCGCATGCGCCGAAAACAGCGGCGGCCCCTCGTGCAGCGTCATGCGCGGCACCGGCAGCGCAAGGTGCGGCGCGACGGCGGCGAGCAGCCGCGCTTCGCGCCGCAGCGCGGCGCGGGCTTCCTCGCCTTCTGGGAACTTGAAGATCAGGCGGCCGTCCGCCTCGACCGCGAGGCTGTGCCAGCCCTTGCCGGCGACCGAGAACGCCGCGCCGGCAAGCTCGGGATGGGCCGAAACGACAGCCCGGCGCAGATGCGCCGGGACGTCCTGCGGAACCGATGGACCGATCAGTGATCCATCGCCTTGACGATTTCCTCGGTCATCTTCTTGGCGTCACCGAGCAGCATCATGGTGCCGTCCTTGTAGAACAGCGTGTTGTCGATGCCGGCATAGCCGGAGC
This sequence comes from Aquamicrobium sp., assembly GCF_023954335.1. NCBI lineage: Bacteria > Pseudomonadati > Pseudomonadota > Alphaproteobacteria > Hyphomicrobiales > Phyllobacteriaceae > Aquamicrobium > Aquamicrobium sp. The sequence goes on from NZ_JAMLIE010000004.1 coordinate 999, forward strand.
CGAGCGAGCGCTTGACGAAGAGGCACGTGCGCGCCTTGTCGACGTCGAGGATCGGCATGCCGTAGATCGGCGAGGTCTTGTCGTCGCGCGCCGACGGGTTGGTCACGTCGTTGGCCCCGATGACATAGGCGACGTCGGCCTGCGCGAACTCGGAGTTGATGTCCTCGAGCTCGAACACCTCGTCGTAAGGCACGTTGGCCTCCGCCAGCAGCACGTTCATGTGGCCCGGCATGCGGCCGGCGACCGGATGGATGGCGTACTTGACCTCCACCCCGTTGGCCTTGAGCTTGTCGGCCATCTCGCGCAGCGCGTGCTGCGCCTGCGCCACCGCCATGCCGTAGCCCGGCACGATGATGACCTTCTGCGCGTTCATCATCAGGTAGGCGGCGTCGTCGGCCGAGCCCTGCTTGACCGTGCGCTCGATGCCGTCGTCGCTGGCCGCCGCCGTCTCGCCGCCGAAGCCGCCGAGGATGACGGAGATGAACGAACGGTTCATGCCCTTGCACATGATGTAGGACAGGATGGCGCCCGACGAGCCGACCAGCGCGCCGGTGATGATCAGCGCCAGATTCCCGAGCGTGAAGCCGATGCCGGCCGCCGCCCAGCCCGAATAGGAGTTGAGCATCGACACCACGACCGGCATGTCCGCGCCGCCGATCGGGATGATGATCAGCACGCCGAGCAGCAGCGACAGCGCGACGATCATCCAGAACACCGTGTTCGACTGGGTCGAGACCAGCATGAAGACGAGGACGACCAGCGCGATGGCGATCGCCGCGTTCACCACGTGGCGGCCCGGCAGCATGATCGGCTTGCCGGACATGCGCCCGTCGAGCTTCAGGAAGGCGATGATCGAGCCGGTGAAGGTGATCGCGCCGATGGCGACGCCGAGGCTCATCTCGACGATGGCCTGGGTGTGGATGTGGCCGACCGTGCCGACGCCGAAGCTTTCCGGCGCATACATGGCGGCGGCCGCAACCAGCACCGCGGCGAGGCCGACGAGCGAGTGGAAGGCGGCGACGAGCTGCGGCATCGAGGTCATGGCGATGCGCTTGGCGATCACGGCGCCGGCGCCGCCGCCGATGGCGATGCCGGCGACGATCAGCACCAGCCCGCCGAAGGAGGGCGCGGCGAGGATCAGCGTCGTGGCGACCGCGATGGCCATGCCGATCATGCCGTAGAAATTGCCCTGGCGGCTGGTCGTCGGGTGCGACAGGCCGCGCAGCGCCATGATGAACAGCACGCCGGAGACGAGATAAAGGAAGGAAGCGAGGTTTTCCGACATCATTTACTCTCCCCGGCGGAGGAAGGCGAACCGGCCTTGATGGAATTGTGGATCGCCAGCGCCTGCACCGCCATCGCGGCAAACAGAACCACGCCGCCGAGGATGAGCAGGGTCGCGCCCTGCCCGAGGCTCGCCGCGGCAACCCCGCGCGACAGGAAGAACAGCGCCAGCACCGGCAGCGCCAGATTGACGAGGAACAGATGCCCCTTCAGCGCATAGATCCTGTCGCGCCACCTGTACGCGCCAAGGGCGAACAGGATGATGCTGGCATAGAAGAGGAGCTGGAAGACGGGAACGAGATAGTCTCTCATCGCCTCACTTCTCTTTCTTCTTGTACATCGCCAGCATGCGCTGGGTGACGAGGAAGCCGCCGAAGATGTTGACCGAGGCCAGCACCAGCGCGACGAAGCCGAAGCCGGTGGCGAGGCCCGAGGCCGAGATGCCGACGGCCAGCAGCGCGCCGACGACAATGACCGACGAGATCGCGTTGGTGACGGACATCAGCGGCGTGTGCAGCGCCGGCGTCACTGACCACACGACGTAGTAGCCGACGAAGATCGCCAGCACGAAGATCGCGAAGCGGAAGACGAAGGGGTCGATGCCGGTCGCGGCGGTCGCGCCGGCGGCGATGGCTTCCGCCGCCTGCCCTGCCCGCTCGTCCTGAAACGCCATCCGCACCGCGGCGGCCGCCTGCTCAAGCTGGTTTATCGCCTGTTCCAGAGCGCCATTCTGTTCCATCATGCGCCTCCCTTGCCCGTGGTGGCCCTATCGGTGGTGGCCTTCGCCGCGCGCGGTTTCTTTGCTGCGGCCTTCGCCGCCGGCTTCTTCGGCGCGGCCGCCTTGGGCGCGGCGGCCCTCGGCGCGGTGGCCTTGGGTGCAGCGGTGGCCTTGGGTGCGGCGGCGGCCTTCGCCGTCGCGGGCGCGGCGTCGGCCTTCACGACCGCGAAATTCGGATGGACGATCCTGCCCTCGTGGGTCAGCAGCGTCGCCTTGACCAGCTCGTCCTCGGGGTTGACCTTGAGGGTCCTGGTCTCCTTGTCGACCAGCGTCTCGACGAAGGCGTAGAGGTTCTTGGCGTAGAGCAGCGAAGAGGAGGCCGACACCCGGCCCGGCACGTTGAGGTGGCCGACGATGCGCACGTCGTTGGCCGTGGTCACGACCTTGCCCGGCACCGCGCCCTCGACATTGCCGCCGCGCTCGACCGCGAGGTCGACGATCACCGAGCCCGGCTTCATCGACGCGACCATGGCGGCCGAAACGAGCTTGGGCGCCGGCCGGCCGGGGATCAGCGCCGTGGTGATGACGATGTCCTGCTTGGCGATGTGCTCGGCCGTCAGCGCTGCCTGCTTGGCCTGATATTCCTTCGACATCTCCTTGGCGTAGCCGCCCGCCGTCTCGGCCTGCTTGAACTCGTCGTCCTCGACGGCGATGAACTTCGCGCCGAGCGAGGCGACCTGCTCCTTGGCGGCGGGGCGCACGTCGGTCGCCGTCACCACCGCGCCGAGACGGCGCGCCGTGGCGATGGCCTGAAGGCCGGCGACGCCGACGCCCATGATGAAGATCTTCGCCGCCGGCACCGTGCCGGCCGCCGTCATCATCATCGGCAGCGCGCGGTCGTACTCGGCCGCGGCGTCGATCACCGCGCGGTAGCCGGCGAGGTTGGCCTGCGAGGACAGGACGTCCATCACCTGCGCGCGGGTGATGCGCGGCATGAACTCCATGGCGAAGGCGGATACGCCGGCCTTGGCCAGCGCCGCGACCGCGTCCTCGTTGCCGTAGGGGTCGATCGTTGCGATGACCAGCGCGCCCTTCCGGTAGCCGGAAAGCTCGGCCGCATTCGGCCGGCGCACCTTCAGCACCAGATCGGCCTTGGCGACGTCCGACGCCGCGCCGATCGTCGCGCCCGCGGCGGCGAAGTCGGCGTCGGGAATGCGCGAGGCCGCGCCCGCGCCCTTCTCGACGACCACGGAAAAGCCGAGGCCCGCCAGGCGCTTCACCGTGTCGGGCGAAGCCGCCACGCGCGTCTCGTTCGCGTCGATCTCTTTGGGAATGAAAACAGTCTGCGCCACCGGAAATCCTTTCAGGGGAACCCCCTCCGAACACCGACGGCCCGTCTTGCGGGCCGCCGGGAATAGTCCTCGCCTGATGTCAGACGGCGTCAGCGCAGGATGAAGGCGCCGACAGCGACAAGCAGGACGTAGAGGATCGTCGCGGAGATGAAGCCTGCCGAGGTGAAGAAGCCGAACGCCATGGCGATCAGCAGCGCCACGGTCGCAAGCGTCCCGTATTTCGTCAGCGCGAGGAAGACGGAATAGGTCTTCTCGTGCTCGGCGTAATCCATCTTGGCGCCCAGTTCGACGGGGCCGTCAGAGGCATGGTCTGCCATGGTCGAATTCCCTCCGCATAGCGTGATACCCGCTGATAGCGAAAACGGAACCGAAGGGCAATGGTGCGCTTGCAGCTCGATGCGGCCTTGGCCGAAGCCGACCGGACGGGCGCGGCATGCGTCATTTTCGACACGCCCGACGCGAAATCGCGCCGGCCTCCGAAACGTGATTGGGCGCGGCGGCCGGGCGGGACTATGTCGGGACGCGGCGCGGAACGATCCGGCGCGCAAGGGTGCCGGCTTCGCGCAGCATCCGGACACGGGCGGCCGTTCGCCCCGTTCCCTACGGTCACACGGCTTCACTCTCGCACAGGTTCACCGATGCGGACTCTGTTTCTCCATGCCGCCATGGCGGCGGCGCTTACGATCCTGCCCCCGATCCCGGGGGCGGCCGCGCAGGAGCGCCCGCTGATATGGGAGTTCACGCGCAACGCCCCCACCGCCTACACCGCCCGGCTGGGGAGCCGCCTGCCCATCGGCGCGGACGCCGGCATGGGCGCGGAGATCGGCGTGCGCGGGCCGGACCTGATGGCCTCGCGCCAGCCCGTCACATGGTGGGCGATGCTGAAGACGGAAGGGACGGAGCTGCGCGGGACGACGCGCACCACGCGCATCGACCTGCGCGCGTCGAAACTTTCCGGCAGGCGCACGCTGTCCGTGAACAACGTCCTTGCCGGCCGGCTGGGTGTGCTCGACACGCAGTTCGTCCATAACCTCGCGCTCGACCACAACCCGGCAGGGAGCGAACGGGTCGACATCCGCACGACGCGCAGCATCCGGCTTTCGTCCCTGCGCACCGGCGGCGTCCTCGTCGCGCGCGCCTCGCGCACAACGCAGACGCAATGGGTCACCAGCATCGGCGTCGAGCAGCCTTTCCGCGACGCCGTCCGCTTCTCGGCCACGGTCGAGCACCCCGGCCCCCGCGACTGGCGGGGCAGACTCGGCGCGAGCTACAGCCGCCGCTGGTAGAGGTCAGGCCAGCCAGCGCTTGCGGCGCTTGTAGTGCTTGACGTCGCGGAACGACTTGCGCCCCTCGCCGCCGACGCCGAGATAGAATTCCTTGACGTCCTCGTTCTCGCGCAGGGCCTTCGCCTCGCCGTCGAGCACGATGCGGCCCGATTCGAGGATGTAGCCGTATTTGGCGTAGCGCAGGGCGATGTTGGTGTTCTGCTCGGCGAGCAGGAAGGAGACGCCCTGCTCCTCGTTCAGCTTGCGCACGATCTCGAAGATCTCCTCGACCAGCTGCGGCGCGAGGCCCATCGACGGCTCGTCTAGCAGGATCATCTTCGGCCGGCTCATCAGCGCCCGGCCGATGGCGGTCATCTGCTGCTCGCCGCCTGAGGTGTAGCCGGCCATGGACGAGCGCCGCACCTTGAGGCGCGGAAAATACTGGTAGACCATGTCGAGGTCTTCGCGGATCGCCGCCTGGCCGTCGCGGCGCGTGAACGCCCCGGTGAGCAGGTTGTCCTCGACGGAAAGATGGCCGAAGCAGTGCCGGCCCTCCATGACCTGGATGCAGCCGCGCCGCACGAGGTCGTTGGGCGACAGCGCCTGCACCTCGTCGCCCTCGAAGACGATGCTTCCCTTCGTCACCTCGCCGCGCTCGGCGTGGAGAAGGTTCGAGATCGCCTTCAGCGTCGTGGTCTTGCCCGCCCCGTTGGCCCCGAGCAGCGCCGTGATGCCGCCGCGCGGCACCGAAAGTGACACGCCCTTCAGCACCAGGATGACGTGATCGTAGATCACCTCGATGTTGTTGACCGACAGGATGGTGTCGGCGGGATCGGAAGCGGGTGCTGGCGCGGTCATGACGGCTCCGGTGCGGCTTTCCCTTCTCCCCGCTTGCGGGGAGAAGGTGGCCCGAAGGGCCGGATGAGGGGCGGCGCCTTCGGTGAGGTTGGGAAATACATCGTCAAGGCCGGCGCTGCCCCTCACCTGCCTGCCGGCATCCTCTCCCCGCGAGCGGGGAGAGGAGAGCCTTCATTACGAGCCGCATTCCTCGTTGATCGGCCACGGCGCGTTCGACTCGGCGTATTTCTTCGCCTCGGTCTCCACCAGCGGCGCGATCATGTCGGCATCGGCCACGAGCAGGTCGGAGACGGGATTGAACTTCGCCCCGTCCCATTCGAGCATCCAGCCGCCGGCGCTGCCGGTGTGGTTGGAGCACGAGGTCGAGAACGGGCCGACCATGCCGGTGAAGCCGAGCTCCTCGAGCGCCGCCTCGTCGAGCTTCAGGTTCTCGAGCCCCCAGCGCAGCTGCTCGGCGTTGACGACCTTGGTGTCGAAATGCGCCTGCGCCGCCTTGGCCGCCTCGACCGCGAACATCGAGATGACGATGCCGCGCTGGTAGAAGACATAGTCGAACTCGTTCGGCGGCAGCAGCGACTTGCCGGCGTCGACGACGTGCTTCTTGACGTCCTGCATCACCTTGGATTCGGAGTTCGGCACGTTCCACGAGATCGAGCGGTAGCCCTTGCCCGCCTCGCCGACGGTCTTGAGGTCGGCGTCCGAGCCCGACCACCAGATGCCGACGAACTTCTCCATCGGGAAGCGCGTCTTGACGGCTTCCGTCAGCGCGCCGGCGTTCATCGCGCCCCAGCCCCACATCAGCACGAAGTCGGGGTTCTCGCGGCGGATCTGCAGCCACTGCGCCGACTGGTTCTGCATTTCCGTCACGCCGACCGGGATCGGCAGGAAGGTGAAGCCGTGCTTGGCCGCATAGGCTTCGAGCAGCGGGATCGGCTCCTTGCCGTAGGGCGCGTCGAGGTGCAGCAGCACGATCTTCTTGCCCTTCAGGCTGTCGAGATCGCCGCCCGAGACGTGGCCGAGGATCATCGACGCGCCTTCCCAGTAGGAAGCCGGCGGGTTGAACGCCCACTGGAACACCTTGCCGTCCTGCATCGGCGAGAAGCCGTAGCCGGGCGCGAGGATCGGGATCTTGTCGACATTGGTGCGCGGCAGAACCTGGAGCGTGATGCCGGTCGACCAGGGTTGGGTCACGATGCTCTGGCCCTTGGTCTGCTCGTAGCACTCGGCGCCCTTTTCGGTGTTGTAGCCGGTCTCGCACTCGTCATAGACGATCTCGACGCCGTTGATGCCGCCGTCGCGCTCGTTGAGCATGATCATGTAGTCGCGCTGGCCGTTCATGACCGGCGTGCCGGTCGCGGCGAACGGGCCGGTGCGGTAGGACAGGTTGGTGATGTGGATCGAGTCCTGCGCCAGCGCCGGCGCGGCGAGCATCGTGGCCGAGGCAAGGGCCGCCGACAGGACAGTCATTTTCCGAAGCATCTTCATTTCGTCTCCTCCACTCGTTCGTTTCTCCAAACCGGATCGGGCGAACTCACCCCGTTTTCCCGGCGGCCGGAACGCCACCTTTGGTAGATTGCGGCCCGAAGACCGCCTTGGTTGGACCGCGGCCGGAAGGCCGCCTGATCGCGTCAGTGCGGGAAAGGCCAGATGATGAGCTTTTCCCTGATGATCGCCCAGTAGCGGGCGAGGCCGTGCGGCTCGAGGATCAGGAACGTGATGATCAGCGCACCGATGATCATGATGTTCAGATGCTCGACCATGGACGGCGAGATCGGCAGGCCGAAGGCGCGCGGCACGGTCGACAGGATGACCGGCAGCGCCACGATCAGGATCGCGCCGAGATAGTTGCCGAGGATCGAGCCGAGCCCGCCGATGATGGCGATGAACAGCACCCGGAACGACAGCGGAATGTCGAACAGCACCGCCTCGGCCGCGCCGCGCCACAGGAACACGAACAGGGCGCCGGCGACGCCGACGATGTAGGACGACACGAAGAAGGCCGAGAGCTTGGCCTTCATCAGGTTGATGCCGACCAGCTCGGCGGCGATGTCCATGTCGCGCACCGATTTCCAGATGCGCCCGATCCGCCCGCGGGTGATGTTGATGGCGAAGAAGGTGATGACGCAGACCAGCGCGAGCACGAAATAGTACTGGACGATCGCCGTCGCGTTCGGCCCGGCGACGGTGATGCCGAACATGTCGATGTTCGGCACCTGGATCGCGCCCGAGGTGTTGTAGTTGTAGAGCCACGCCCATTTCTGGAACAGCCAGACGAGGAAGAACTGCGCCGCGAGCGTCGCGATGGCGAGATAGAACCCCTTGATGCGCAGCGAGGGCAGGCCGAAGGCGACGCCGATGGCGGCCGAGAAGAAGCCCGACAGCGCGATGGCGACGACGATGTTCATGCCGGGGAAGATCGTCACCAGCTTGTAGCAGGCGAAGGCGCCGACGCCCATGAACGCGCCCGTGCCGAGCGAAAGCTGCCCGGCATATCCGGTCAGGATGTTGAGGCCCAGCGCCGCCAGCGAATAGATCAGCACCGGGATCAAGAGGGCCCGGAAGGCGAATTCGTTGGCCGTCATCGGGAAGACGACGAAGGCGAGAAGGAGGATGAAGGCGAGCAGCCAGGCATCCTGCCGCACCGGGAACAGCGCGTAGTCGGCCTTGTAGCTGGTCTTGAATTGTCCGGCGACGCGATAGAGCATCGATATTACCTCACACGCGCTCGATGATCTTTTCGCCGAACAGGCCTTGCGGCCGGAACAGCAGGACGAGAAGCGCCAGCATGTAGGCGAACCAGACCTCGGTGTTGCCGCCGAGCAGCGGCTGGCCCCAGTAGATCTCGAACAGCTTTTCCAGAATGCCGATCATCAGCCCGCCGATGATCGCGCCCATCACCGATTCCAGCCCGCCGAGCATCAGCACCGGCAGCGCCTTGTAGGCGATGACCTCGAGCGCGAAGGAGACGCCGGCCCGCGCGCCCCAGACGATGCCGGTGACGAGGGCGATGACGCCGGCGATGAACCAGACCAGCACCCAGATGGTCGACAGCGAGATGCCGACCGACAGCGCCGCCTGGTGGTCGTCGCCGAGCGCGCGGATGGCGCGGCCCATCTTCGACTTGTTGAGGAAGAGGAGCAGGCCGACCACCAGCAGCACCGCGCCGGCCACGGCCGTGAGGTCCTTCTGCTCGATGGAGACGAATCCGCCGAACGGCTCGAAGATGAAGCTGCCGGTCGGGATGCCCAGCTCCTGCGTGATCATGCGCTTGTTCTCGCCGCCGAAGATCGTCTCGCCGAAGCCGATCAGGAACAGCGTGATGCCGATCGTGGCCATGAACAGGATGATGTCCGGCTGGTTGACCAGGGGCCTGAGCACGACGCGCTCGATGCCCACGGCGAGGAAGAACATGACGAGCAGCGTCAGCGGCACGGCCAGAAGCGCCGGCACGCCGCGCTCGTGCAGGCCGACCAGCGTCAGCGCCGCGAACACGACCATGATGCCCTGCGCGAAGTTGAAGATGCGCGACGACTTGTAGATCAGCACGAAGCCGAGCGCGATCAGCGCGTAGAGCACGCCCGAGACCATGCCCTCCCACAGCACCTGGATCAGGAAGTCGGGCGCCGCCGCCATGTCGGCGAAGGGCTTGACGAAGATAGAATTGAGAAAATCCATGCCCGGCCCCCTATGCGCGGTTCCGGCGGGCGCTCAGCCCGCCAGTTGCGGAAACAGGCCCACCAGCCCGACGATGATGAGATAGATCGCGACGATGTAGTTGAGCAGCCGCGGCATGATCAGGATGAGGATGCCGGCGATCAGCGAGATCAGCGGCGTAAACGGCAGGTCCATGGGATTTCCTTTCCATCAGTGCGCCACCCCGAGATAGGCGTCGATGACCGCCTGATTCGACTTCACCTCGTTGGGCGCGCCGTCGGCGATCTTCTTGCCGTAGTCGAGAACGACGACGCGGTCGGAAAGGTCCATGACCACGCCCATGTCGTGCTCGATCAGCGCGATGGTCGTGCCGCGCTGCTGGTTCACGTCGATGATGAAGCGGCTCATGTCCTCCTTCTCCTCGAGGTTCATGCCCGCCATCGGCTCGTCGAGCAGGAGAAGGGACGGCTCCATGGCGAGCGCCCGGCCGAGCTCGACCCGCTTCTGCAGCCCGTAGGGCAGCTTGCCGACCGGCGTGCGGCGGATGTGCTCGATCTCGAGGAAGTCGATGATCTCCTCGACCTTCTCGCGATGCGCGATCTCCTCGTTGAGCGCCGGCCCGTGCCACAGCATCTGCCAGCCGATGTTGCGGTGCATGTGCACCGAGCGGCCGGCCATGATGTTCTCCAGCGTCGTCATGCCCTTGAACAGGGCGACGTTCTGGAAGGTGCGGGCGATGCCCTGGCGCACGGCATGGTGCGGCTTCATCGCCCGGCGCTCGACGCCGCGGAAGGTGATGATGCCTTCCTGCGGCGTGTAGAAGCCGTTGATGACGTTGAGCATCGAGGTCTTGCCGGCGCCGTTGGGGCCGATGATGGCGCGGATCTCGCCCTTGCGCACGTCGAAGGAGATGTTGGTGATCGCCTTGACGCCGCCGAAGGCGAGCGAGACGTTGTCCACCTTGAGCAGCACGTCGCCCCGGGCGATGCCGTCGTCAAACCCGGCGAAGTGGCCACCGGCGTGATCTGCGGCGGGGTGTGCGTTCATTCTGCGGCCTCCGCATGCGGCCGCGCGGGCCGGCCGTGAACGGCCGCGTCGGCGATCTTCACCGTGGCGCTGATCCTGCCCTTGCGGCCGTCCTCGAACGTCACTTCCGTCTCGACGAACTTCTCGGCCGAGCCGTCGTAGAGCGCCTCGATCAGCTCGCCGTAGCGCTCGGCGATGAAGGAGCGGCGCACCTTCTGCGTGCGCGTCAGCTCGCCGTCGTCGGCGTCGAGCTCCTTGTGCAGGATCAGGAAGCGCGAGACCTGCCCGCCGGCCATCATCGGCTCCCTGGCCAGCCGCCGGTTGGTCTCGTCGACGTTCTTCGCGATCATCTCGTAGACCCTGGGGTGGCCGGCGAGCTCCTGATAGGAGGCGTAGGCGATGTTGTTGCGCTCGGCCCAGTTGCCGACCGCCGTCAGGTCGATGTTGATGAAGGCGGCGCAAAAGTCGCGCCCGTCGCCGAAGGCCACCGCCTCCTTGATGTTGGGGAAGAACTTCAGCATGTTCTCGATGTATTTCGGCGCGAACAGCGAGCCGTCCTTCAGCTTGCCGACGTCCTTGGCCCGGTCGATGATCTTGAGCTGCCCGTCCGCCTCGAAGAAGCCGGCGTCGCCCGTCCGGATGAAGCCGTCCTGCGTCAGCACTTCGGCCGTCTTGTCGTCTTCCTTGTAGTAGCCGGTGAACTGGCCGGGCGAGCGGAACAGCACCTCGCCATTGTCGGCGATGCGGATATCGACATTGGGCGCGGCCGGCCCGACCGTGTCGGCCCGCACCTCGCCGTCCTTCTGCGCCGTGACGTAGAGGAAGGCCTCGGTCTGGCCGTAGAGCTGCTTCAGGTTGATGCCGAGCGAGCGGAAGAACGAGAAAAGGTCGGCGCCTATCGCCTCGCCGGCCGTGTAGGCGACGCGGATGTTCGACATGCCGAGCACGTTCTTCAACGGGCCGTAGAGCAGGAAATCGCCGAGCGCGTAGACCAGCCGGCCGGAGAACGGCACCGGGCGCTTCTCTAGGATCGCCTCGCCATATTTGCGCGCCACCCCGGTGAAGTGGCGGAAGATCCACTGCTTGAGGCGGCCGGCGTCCTCCATGCGGATGGTGACGCTGGTCAGCAGCGATTCGAACACGCGCGGCGGCGCGAAATAGAAGGTCGGCGCGATCTCGCGCAGGTCCTGCGGCACGGTCTGCTGGCTCTCGGGGCAGTTCATGCAGAAGCCCGAGACATAGCCCTGCGCGAAGTTGAGGTAATGATCGCCGACCCAGGCCAGCGGCAGGTAGGCGAGCACGCTGTCCTTCTCGGTCAGGCGGTCGAAGGTGACCGTGTCGAGCGCGGCCTGGACCGAGGCGGCCGCCGTCAGCACCACGCCCTTGGAGCGCCCGGTGGTGCCGGAGGTGTAGAGCATGACCGAGACGTCGTCGCCGCTTCCCTGCCGGATGCCGTCCTCCCAGTCGCGGCCCACGGCGGGATCGGCGGCGAGCAGCGCCCGCCCAGTCGCCTGCACCTCGGCGAAATCGTGCAGGCCGTCCCGCGGATAGTCGCGCAGGCCGCGCGGCTCGTCGTAGATCACGTCGGTCAGCGCCGGGATCGTCTCGCGGAAGGTCAGCAGCTTGTCGACCTGCTCCTGGTCCTGGGCGACGGCGAAGCGCACCCCGGCATGGTCGAGCACATAGGCCATCTCCTCGGCCACCGCGTCGGCATAGACCGGCACCGGCACGCCGCCGAGCGACTGCACCGCCGCGAACGTCCAGTAGAGGCGCGGGCGGTTGGCGCCGACGATGGCGACCCGGTCGCCGTGCCCGAGGCCGAGCGCCTTGAGGCCGAGCGCGAAGGCGCGGATCTCGTCGCGCTGCTCGTCCCACGTCCAGCTCTGCCAGATGCCGTAGTCCTTGTGGCGCATGGCCGGCAGGCCGCGGAACCGCTCGGCGTTGAGCAGCAGGTACTTCGGAAATGTGTCGAGCGCGGCCGCGGACTGAGCCATGACCCGGTTCCTCCCTTCGGGCGGGTGCGTCCCGCCCTGCCCCATCCGGCCGGGACGTTCCTCCCACCCCGCCGGATTGTTCGCATTTCATAGGAAGTTTTCACGAAATGGCCCGGCAGGCAACACGGGGCTTGACAGACAGGGCGCCGTGTTGTCCTTTCAATGGGCGTTCTTGTGAACTGAACGCGCTCCCTGATTCATGGACACTGCATGCGAGGACGCCGGCGACGGGCTTGCGCATGCGGTGGCGCGCGCGGATCAGGCCTCGTAGAGCATCAGCCCCGGTATATCGAGCGCGACGATGCGGCCGTGCTCCACCTTCAGCAGCCCCTCGTCTTCCAGCTCCTGGAGGCTGCGGTTCACCACCTGCCGCGAGACGCCGGCCAGCAGGCCGAGCTCCTCCTGGCTGATTTCCACCGAATCGCCGGCATTGGGATAGAGGACGCGGTTGAAGAACCACGACAGGTTGCGCGCCACCCGCGCCTTGGGGCCGAGGATGCGGTCATATTCGATGGTGGCGATGAACTGGCCCATGCGCTCGTTCAGCGCCCGCACCAGATAGCGGTTGAAGCCGCGGCTGTTCTCGTAGAGCCACATGAAGGTCGAGCGCGTCATCATGGCGAGGCGCGTGTCGCGCAGCACGACGAGGTCGTAGCGCCGCGGCTCGTCCTTCAGCACCGAGCCCTCGCCGAACCAGCCGCCGTCGGTCGCCCCGGCGAAGGTCATCGCCTTGCCGTCGCGCGAGATCGCGCTGATCTTGACGAGGCCGGTGACGACGCCTGTCCAGTGATCGAGCCTGTCGCCGCGATGGCAGATATAGGCGCCCTTGGCGAACTGACGCTCGACCAGGCCGCGCCGGGCGCGCTCCAGCTCTTCCTCGGTCAGTTCGCCGGCCCAGATGGCCGAGCGGGCAATGTCTTCGCGTGCATTCATGGGCCTCTGACGCGCGGGCCGTTTGGCCATGCAGCCCGCATCCGCGAAGGCTTATGAACGTCTCGCGGCCGAAAGACAAGGCGGGGCGGCTTCGGCGCGGCCGCAGCTCCCAGCCGGGACCGGCTCGTCAGGCCGCGCGGTCCATGTAGCGGGCCGTGGGCAGGATGGTCAGCGGCGCGGGCTCGCCCTTGGCCGTGACGCCGAACATCAGCCTCTGCTCCATCGGCGTCGAGCGGAAGAACGGGAACCGCACGAACGAGCGCAGCCGGATCGCGCTCACGTCGGCCTGATAGAGGACGACCTGATAGTTGAGGCCCGGATAGTCGCGAAGGTCGCCGACCTGCTCCGACTCGTAGATGCGCCGGTAGAAACCGGCATGGTCGGGACGGATCGTCGACAGGCAGTAGGGCGCGCCGAAATGGAAGCAGGCCATGCCCGCCAACCGGAGCGTCAGATAGGGTATCTGGGGATAGAGCTTCGACCATTCCGGATCGGCGGCGAAACGGCTCGGATCGATGAAGCTCTGGCCGGCGGCAAGCCGCGGCATCAGAACGTCGGGATAGACCGTGGCGGACGGCGAGGCGGCGTGCGCCTGCGTGACGTGATGGATGCGCAGCGTGCTGACCAGCTCGCCGTCGATATAAACGCCGAAGCGGTAGCAGTTGGGCAGGTCGTCCAGCTCGTCATAAACGGTATGGTCCGGGTTTTCCGGCACCATGTCGGTGCGGCGATACGCCTTGTAGCGCAGGCGGTAGATGTTCTCGACATCCTCGCCGCTCTCGCAACGCCGGTACTCGGTGCGCTCCAGTATCGAGAAGATGTTCCTGACGAAGCTGGAAAGCTCCTTGCCCGCGGCGTCCTCGCCGGCAGCTCCGTGGGCATTTCCCCCGCCGCGCAAAGCGGTGACATTCGCATCCATGACCGGTCCCCGTAATCCGCCCAGAAAAGCCGCTGTTAACGTCCGATTAAGGATATTGTCGGACGGCGCACAATCAAAGGCGAAAATGCCGGTAATCCGGTTAACCTAACGTTAACCTTAACAAACGGTTAACAAAAGACCTTCACCCGCCGGGGCGGAACGGCATTCACTGCGGGAACGAAAGGATCAGGCGCGGGAGAGAAGCTTGGACGGGGCCGTGTCCGGAGTGAACGGCCAGGTGGCGTCGGACATCACGCGGATGCCCGAGGCGGTCAGCGCCGAGCCGAACAGGAAGCCCTGCACGAGATCGGGCTTGACCTCGACGGCGAGCGCCTTGAGCTGGTCGAACGTCTCGACCCCCTCGATGGTGACGGCGAGGCCGAGCGTGCGCGACAGGTCGACCACGCCCTTGAGGAGCGCCAGCGAGCGGGCGCTGTGGTTGATGTCGACGATGAACGAGCGGTCGATCTTGACCTTGTCGAGCGGCAGCGTGTGCAGGTAGCTCAGACTCGAATAACCGGTGCCGAAATCGTCGAGCGCGATGCGCACGCCCAGCGCCTTCAGCTCCTCGATGCAGCGGCGCATCTGGGTCGTGTCGTCGAGCAGCGCCGTCTCCGTCACCTCGATCTCGAGCCGCGCCGGATCGAGGCCCGACGCCGCCAGCGATTCCCTCACCCGGTCGATGATGTCGTCGTTGCGGAAATCCTTGGCAGAGAGGTTGACCGAGACGCAGACCGGCTCGGGCCATTTCGAGCATTCGGCGGTCGCGGCCTTGAGCATGAAGGCGCTGATCGCCGAGATGATGCCCATCTCCTCCGCCAGCGGGATGAAAACGGCCGGCGAGACCGGGCCGAGCTCGGGATGGTCCCAGCGGCACAGCGCCTCGCAGCTGGCGATGCGCATCGTCTGCATCGACACGATGGGCTGGTAGACGACGCGCAGGCCCTCGCTGTCGACGGCCTGGCGCAGATGCGCCTTCATCACCTGCCGGTCGCGGAAGGCCCTATCCATCGCGTCCTCGAACAGCTGCCAGCCGTTCTTGCCGCTTTCCTTGGCCTTGTAGAGCGCAAGGTCCGCGCGCACGATCATGGCGTCGACCGCGGCGTTTCCGGCCCGCGCCAGCACCGCGCCGGCGCTCGCCTGGATGCGCAGCGAATGGCCGGCGACGTCGACCTCGCCGTGCAGGCTGCGGAAGATGGAATCGACGGCGTTCGAGAAGGCGTCCTGGTCCTTCACGTCGTTGAAGAAGATCATGAACTCGTCGCCGCCGAACCGGCTGACCTTGACGTCGTCGCCGGCGAAGCGCGACAGCCGCTCGCCGACGGCGTAGATCAGCCCGTCGCCGACCGGATGGCCGAGCGTGTCGTTGACGCTCTTGAAGTCGTCGAGATCGAAGACCACCAGGCCGACATGCCGGCCCGGATCGCCGACCGAGACGTAGTCGGAAACCAGCTCGTGGAACCAGGCCCGGTTGGGCAGGCCGGTCAGGCTGTCGTAGCGCGCCATGGTGCGGATGCGCTCCTCGGCCTCGACGCGCGCCGTCACCTCGTCGAAGGTGATGACGCCCAGCTCCTCGCGGCCCTCGCGCGCCGAGAACTCGAAATAGCGGCCGTCCTCCAGCCGCAGCACCACCTTGCGCCCCCTGCCCTCGCGCAGCGCGCGGGCGAGCTGGGTCTCGGTATAGCGCGAATCCTTGAGGCTGAGCACGCCGCCGGCGACGCCGCGCATCAGGAGGCCGCGCAGCGAGCGCCCGAGCAGCCTGTCGGGATGGCGCACCCGCATCAAAGCGGCGGCCTCCGCGTTGGCGACCACCACCCTGCCCTCGGGGCTGAGCATGACGAGGCCCGAGGTCATGGTGTTCAGCGCGCGGTCTAACCGGTGGGCCAGCCGCTTGGCCGTCTTCTCGGCGCTCAGCGCCGCGAACAGCACGTCCCGGACATTGGCGGCGAAACGCCGGATCGCGAAGAAGAACGGAATCGACAGGCAGCCGAGCAGGACGTGGTAGACATCCCCGCGCAGGATGAACCCCATCGAGATCGGCCACGTCATGGTCACGATGAACAGCATGACCATGCGCGGCGAGCCGTAGTTGCGCCCGGCGATGGAGGTGGCGGACGCCAGCGTCACGCAGACCGAGGCGATCTCGCCGAAATAGTCGGGCGACCAGTAGATGGCGAGAAAGCAGAACACCCCGAGGAAGAGGCCGTGGGCCGCGCCGTAGACGATATAGACGCGCTCGCGCTCCTGCGCTTCGGCAAAGGTGGATGGCGGCGGCTTGCTCGCATAGTGGCGCACGCTTCTCAGGCGCAGCACCGCCAGCACGCCCATCACGACCGCCAGCCAGAGATAGATCGGGTCCGAGGTATTGAGGTAGACGAGGACGATCAGGAGAATCTGCGCGGCGAAGCCGACAGCAAGGGTCACGCTGTCGCGAAACAGCGTCTGGACGAACGGTATATATATGTCGAGCGGAAGCTCGTTTCTGGCTCTTTTTGGCATACCGAAGCACCGCCCCCGGAACCCGGACAATGCCAAGATCGCATTAAGAAATGCTTATTAAGCCGAGAACGGCGCTATTCGGCCGCCTTCAGCACCGGAGCCGGCGGCGCGGCGAGCCGCTTCACCTGCCTTTCGCGCTCCGCGCGGGCTTTTCTGACGCTCTCCTCCTTGACGTGGCCATAGCCCCGGATCAGCGCCGGCGCGGAGGCGAGGGCCGCGGCGGCCGCGATCCTGTCGGGCGCGAGCGCGGCGCGGATCACATCGAGATCGGCCTCGTATTCGGCGAGCAGCCGGCGCTCCATGCGCCGCTCGGCGGTGTAGCCGAAGACGTCGAGGATACTGCCGCGCAGGCCCTTCATCGCGGCAAGCGCCGCGAAACCCTTCATCATCCACGGCCCGAAGCGCGACTTCACCGCCTTGCCGTCCGGCCCCTTGCGGCCGAGGATCGGCGGCGCGAGGTGGAACTCGAGCTTGTCCCAGCTCTCGAACTGGCCGGAGAGCTGGCGCGCGAACGAGCCGTCGCTGTAGAGCCGCGCCACCTCGTACTCGTCCTTGATCGCCATCAACCGGAAGAGGTTGCGTGCCACGGCCTCCGCGACCGCGGTCGAGCCCGGGACGGCCGCCTCCTCGGCGGCGCGGATCGAGGCGACCGCCGAACGGTAGCGCGCGGCATAGGCCGCGTTCTGGTAGCCGGTCAGGAACCGCGCGCGGCGCTCGATCACCTCGTCGAGCGTCTGGGCGATCTCGCGTCCGGCCATGGGGTCGCGGGCGGCGTCGACGAGGCCTTGGACGAAACCCGGCTCGTGCGCGGCGCGCCGGCCCCAGCGGAAGGCGTCGATGTTCATCTTCACCGCCTGCCCGTTGAGCGCGATGGCCTGCTCCACCGCCTGCGTCGACACCGGCAGCGCGCCCTTCTGGCAGGCGATGCCGAGCATGAACATGTTGGCGCCGAGCGAATTGCCGAACAACACGGTGGCGGCGCGGGTGGCATCGAAGAAATGCGCGTGGCTCTCGCCCGCCGCCTCCCGGATCGCCTTCTTCAGCCGCTCGACCGGCAGCGAGAAGTCGGCCGAGCGCGCGAAATCGCCCGGCATCACCTCGGCGGTGTTGACGACGAAGGCGGTCTCGCCCTCGCGCACCGCGGCCAGCACCTTGCGCGAACCGGACACGACGAGGTCGCAGCCGAGGATCAGATCGGCCTTGCCGGCCGAGACGCGGATCGAATGGATGTCCTGCGGCGTCGCCGCGACGTGCAGATGCGAGAACACCGCCCCGCCCTTCTGGGCAAGGCCGGCCATGTCGATCATGCCGCAGCCCTTGCCCTCGAGGTGGGCCGCCATGCCGAGCACCGCGCCGATGGTGACGACGCCGGTGCCGCCGATGCCGTCGACGATGCCCGACCAGCCGTCGCCGCCGAGCGCGAAGGGAACCGGCTCGGGCACGCCGTGCAGCGGGTCGGCCGAACCTGAAATGCCCTGCGCCTTCCTGATCCTGGCGCCATGCACGGTGACGAAGGACGGGCAGAAGCCCTCGACGCAGGAAAAGTCCTTGTTGCAGGAGGACTGGTCGATGCGCCGCTTGCGGCCGAACTCGGTCTCGACCGGCTGCACCGAGACGCAATTGGAGGCGATGCCGCAATCGCCGCAGCCCTCGCAGACCAGCTCGTTGATGAAGACGCGCCGGTCGGGATCGGGGAAGGTGCCGCGCTTGCGCCGCCGCCGCTTCTCGGCCGCGCAGGTCTGGTCGTAGAGAAGGACCGAGACGCCCTCGACCTCGCGCAGCTCGCGCTGCACGGCGTCGAGCTCGCGCCGGTGGTGGATGGTCACGCCCGCCGGGAACGACACCCGCCCGGCATATTTCTCCGGCTCGTCGGTGACGACGGCGATGCGCTCGACGCCCTCGGCGCGCACCTGCGCGGCGATCATGTCGACGGTCAGCCCGCCCTCGTGCGGCTGGCCGCCGGTCATGGCGACCGCGTCATTGTAGAGGATCTTGTAGGTGACGTTGACGTTCGCCGCGAGCGCGAAGCGCAGCGCCAGCGAGCCGGAATGGTTGTAGGTGCCGTCGCCGAGGTTCTGGAACATGTGGCCGCGGCTGGTGAAGGGCGCCTGCCCCACCCATTGCGCGCCCTCGCCGCCCATGGCGGTGAAGCCGACCGTCGAGCGCCCCATCCACAGGGCCATGAAGTGGCAGCCGATGCCCGCCCCGGCGATCGAGCCTTCCGGCACCTTGGTCGACGAGTTGTGCGGGCAGCCCGAGCAGAAATAGGGCACGCGCACCGCCACGTCCCTGGTGTCGGCCAGCATCGCCTGGAACTGCTTCAGCCGCGACACGCGCGCAGTGATCTCCTCCGAGGGGCCGATGGTCTTGAGGATGCGCTCGCCCAGCGCGATGGCGATGTCGTTGGGGTCGAGAGCGCCGGCGGCCTGGAAGAGGCTTTCCCCGCGCTCGTTCTTCTTGCCGAGGATCAGCGGCCGGTCGGGACGGTCGTAGAGCGCCTCGCGAAGCTGGGTCTCGATCAGCGAGCGCTTCTCCTCGACGACGACGATCGTCTCGAGGCCGCGCGCGAACTCGGCGACGTGCTCGTAGTCGAGCGGCCACGGGCATGCGATCTTGAACAGGCGGATGCCGAGCCGGTTCGCCTCTTCCTCACCGATGCCGATGTCGTCGAGCGCCTGGCGCACGTCGAGATAGCTCTTGCCGATGGTGGCGATGCCGAGCCTGGCGTTCGCGCCGCCGGAATAGACGATGCGGTTCAGCCCGTTCGCCCGGATGAAGGCGGCGGCGGCGGCCCGCTTGAAGTCGTGCAGGCGCTGCTCCTGCGCGAACTGGTCGAGCTCGTGGCGGATATTCAGCCCGCCGCGCGGCATCTCGAACTCGGGCAGGACGATGTTCAGCCGGTCGAGCGACACGTCGACCGACGCGGTCGATTCGATGTTGTCCTTGACGCATTTGACCGCGACCCAGGTGCCGGAGAACCGCGACAGCGCATAGCCGTAGAGCCCGTAGTCGATCAGCTCCTGTACGCCGGCCGGGTTGAAGATCGGCATCATCGCGTCGACGAAGGCGAACTCGGTTGCATGGGCGTTGGTCGACGATTCGGCGGTGTGGTCGTCGCCCATCAGCGCCAGCACGCCGCCATGCTTCGACGAGCCGGCGAGGTTGGCGTGGCGGAAGACGTCGCCGGTGCGGTCGACGCCCGGCCCCTTGCCGTACCAGAGCGCGAACACGCCGTCGTGCTTGCCGTCGCCCATCATCTCGGCCTGCTGCGTGCCCCAGCAGGCGGTCGCGGCGAGCTCCTCGTTGAGCCCCGGCTGGAAGACGACGTCGCCCGCCTCCAGCGCCTTCTTCGCCAGCCACAATTGCTGGTCCAGCCCGCCGAGCGGCGAGCCGCGATAGCCGGTGACGAATCCCGCCGTGTTGAGGCCGGCCCGACGGTCGAGCTCCCGCTGCATCATCAGCATGCGCACGACCGCCTGCGCGCCGGATATGAAGATCCGCTCTTTCGCCAGATCGAACTTGTCCGAAAGCGAAACCTCGTGAAGCGTCATTCCAGCATTCCTCCGGGGTGGCCGCTTCGCGAAGCGGCGTGCCTGCCCCCAGTGTTCCCGCCTCTGCGGTGCACGTCAAACGAAATCCTGACGAAATCCCGCCCAACCCGCGCAAGTCGAGAAAACGACGCTGTCTTGCTTTTCAAGCGTGGTCCAAGCTGCTATTGCGCCAGATCGCAAATGCCGCGCAGCAACAAGCGACATTGCAGGAGGGGAGGCCGGAACGGGGGAGGAACAGGCTTCATGGCCATGCTTTCCGTTCACTTGGCGTCTTCATCGAAAATCGAGGTTCGGAGACGGAACCCATGAATGCTCTCGCCTTTGTCGTACGCGCGATAGGTGCGTTGAATCGCCTTATCGGCAATACTTTCGCCTGGCTCTCGCTGGTCATGGTGCTGGTCTGCTTCACCGTCGTGGTGCAGCGCTATTTCTTCGGTTTCACCATCCTGTGGATGCAGGATCTCTATGTCTGGCTGAACGGGGCGATGTTCACCGCCGTCGCCGGCTTCGCGCTGCTGCGCGACGACCATGTGCGCGTCGACATCTTCTACCGTCCGGCGACGATCCGCACCAAGGCGATCGTCGACCTCATCGGCGTCTTCATCTTCCTGCTGCCGTTCTGCTGGGTGGTCTACGCCTATAGCTGGAACTACATCGCCCGCTCGTGGCGGCTGCACGAGGCCTCGGGCAATGTCGGCGGCATGCCCGGCCTGTACATACTCAAGAGCTTCATCCTCGTCTTCGTCGCCGTCATCGCCCTTCAGGGCATCGCCATGGCGCTGCGCTCGATCCTCGTTCTGCGCGGCCGGGAAGACCTGCTTCCCGAAAAGCTGCGCTACCCGGTACATCAGGAGTAATCGCATATGGATCCGGTTCTTATCGGCGAGATCCTCGCCGGCCTGATGTTCTTCGGCATCATCGGCTTCCTCATGCTCGGCTTTCCGGTCGCGTTCTCGCTGGCCGGCGTCTCGCTCATGTTCGGCGTCGTCGGCATGGCGTTTGGCGTCTTCGACCCGTCGAACTTCGGCTCGCTGGCCAACCGCTATATCGGCTTCATGACCAACGAGGTGCTGGTGGCGGTGCCGCTGTTCATCTTCATGGGCGTGCTGCTGGAGCGCTCGCGCATCGCCGAGCAACTGCTGATCACCATGGGCAAGCTGTTCGGCAACATGCCGGGCGGCCTTGGCATCTCCGTCATTCTCGTCGGCGCGCTGCTTGCGGCCTCCACCGGCGTCGTCGGCGCCACCGTCGTCACGATGGGCCTGATCTCGCTGCCGGCGATGCTGCGCTCGGGCTACGACCCCAAGCTCGCCTGCGGCGTCATCTGCGCCTCCGGCACGCTCGGCCAGATCGTGCCGCCCTCGACCGTGCTGATCTTCATGGGTGACATGCTGACCGGCATCAACGCCCAGGTCCAGATGGCCAAGGGCAATTTCGCGCCGACCCCCGTCTCGGTCGGCGACCTGTTCGCCGGCGCGCTGCTTCCCTCCCTGCTGCTCGTCACGCTCTATCTCTGCTGGGTGATCCTGAAGGCGATCTTCGACCCCAAATCCTGCCCGCCGACGGCGGTGCCGGACGAGGACAGGAAAGGCCTCATCAAGGAGGTCATCGTCGCGCTGATCCCGCCGCTGGCGCTGATCGTCGCCGTTCTCGGCTCGATCCTCGGCGGCATCGCCACCCCGACGGAAGCCTCGTCCGTCGGCGCGGTCGGCGCGATGATCCTGGCGGCCATGCGCGGCCGGCTGAATCTCGGCGTGCTGCGCGAGGCGACGATCTCCACCGCGTCGATCACCTCGATGGTGTTCATCATCCTGTTCGGCGCGTCGGTGTTCTCGATCGTCTTCCGCCTGATGGGCGGCGACAACCTCGTCCACGAATTCCTCGCCGGACTGCCGGGCGGCATCGCCGGCGCGATCTTCGTCGTCATGCTGATCATGTTCCTGCTGGGCTTCATCCTCGACACGTTCGAGATCATCTTCATCGTGCTGCCGATCACCGCGCCCGTCCTTCTCAACATGGGGGTCGATCCGGTCCTTCTCGGCGTGATGATCGGCGTGAACCTGCAGACCTCGTTCATGACGCCGCCCTTCGGCTTTTCGCTGTTCTATCTGCGCGGCGTCGCGCCCAACAGCGTCTCGACCGGCATGATCTACAAGGGCATCATCCCCTTCGTCGCGATCCAGGTGATAACGGTCGCGCTGCTCTTCATGTTTCCGGCGCTCGCCACCTGGCTGCCGAAGGCGATCTACAGCTAGGGAAGGACAAGGCCGGCGCGCGCGGCGCGCCGGTTTCCATCCTTGCAAAGGAAAGGCCCGGATGTCTCCATCCGGGCCTTTTTCATGTCGCGGTCGCGGCTGCGATCAGAGGTGGAAGTACTTCTCGCGGGCCAGGATGAACGGCGAATCGGTGCCTTCGGTCTTCTGGCGCACGATGTTGAGCGCGGAGACGAAGCTCTCGGCGGTCTTCTTGGTCAGCGCGTCGCTCGAATCGAGCAGCTCGGTGAGGATTTCCTTGGCGGCATTGGCGCCCGCCTCGAGGATTTCCTCGGGGAACTGACGCACCTGCACCCCGTGGTCGTTGACCAGCGTCTGCAGCGCGCGCGGATCGTTGGCCGCGAAGTCGGCGGCAACCGAGTCGTACTCGGCCTGGCAGACGTCGCGGATGATCGCCTGAAGATCGGCCGGCAGCGCCTGGTACTTGGCCTTGTCGACGACCAGCTCGGTGGCGAGGCCCGGCTCGATGAAGCTGGGGAAGTAGTAGTTCTTGCAGATCTGGTAGAAGCCGAGCGCCAGATCGTTATAGGGACCGACGAACTCGGCCGCGTCCAGCGTGCCCGACTGGAGCGCCTGGAAAATCTCGCCGGCCGCGAGGTTGGTCACGGACACGCCGAGCTTCTGCCACACCTGGCCGCCGAGGCCCGGGGTGCGGAAGCGCAGGCCCTGAACGTCGGCAACGCCGGTCAGCTCGTTCTTGAACCAGCCGCCCGCCTGCGTGCCGGTGTCGCCCGACAGGAAGCCCTGCACGCCGAACTGGTCGTAGATCTCGTCCCAGATCTCCTGGCCGCCGAGATAGCGGACCCAGCCGGTCAGCTCGCGCGAGGTCATGCCGTAGGGAACGCCGGTGAAGAAGCTGAGGCCCGCGCTCTTGTTCTGCCAGTAATAGGCGGCGCCGTGGCTCATCTCGGCATTGCCGTCGATGACGGCATCGAGCGACTGCAGCGGCGGCACCAGCTCGCCGGCCGAATAGACCTGGATGGTCAGGCGCCCGCCGGACGCGGCGGTGATTCGGTCAGCAAGGCGCTGCGCGCCGACGCCGAGGCCGGGGAAATTCTTCGGCCAGGTCGTGACCATGCGCCAGGTCTGGTTGCCCTGCGCGATGGCCGGAGCTGCAAGCGACGACGCGGCCACCGCGCCGGCGCCGGCAAGGCCGGCTTTCTTGATGAATGAACGACGATCCATGATCTCCTCCAGGTTATAGACGCCTCTTTGCGGATGAAGCACGCGAGGCGCTCCGCCTGCATCAATACACACGTTTTTCCTCGCATCCAACTGCCGCGATAAGCAAAATCGCAGCATCGAAAGACGTCCCGAAAGGTCAAGGTTGAACTCGCGCGCGCGTGTTCCTAAAAACGCCGGTACACCCGGCGCATCCCCCAGCCCAGATAGGAACCTTCCTTGACCAGTGACTTCCGCGACAATTCGCACACGCTGCGCGCGACGCTCGAAGAGACGGCCCGCGCGATCGACGGAAAGGCGGTGACGCTGCGCGAGATCCTGGCGCTGATCGGCGAGCAGGGCCTCCTGCTGATGTGCGCGGTGCTGACCGTCCCCTTCCTGCTGCCGGTGTCGATCCCCGGCGTAAGCACCGTCTTCGGGCTGGCCATCATCCTGATCTCGATCGGCATCACCACCAACCGCCAGCCCTGGCTGCCGCGCCAGATCATGGACCGCCCGATCGACGCCGAGAAGCTGGTGCCGACGCTGGAGAAGGGCGCCGGCCTCGTGCGGCGCATCGAGGCCGTCATCCACCCGCGCCTCCACGGGCTGACCGGCAGCGCCGCGATCAACCGCTTCAACGGGCTGGTGCTGATCCTCGGCGGCGTGCTGCTGATGTTCCCGCTCGGCCTCGTGCCGTTCTCCAACACGCTGCCGGCCTTCGCGATCCTCTTCCTGTGCATCGGCATGTCGCAGCGCGACGGCTGGTTCGTCGTCGCCGGCTATGCGGGGACCATCGCCACCATCGTCTATTTCTCCGCCCTCGCCTGGCTCGCCGTCATCGCCGGCAGGGGCATCGCCTCGATGGTCGGCTCGGGTTGACGCGGCGACTGGAAAGGCGTGGCGAAATCGCTAGATTATAGGCGTCACGGCCGCTTGCCGGCCATGGAACGCAGGACCCGCTGATCATGACGAAGCCCCTCGTCGCCGTGTCGACCGACGTGCGACAGTTCGAGAACTACACCTGGCACGCCGCGCCGCGGCAGTATCTGGAGGCCGCCGTTTCCGCCGCCGGGGTCACGCCCGTGCTCGTCCCGTCCTTCGGCGAGCGGCTCGACCTCGAGGGGCTCATCGAGCGCGTCGACGGCGTGATGCTGACCGGCTCGAAGACCAATGTCGATCCCGCGCTCTACGGCCTCGAGGCGACGGAAGAGAACGGCCCCTACGACCGCGACCGCGATGCGACCACCATTCCGCTGATCCGCCTCGCCATCGCCCGCGGCGTGCCGCTGCTCGCCATCTGCCGCGGCCTGCAGGAGCTGAACGTCGCGCTCGGCGGCACGCTCGATTCCGAGATTCAGGAGATGGAGGGGCGCATCGACCACCGAGCGCCCGTCAGCGACGATCAGGATTTGCGCTTCGCCATCCGCCAGAAGGTCGAGATCAAGCCCGGCACCTGCCTCGCCGGCGTGTTCGGCGCGGGCGAGATCATGATCAATTCCGTCCACCGCCAGGCGGTCGGCCGGCTGGGCGGCAGGCTTCAGGTCGAGGCGGTGGCCGAGGACGGCACCGTCGAGGCCGTGTCGGTGATCGACGCGTCGGCCTTCGCCGTCGGCGTGCAATGGCATCCAGAATACTGGGCGAAGTCGGACGATAACTCGGCGCGCATCTTCCGCGCCTTCGGCGAGGCGGCCGCGGCCCATGCCGCCGCGCGCGGGCGCGGGCGCATCGCCGCGGAATAGCGCCGGCGTCACTCCGCCGCGAGCAGCGTCATCACCGGGAAGCGTGGGTTGTAGGATTCATAGGCCGCGCCGTCCGCCAGCGCGAACTCGGCCCGGACGCGGCCGTCGGCGCCGGCGAGCGCGACCGTGCCGTCCGGCCTGTCGAGCCAGAAGCGCATTGCCGCCAGCTCCGGACTGGCGGCGAGGCAATCGGGCGCGAGGGTGATCTGCCGCATCGTTCCGTGCGGGGCCTGCTCGGCGATCAGCATGCAGGCCGTCTCGTCGCCGGCCGAAACCAGCATGAAGCGCGCCTCCTGCCCGGAAGCGGGGGCGATGGCCGACGTCGTCGTCTCGTCCAGAACCGGCCCGCCGGAAAACGCGCCGATCGCCGCCAGCGCACCCGCCAGAACCACGGCCTTGCCGGCATGGGCGATGATCATCTGCCGTCCCTTACGTAACCTGTCCGTCGAGAAAAATGCGCCGGTTTGGTTAACGGACCGATAATCAGTGTCGCACCGCCACCGCCCGCGTCTCGGCAACCGGCGTCAGCGCGCCGCGGCCGGCGAACCAGCCCTCCAGATTGTCGGCGAGGAGATCGGCCATGGCGCGGCGCGTGTGCTGCGAGGCCGAGCCGACATGCGGCAGCAGGCTGGCGTTTTCCGCGCGCAGCAGGGCCTCGGGCACGTTCGGCTCGTCGGCGAAGACGTCGAGGCCGGCGGCGAGGATCGTGCCGTCCGCCAGCGCGGCGGCGAGCGCGTCCTCGTCCACCGTCGAGCCGCGGCCGATATTGACGAACACGCCCTCCGGCCCGAGCGCCGCCAGGATCTGCGCATTCACCGCCTTGTCTGTCGCTGTCCCGCCCGGCGCGACCGAGATCAGCGTGTCGACATTGCGGGCGAGATCGAGAAGCGTCGGATGATAGGCGTAGTCGACGCCCGCCACCGGATTGCGGTTGTGGTAGGCGATCGAAAGCCCGAACGCCTCCAGCCGGCGGGCGATGGCGAGGCCGATGCGCCCGAGGCCGAAAATGCCGGCCTTGCGGCCGCGCAGCGTGCCGCGCGTGAACGGATAGGCGCCGGTGCGTCTCCACTTGCCGTCGCGCAGCCAGCGTTCCGCCTTCGGCAACTCGCGCACGGTGTTGAGGAGAAGGCCGAGCGCCGTGTCGGCCACTTCCTCGGTCAGGACATCGGGCGTGTTCGTCACCATAACGCCCTTGCTTGCCGCATGCGCGGCATCGACGGCGTCGTAGCCGACACCGAAATTGGCGATGATCTCGAGAGCGGGCAGCGCGTCGATGAAGGCGGCGTCGATCCGCGTCATTCCGGCGATGCCGCGGATGCGCGCCCGCTCGCCCTCCGGGAGCAGGGAGGCGTCCGCGCGCTCGATCCGGATCGCGTCGAACGCCGCCTCGATGCGGGCCACGGCATGCTCGTGCAGGCGGCCCGGAATGAGGATCGCGATGTCTTTCGTCGATGCCACGGTCATGTTCCTTGCTGTCATGGAAGAAGATGGGCGACCGGCGGGCGCTCAGCGATCCGACGGTTTGCCCGTCGACTGGCGCACATGCAGCTCCGGGCGGATCAGCTCCTGCCCGCCATGCACCTCGACGCCGTTGAGCCGGTCGAGCAGCGTGCGCGCGGCGCGGCGGCCGACCTCGCGCTGGCCGTTCCACACAGTGGTCAGCGCCGGCGTCGCGATGGCCGCCTCCTCGAGGTCGTCATAGCCGACGACGGAGATATCGATGCCCGGCACCAGACCGGCGCGGGCGATGCCGTTCATCAGCCCGATGGCGACGAGGTCGTTGAAGCACACCGCCGCCGTCGGCCTGTCGCCATGGGCGAGGAACGCCTGCGCCGTCTCGAAGCCCGCCTGCTTGGTGCGCGGGCCAGGCATGCGCCAGCCGGGCCTGGGCTCCATGCCGGCCGCGCGCATGGCGGCGAGATAGCCCTGGTAGCGGTCGCGTCCGGTCGAGGTCTGGTCGGTGCCGCCGACCATAGCGATGCGCTCGTGGCCGAGCGAGATCAGATGGTTGGTGGCAAGGCCGGTGCCGTAGGAATCGTCGCCGCGGAACACCGGCACGTCCGCGCCCTCGACCGAGCGCGCGATCAGCACCACCGGCAGGCCGTTGTCCTCGGCGAGGCGGATGTCCTCGGCGGGCGTGCCGATGGCCGGCGACATGATCACCCCGTCGGCGCCGAGCTGGAGCAGCGTGTCGACGAAGGTGCGCTGCTTCTCCAGCTTATCGTAGTGGTTCGACAGCAGGAAGGTCTGGCGGCTGCGGTCGAGCTCGCTCTCGATGGAGCGCAGGATCTCGGCGAAGAACGGGTTCATGATGTCGTGGACGACGACGCCGAGGATCCCCGAGCGCGACGTGCGCAGCGAGGCGGCGCGGCGGTTGTAGATATAGCCGATTTCGCGCGCATAGGCCTTGATCCTGTCGCGCGTGGCGTCCGCGACCAGCGGGCTGTCGCGCAGCGCCAGCGATACGGTCGCGGTGGAGACGCCGAGCGCGTCGGCGATCGTCGAGAGCTTGATCTTCTGTGCCAGTGCTCCGCCTCCCACGGTCGAGCCAGCTTTTTAAACTGTTTAAAATTCCTTATGCCATCGCCCCGGGGCAATTCAAAGCTTTTTTGCCAGCTCGCGCTCGTCGGCGCCCAGCATGGCGCGGCTGGCCAGCCGCAGCTTGTGCTCGCGGTGAAGGATGTAGAGGCCGCTGGCGACGATGACCCCCGCGCCGACCATGGTCCACAGGTCGGGCAGGTCGCCGAACGCGACCCAGCCGAGGCCGATCATCCAGACGATCTGCGAATAGGGATAGGGCGCGAGCGCGGCCGTCGTCGCCTGCTTGTAGGCCTTGATCAGCAGCCAGTGGCCGAGCGCGCCGCAGAGGCCGGTGACGAGGAGCAACCCCCAATGCAGCGCGCTTTGCGGGATCGACCCGTAGAGCGGCACCACCGGCAGCATGAACAGCGCCGGCGTCAGCGCCGAATAGAAGATCAGGCTTTCCGAGCTCTCGCTCGCGCCCATGCGCCGCGTCATGATGATGTAGAGCGTGTGGCAGACGACGAAGCAGAACGAGAAGATGTAGCCGACCTTGAAATCGCCGAAGCCGGGCCGCGTGACGATGAGCACGCCGACGAAGCCGACGAGGATGGCCAGCCAGCGCCGCCAGCCGGCCCATTCGCCGAGAAGCGGCCCGGCGAGCGCGACGGTCAGCATCGGCGAGAAGAAGGCGATGGCGATCGTCTCGGCGAGCTGCAGCGTCTGCAGCGCGATGAAATTGAACACAGTCGAGCCGAACAGGAACGCGCCGCGCAGAATCTGCCCGGCCAGGTTGCCTGTCCGGAGGGCCGCGAGGTTCGTCCAGACGCGCAGCATGAGCGCGACGAGCACGAGATGGATGGCGAACCGGGCCCAGGCGACGAACGGCGCGGCCATGCCCTGCAGCACGAGATACTTCGCGCTGGCGTCGAGGAAGGAGAACAGGAAACAGGCCGCGACGACGAGGAGGATCGCGGAAGCCGGGGTCGCCGCCTCGGGAATGCTGGGTCTGGGGTTCAACTCTGCCGACCGATGCTTGGGGGGAGGATGGTCCAGCTATCGGCCAGCGCGGCTGACAAGGCAAGTGGAAACTGCGGCGCGCGCGCGGCCTATGCCTCGGCGGCTGCCGC
Source organism: Aquamicrobium sp. (assembly GCF_023954335.1). Classification (NCBI taxonomy): domain Bacteria; kingdom Pseudomonadati; phylum Pseudomonadota; class Alphaproteobacteria; order Hyphomicrobiales; family Phyllobacteriaceae; genus Aquamicrobium; species Aquamicrobium sp. The sequence continues at coordinate 29,878 of NZ_JAMLIE010000004.1, forward strand.
CTCGGCCGGGGCATCCTCGGCGAGGTCGTCGGCCTCGTCGTCGATCTGCGTGCGCGTGTCTCCCAGATTGGCCTCCACCCGGGCGAGAAGATCGAACAGCATCTTGCGCTCGCCCTTGTCGAAGCCGGCGAAGGCGATCCGGTCGGTCTTGCGCACCGCCTTCTCGATGTCGCGGATGGCGTTGCGGCCGGTCTCGGTCAGGAAGATGTTGGCCTGCCTCGCGTCGACCGTGTTGCTGCGCTTGGCGACATAGCCTTGGGCCTGCAGCCGGCCGATGGTCTTGGTGACGGTCGGCGGCCTGACGCCGAGGCGGGCGGCGAGCTGGCCCGGCGTCTGGCCGTCCTCGCGGTCGAGCGCCAGCATGATCTGCTCTTGCCCGGCATAGAAGCCGTGCGCCAGAAGCCGCGCCGCCAGCGTCGTGCGCGACAGCCTCGCCGCGGCCTGCAGGCTGTTCATCACCGCCTTGCGCTTCACCTTCGCCATAGGCACATTCTCCGTTCCATCATCACCTGCCGATTGCGGCGGACCATGTCACGGCTACATAACCGAACGATGACAGCCAGCGAAACACCTTCCACCGATCACACCTCCGGCCTGGACGCGATCGCCGTCCTGCCGCTAGGCGCCACCGAGCAGCACGGCCCGCACCTGCCCTTCGAGACGGATACGATCATCGCTGGGAGCGTTGCGGCAAGAGCCGCCGCGCTCCTCCCGCCCTCTCTCGACGTCACCTTCCTGCCGCCTGAGCCGGTCGGCTACTCCATCGAGCACATGGATGTCGCCGGCACGAGGACGCTGCGCTTCGGCGAGGCGGTCGAGCGCTGGATCGGCATCGGCGAAGCGTGCCTCGCGCAAGGCTTCCGCCGCTTCGTCATGCTCAACGCCCATGGCGGCAACGCGCCGCTGATGACGGTGGTGGCGACCGAGTTGCGCGTGCGCCACGCCATGCTCGCGGTGGCGACGAGCTGGACCCGCTTCGGCTATCCGCCCCAATTCGTCGACCCGCGCGAGAAGGCGCTCGGCATCCATGGCGGCCTGATCGAGACGAGCGTGATGCTGGCGCTCCGTCCCGATCTCGTCGACATGGCGCGCGCGAAAGACTTCCCCTCGGCGCAGGAAGGGTTCGAGCGCGATTTCCGGCATCTGCGCGCCTACGGCCCGCACGCCTTCGGCTGGAAGATGCGCGACCTGTCGCCGGAAGGCGTCGCCGGCAACGCCGCGGCGGCCACCGCCGAAGCCGGCCACGCCATCCTCGACCATGCCGCGCGCGGCTTCGTCGAGCTGCTCGAGGACGTCTCCCGCTTCGACCTCTCGACATTGCGATAGGACGCCGCCCGGCCCCCGTGCATTCCGCCGCCGGCCGTCCTATATGGGGATCACGACCATCCGCTCACTCTTCGGGACAAGACCATGACGCAGGCGCAAATCCCGGTCACCGTGCTGACCGGCTATCTCGGCTCCGGCAAGACCACGCTGCTCAACCGCATCCTCAGCGAGGACCACGGCAAGCGATACGCCGTCATCGTCAACGAGTTCGGCGAGATCGGCATCGACAACGACCTGATCGTGGAATCCGACGAGGAGATCTACGAGATGAACAACGGATGCGTCTGCTGCACGGTGCGCGGCGACCTGATCCGCACCGTCGAGGGCCTGATGCGCCGCCCCGGCCGCTTCGACGCCATCCTCGTCGAGACGACCGGCCTCGCCGACCCCGCGCCGGTGGCGCAAACCTTCTTCATGGACGACGACGTGCGCTCGAAGACCCGGCTCGACGCCGTGGTGGCGCTGGTCGACGCTAAGCACCTGCCGCTCAGGCTCAAGGATTCGCGCGAGGCCGAGGACCAGATCGCCTTCGCCGACGTCGTGGTGCTGAACAAGACCGACCTCGTCGACGAGCGCGAGCTGCGCGACGTGGAAGTAGCCGTGCGCGCCATCAACCCGGCGGCGCGCATCCACAAGGCGCAGCGTTCCGACGTGCCGCTGACCGAGGTGCTCGACCGCGGCGCGTTCGACCTGAAGCGCGCGCTCGACAACGATCCGCATTTCCTCGACGCACACGATCATGACCACGACCACGATCATGAATGCGGGCCGGACTGCGACCACGACCATCACCACCATCATCATCACCACGATCATGGCCATGGGCATGTCTCGCCGATCCACGACCTTACCGTGAAGTCGATCTCGCTGCGCGGCGGCGAGATGGACCCGAAGAAGTTCTTCCCCTGGCTCGACAAGATCACCCAGATGGACGGCCCGAACATCCTGCGCCTGAAGGGCATCGTCGCCTTCGCCGACGATCCCGAGCGCTATGTCGTGCAGGGCGTCCACATGATCGTCGAGGGCGACCACCAGCGGCCGTGGAAGGACGACGAGAAGCACGAGACGCGGCTCGTCTTCATCGGCCGCGAGCTCGACGCCGAGCGCCTGAAGCGCACCTTCGAAGCCTGCCAGGCGGCGTGAGCGCGCACGGCGATGCTCAAATGGCAGCGCACGGTCGAGCAGCGGGAGGAATGGCGCCTGCTCGACCGTCCCACGGAAAGCCTGTGGCGCGGCGACATTCTGCGGCTCGCCCATAATCCGGGGCTGGGCCCCAATTCCCCGCCGCTCGACCTCATGCTCTTCGAGATGTGGGCCTATGACGACAGGCTGGGCCTTATGATCCTCGACGGCTACAAGGCCGGCATGCCGATGCTCTATTTTCCCAGGGAAAGCCAGGGGCAAGGCAAGATGTCGCTCGAAACCTCGTGGCTGATCGCCCACTGGGATCAGTGGATCTGCTATTTCGACCATATGGACGAGGCCGACTCGCCGGTTCCCCTCCCCATCGAGGAGACCGTCGTGATCCGCCGCCCGCAACACATGCCGGACCTGAACATCTGAATGCCTACCGTCGCTCCCCTCGATCTCGAAGGCCACTGCATCGCCGCCGTATGGCTCGGCGATATTCCCCATTTCGCGCTGGCCGACGGCGCTGTCCACCGGCTCGACAACGGCCACAAGAGCGCGCAGGTGCATGACGGGCTGCTCTGTGCCGTGCCCGCGCTCGACGGCAGGACGCTGCTGACCGGCGGCGAGGACGGCCGCGCCTGCGCCGTCACTGCGGACGGCGGCGTCACGGAGCTTGCCGCCATCGGCCGCAAATGGGTGACGGCGATCGCCGCCGGCCCGCGCGATGCGGTCGCCTTCGCCAGCGGCCGCACCGCCTATGTCCTGCTGCCGGGCGGCGAGGTAAAGGAAATCGCCCACCCGCGCAGCGTCGAGGGGCTGGCCTTCGCGCCGAAGGGCATGCGCCTCGCCGTCGCCCGCTACAACGGCGCGACGCTGCACTTCCCGGCCGCCGCCGGCAAGCCGGCCGAGCTGGAATGGGCCGGCGCGCACACCGCCGTCACCTTCTCGCCGGACGGCAACTTCCTCGTCACCGCCATGCAGGAAAACGCCCTGCACGGCTGGAAGCTCGCCGACGGCAAGCACATGCGCATGGCCGGCTACCCGGCGAAGGTGAAGAGCCTGTCGTGGAGCGCGAAGGGACGCTGGCTGGCGAGCTCCGGCGCGCCGGCGGCCATCGTCTGGCCGTTCCAGACCAAGGACGGGCCGATCGGCAAGGCCCCGGCCGAGCTCGGCACGCGCGGCGATTCCATGGTCACCTGCGTCGCCTTCCACCCGGCCGAGGAAATCCTCGCCATCGGCTATGCCGACGGCATGGTGCTCGCCGCCCGCGTCGCCGACGCCAAGGAGGTGCTGCTTCGGCGCCCCGGCAAGGGCGCGGTCACAGCGATGGACTGGGACGGCGAAGGCCGCCGCATCGCCTTCGGCACGGAAAGCGGCGACTGCGGCGTCATCGACGTCGCGGGCTGAGCTACTCCCCGGAGCAGGCGATCGCGCCGGAGATTTCTTCCGTCGCCGCCTCGCCGTTCGCGGCCTCCGTCATGTCGTAGACCGTGACCGCGTAGTCGCCGCGATAGCTACCGTCCCGGTCGGCGATCGTCTCCAGCACGATCTCGACATAGCCGTGCGGAGCGTCGCCCTCCCGCTCGCGGTAGAGCCTGAGCTTCAGCTCCCTGTCGTCGAACCAGTATTGCGCGACATGCTCGCGCCCGAAGGACGAGGCCCGCAGGTCGCCGGTGATCTTCTCCGACCGCAGCCCCGCCTGCCCGGCGAAGTTGAACAGCGCGCCTCCCATGCCGTACGTCACGCCGCCTTCCAGCGACAGCACGACCCCATCGTCCTCGACCGCGCAGGAAATCCCGCCGGCGGCGACCGCCGCGCCGCCCAACAGGGCGACCATCGCCAGAGAAACCACAAGACGACGCATCGCAAACCTCGCTGCAAGACACGGAAAGCGTCCTGCTCCATGATCGGCAGTTGCGGGTTTATTGCGGCACGGCTAGGGATTTCTCCTCCAAGGGGGAAGCCGGACGTGACAGGAAGGACCGACGCCAGCATTGCCATCGGCGGCGTGCCGCCCGCGCGCATCGCGGCGTTCCGCGCTCGCGAGGCGGCGGCCTATCGGCGCGCGCGGCCGCGCTCGCACCAGACGATGGCCGGCGGCGCGGAAGGCTTCCTCGCCGGCGTGCCGATGCACTGGATGCGCGACTGGCCGATGCCCTTCCCCTTCGTGGTCGACACGGCGAAAGGCGCGACTCTCACCGACATCGATGGCAACGAACTGGCCGACTTCTGCCTCGGCGACACCGGCGCGATGTTCGGCCATTCGCCGGCTCCGGTGGCGAAGGCGATCCGCCGGCAGGCGAGCTGCGGCCTCACAACCATGCTGCCGGGCGAGGACGCGATTGCAGTCGGCCGGCTGCTCACGCAACGCTTCGGCCTGCCGCTGTGGCAGGTCGCCACCACCGCCACCGACGCCAACCGCTTCGCGCTCAGGGTGGCGCGCGCCGTCACCGGCCGCGACGCGATCCTCGTCTTCAACGGCTGCTACCATGGCGCGGTCGACGAGACGATGGTGCGGCTGAAGGAGGGCCGCCCGGTCAACCGCCCCGGCCTCGCCGGCGAGTTCCGTGACCTGACGGCCCGCACCCGCATCGTCGAGTTCAACGACATCCCCGCGCTCGAAGCCGCCCTTGCCGATGACGACATCGCCTGCGTCATCGCCGAGCCGGTCATGACCAATTCCTGCATGGTGCTGCCCGAGCCGGGCTTCCATGCCGCGCTGCGCACCGCGGCCCGCCGTCACGGCACGTTGCTGCTGATCGACGAGACGCATACCATCTCGACCGGCCCCGGCGGCTACACGCGCGCCCATGGCCTCGAACCCGACCTTTTCGTGCTCGGCAAGCCGGTGGCCGGCGGCGTGCCGGCGAGCGTATGGGGCATGAGCGCCGAGGTTGCCGAGCGCTGGAACGCCTATTGCGACGCGAAGGAGCCCTTCTATTCCGGCATGGGCACCACGCTTTCGGCCAACCCGCTCCAGTTCGCGGCCATGCGCGCGACGCTGGAGGAGGTGATGACGCAAGACGCCTACCGCCACATGGAAAGGCTCGCCGCGCGGCTCGAAAAGGGGCTTTGCGCGGCCATCGCGCGGCACGGCCTGCCCTGGCACGTCGCCCGCGTCGGCGCGCGCGTCGAGTTCGTCTGCGCGCCCGGTCCGCTGAAGAACGGCTCGGAAGCCGAGGCGGCGCATGCGCCCGAACTGGAAGCGGCCATCCATCTCGGCCTCGTCAATCGCGGCTGCCTGATCGCGCCGTTCCACAACATGATGCTGGTGTCGCCGGCGACGCGGAAAAGTCAGGTCGACCGCCTAGCCGCCGCCTTCGATGCCATCGCAGGAGAGCTTTCCCGATGAGCGTTTCCCCCTCCGGCTCGAGCCTCGACGAGGCACAAGAATTCCTCGACGCCCATTCGGACATCGAGGCGTTCGACATCGTGCTGGTCGACGCCAACGGCATCGGCCGCGGCAAGATCGTGCGCCGCCACGAGCTCCCCGGCATCTACGAGAACGGCCGCCACATGCCGATCTCGATCCTCGGCCTCGACATCACCGGCGAGGACGTCCACGAGACCGGGCTGATCTGGGACACCGGCGACGGCGACCTGCGCGCCTGGCCGGTGTCCGGCACGCTGAAGCCGCTGCACGGCACCACGCCGCCGCGCGGGCAGGTGCTGGTGTCGATGTACGACCTTGCCGGCAAGCCGATGGGCAGCGACCCGCGCCACGCGCTGAAGCGGCAGGTCGACGCCTTCGCCGGCCGCGGGCTCTACCCCGCCGGCGCGTTCGAGCTGGAGTTCTTCCTCCTCGCCAACGAGCGCGACGGCGAGGGCCGGGTGCAGCCGGCGCGCGCCGTGCTCGACGGGCGGGCGAGCGGCAAGACCGAGGTCTATTCGGTCGATCACCTCCACGGCATGGAGCCGCTGTTCTCCGACATCTACGCCGCCGCCGAGGCGCAAGGCATCCCGGCCGAGACCGTGATCTCCGAATACGCGCCCGGCCAGTACGAGCTGACGCTGAACTACCGCGCCGACATCCTGCGCGCGGCCGACGACCTGATCATGCTGAAGCGGCTGGTGCGCATGCAAGCGCGCCGCCACGGCGTCACCGCCTGCTTCATGGCCAAGCCCATCGAGCGCTATGCCGGCTCCGGCATGCATCTCCACGTCTCGCTGCGCGATGGCACCGGCGAAAACGTCTTCACCGAGGCACGGGACGGCGAATGGAAGCCGTAGCTTCTCCACGCGCTCGGCGGGCTTGCTGCCACGATGGGCGAATCGATGCTGGTCTTCGCTCCGCATGCCAATTCCTGGCGGCGCTTCGTGGCGCAATCCTATGCCCCGGTCGCGCCGACATGGGGCGTCAACAACCGCTCCGTCGCGCTGCGCGTGCCGGCTGGCGCGAAGGCCGCGCGCCGCATCGAGCATCGCCCCTCCGGTGTCGACGCCAACCCCTATCTCGTCGCCGCGACAGTGCTCGCCGGCATCGCCAAGGGACTGGACGAGAAGCTCGACCCCGGCCCGGAAACCACCGGCAACGGCTACGATTCGGGCGTGGGCGATGCCCCCGCCATGCCGCATGACTGGCTGACGGCGATCAACGCCGCGGAAGGCTCGGCCTTCCTCAAGGCCGCGCTGGGCGAGGAGATGCACCGCACCTTCACCGCCATCAAGCGGGCGGAATATCTGCGCGTCGCCCGCACGGTGAGCGAGCTCGACTACCACCTCTATTTGCACGAGGTCTGAGGCTTCAGACGAACTTGCGGAACAGCCGCGTGCGGTCGAACAGCTCGTCGAGCGTCTTCATCCGCTCGCGGGTCTCCTCCCAGTCGGCGTCCTGCACGGCGGCGATCAGCGCCTCGAGGATGAACAGCGTCACCACCGACGAATCCCACGCCGAAGGCGCCTCGATGCGGGCATGGAAGGAATGCGTAGCAAGGCGCGCCACCGGCGAGCCCCACTGGTCGGTGAACAGCACAAGCACCGCGCCCCTGCCCTTGGCCATCTCGGCCAGCTTCAGCATCTCCTGCTGGTAGCGGCGCACGTCGAAGGCGACGAGCACGTCGCCCGGCTTCATGTCGATCAGGTAGTGCGGCCAGACATTGGCGCTGGCCGCGAGCAGCGTCACCCCGCCGCGGATCATCTGCATGTGGGTGAAGAAATATTCGGCGAGCGTGCGGGTGATGCGCCCGCCGGCGATATGGATCGCGCGGTTCCGGTCGGAGATGAGGTCCGCCACCGCGTTGAAGGTTTCCGGCGAAAGCTGCGCCAGCGTCTGGCGCAAGTTCTCCTCCACCTGGCCGGCGAAGCGGTTGAGGATGTGTGCGTCCGGCGCGCGGCCGGCCCAGCGGTCATGCTTGGCGATCGGGCCGGAGATCGTCGCCTCCAGCTCGCCGCGCAGCGCCGCCTGCATCTCGGGGAAGCCGGCATAGCCGAGCTTCTTCGCCATGCGCACCACGCTCGCCGCGGAAACGCCGGCCGCCGCCGCGACGGCGGTGATGGAATCGAGGCCGAGCAGCGGATAGTTGGCCAGCATGGCGTTGGCGAGCTGCCGCTCGGCCCGCGTCAGGCCGGCAAAGCCCGCCCGCATGCGCTCGGCCACGGTCAGCGTCTCGGCAGGCTCCATCCCATCGTCTCCTTCCCGTGAACAGGATGCATCAGCCGCCCGTAAATGGAAAAGAAAATTTCAAAACGGCTTGACTGCATCCTCCTCTCTGGAATGATGACCCCGATCACGCTGCGGCAAAGACGGCGGACGAGGGCGAACGGATGACAGAGGCGTACAAGGCCGACACTCCCCTGCACGACACGCCCGTCGAAGTGCGCAACGTCGCGGGCAGCGGCCCCTTCCTCCTCGTCTGCGAGCACGCGTCGAACTTCATCCCGCCCGAATACGCCACGCTCGGCCTCGACGGCGCGGCGCTGGAGAGCCACATCGCCTGGGACCCCGGCGCGCTCGCCGTCGCCGACGAGATGGCCCGGCTGCTCGACGCGCCGCTTGTGGCCGCCCGCGTCTCGCGCCTTGTCTACGACTGCAACCGCCCGCCGGAATCGCCCTCCGCCATGCCGGCCGAAAGCGAAATCTATCGCATTCCCGGCAATGCCGGCCTTACGGACGCGGCGCGGCAGGCGCGGACGCAAGCCGTCTATGTCCCGTTCCGCGAGGCGCTCGCCCGGGCGATCGACGCCCATGGCGCACGCTGCGGTCCGCCCGCCATCGTCACCGTCCATTCCTTCACGCCGGTCTGGCGCGGTGCCGCCCGCGCGGTCGAGATCGGCATCCTGCACGACGACGATGCCGGCCTCGCCGACGCCATGCTGCGCGCCGCCGGCGACGGCGGCGGCGGCTTCCTCGTGCGCCGCAACGAGCCCTACGGGCCGCAGGACGGCGTCACCCACACGCTGCGCGAGCACGCCTTGCCGCGCGGCCTCGCCAACGTCATGATCGAGATCAGGAACGACCTGATACAAACCCCCGACGACGTGCGGACCATGGCCGGCCGGCTTGCCGGATGGCTGGTCGCGGCGCGCGCCGAGGCGGACGGCGGCAACGCACGGGAAAGGGACATGCCGGGAAAGGACATATCGGGAAAGGACATGGCGCGTGGGTAAGGCGCTCAGGCTCTTCGTCCGCACCGTCGACAGCTTCAACCTCTGGGTCGGCCGCTTCGCCATGAACCTGCTCTACGTCATGGGCGCGATCATGGTCTATGCGATCTGCTCGCGCCTGTTCCTCGGCCAGCCGGTCAACTGGGTCATGGAGATGTCGCAGTTCCTGCTCGCGGCCTACTACCTGCTCGGCGGCGCCTATTCGTTCCAGCTCGACGCTCATGTGCGCATGGACCTGTTCTACGGCCGGCTCTCGCCGCGCCGGCGTGCCATGACCGACGTCTTCACCATCCTGTTCGTGCTGTTCTATCTCGGCGTGCTGATCTATGGCGGCCTGTCCTCGACCGAATATGCCTGGAGCTTCAACCAGAAGAACTACACCTCCTGGGCCCCGCCGATGTGGCCGATCAAGGCGATCATGACCTTCGGCATCTTCCTGATGCTGCTTCAGGCGATCTCGGCCCTCATCAAGGATGTCGCGATCGTGCGCGGAAAGCCGATTGCATGAGTTCGGAGCTCATCACCCTCTTCATGTTCGCCTCGATGCTGCTCCTGATGGCCACCGGCCAGCGCGTCTTCGGCGTCATCGGCTTCGTCGGCGCCATCGCCGCGCTGTGGCTGTGGGGCAAGGGCTCAGCGGAAATGCCGTTCAACGCCACCATCCAGGTGCTGAACTGGTTTCCGCTCATCACCGTGCCGTTCTTCGTCTTCATGGGCTACATCCTGTCGGAGTCGGGCATCGCCTCCAACCTCTACCGCATGTTCCACGTCTGGTTCGGCGGGGTGCGTGGCGGGCTGGCGCTCGGCACCATGGGCCTGATGGTGCTGATCTCGTGCATGAACGGCCTGTCCGTCGCCGGCATGGCCATCGGCGCCACCGTGGCGCTGCCGCAGCTTTTGAAGCGCGGCTACGACAAGACGATGGTCACGGGCGTCATCCAGGGCGGCTCATCGCTCGGCATCCTGATGCCGCCCTCGGTGGTGCTGGTGCTCTACGCCATGATCGCGCGCCAGCCGGTGCTGCAATTGTGGCTTGCCGGCATCGTGCCGGCGCTGATGATGGCCGGGCTGTTCACCGCCTATATCTACATACGCTGCCGCCTGAACCCGGCGCTCGGGCCGGCCCTGCCCAGGGAAGAGCTCGACGCCATCCCCCGCGCCGAGAAGCTGAAGCTCTTGTCGGCCGGCATCCTGCCCATCGGCATCTTCGCCGGCATCATGGGCCTGTTCATGACCGGCGTGACCAGCCTGGTCGAAAGCTCGGTCGTCGGCGCGGTGCTCGCCATGCTGGCCGCGCTCGTCACCGGGCGGCTGAGCTACAAGGTGCTGGAGACCTCGACCCGCAACACGCTCGCGGTCTCGTGCATGTTCCTGTGGATCATCCTCGGCGCGCTGTGCTTCTCGTCGGTCTATGACGGGCTCGGCGCGGTGCGCGCCATCGAGACGCTCCTGCTCAATACGTGGGATCTGAACCGCTGGGAGATCCTGATCGCGATGATGGCCTCGTTCATCATCCTCGGCATCTTCCTCGACGACACCGCCATGCTGGTCATCGTCGCGCCGCTCTACATCCCGCTGGTGCGCAGCCTCGGCTTCGACCCGATCTGGTTCGGCGTGCTCTACACCATCACCTGCCAGATCGCCTACATCACCCCGCCCTTCGGCTACAATTTGTTCCTGATGCGTGCCATGGCCCCGCCGGAGATCTCGCTCGGCGACATCTACCGCTCGATCTGGCCGTTCTTCTTCCTGATGGTGCTGTCCATGGTCATCATCATGATCTTCCCGCAGATCGCCCTGTGGTTGCCCAATCTCTACACGGGCCGGTAAGCTCGGGAAGGAAAGCGCGAACAACAAGCCCGGGAGAACCGGCGAACCGTCAACGAACCGAGAATGGGAGAACTGGCATGACAACCAAACGCATCGTCACCAAGCGAGACTTCCTGAAGAAGGCCGGCGTCGCCGGCGCGGGCGCTGTCGGCGCGACGACGCTCGCCGCGCCCTACGTCAAGGCCCAGGCCCCGATCCGCTGGCGGCTGCAGACCTATGCCGGCGCCTCGCTCGCCGAGCACGTCATCAAGCCGTCCATCGACGCCTTCAACAAGGCCGCCAACGGCGAGATGGTCATCGACCTCTACACCGCCGACCAGCTCGTGCCGCAGGGCGAGCTGTTCCGCGCCGTCCAGACCGGCACCATCGACGCCGCCCAGTCCGACGACGATTCGGCTGCCTCGCCGGTCGACGTCGCCGTGTTCGGCGCCTATTTCCCCTTCGCCTCGCGCTACAGCCTCGACGTGCCGGTGCTGTGGGAATGGTACGGGCTGAAGGAGATCTGGGAGGAAGCCTATGCCGAGGTGCCGGGCGTGACCTGGCTGTCCTCCGGCGCGTGGGACCCGTGCAACTTCGCCACCACCAAGCCGATCCGCTCGCTGGAGGACCTCAAGGGCCTGCGCGTCTTCACCTTCCCGACCGGCGGCCGCTTCCTCGAGCGCCTCGGCGTCGTCCCGGTGACGCTGCCGTGGGAGGATATCGAGGTGGCGATCCAGACCGGCGAGATCGACGGCGTCGCCTGGTGCGGCTCGACCGAGACCCACACGGTCGGCTGGGCCGACATCACCAAATACTACCTGACCAACAACATCTCCGGCGCCTGGGCCGGCTCGTACTTCGTCAACTCCGACCGCTGGAACGAGGTGCCGGAGCACCTGCAGCAGATCTACCGGCTGACCATCGATTCCTCGCACTACTACCGCCAGCACTGGTACTGGTGGGGCGAGGCGCACTACCGCACCAGCGGCGGCAAGCTCGAGCTGACCACCATCCCCGAGGCGGAATGGAAGACGGTCGAGGACGAAGCGATGAAGTTCTGGGACGAGATCGCCGCCCAAAGCCCGCGCAACGCCCGCGTGGTCGACATCCTCAAGAAATACGCCGAGACCATGCGCGCCGCCGGCGCCCCCTATCGCTACGGCTGAGGCAGGCCGGAACGCAGCATCACACCCACGAAAGGGCCGGCGGCAACGCCGGCCCTTTCATTTCGCGCTCTACCTGTCCCGCAAAAAGAAAAGCCGGGCGTAACCCGGCTCTTCAACGAGACAGAAGGGAAGCGGCGTCTCAGTTGACCGCGTCCTTGAGGCCCTTGCCGGCCGAGAACTTCGGCACGTTGCGGGCCGGAATCTTCACTTCCGCGCCGGTCTGGGGGTTGCGGCCGGTGGAAGCCTCGCGCTTCGAAACCGAGAAATTGCCGAAACCGACCAGGCGCACGTCGCCACCCTTCTTCAGCTCCGACGTGATGGCGGCGAAGACCGCATCGACGGCGGTCTGCGCGTCACCCTTGGAGAGCTTGGCGGCATCCGCCACGGCGGAAACGAGTTCGTTCTTGTTCATTGAGAATTCCCTTCCCTGTGAAAGACCGGCGATTCGATTCAGCCGGCAGGATCGGGAGTTTAGAAAATCCGCTCATCCCCACCAAGCAGGAAACCCGCAGAAAACCGGGTTTTTCCCGGTTTTCTGCGGGTTCCGACAAAAAGGCCGGGCAAAAGCCCGGCCTTCCGTGTTTCAAAACGACCTGGACGGTCGTTTTCAGTGCGCCACGGGCTGCGTTCCGGTCCCGTCGGCCTTGGCGGTGGCCGCCTCGACCGGCTCGACCCACTCGATCGGCTCCGGCATCCGGACCAGTGCATGGGAGAGCACCTCGCCGACGCGGCTTACCGGCACGATCTCCAGCGCGTTCTTCACGTTTTCCGGGATTTCCGCCAGATCCTTGGCGTTCTCCTCCGGAATCAGCACCTTCTTGATGCCGCCGCGCAGCGCTGCGAGCAGCTTCTCCTTCAGGCCGCCGATCGGCAGGACCCGGCCGCGCAGCGTCACCTCGCCTGTCATGGCGATGTCCTTGCGCACCGGAATGCCGGTCAGCACCGAGACGATGGCCGTGACCATGGCGATGCCGGCCGACGGGCCGTCCTTCGGCGTTGCGCCCTCCGGCACGTGGACGTGAATGTCGCGCTTGTCGAACAGCGGCGGCTCGACCCCGAAATCGATGGCCCGCGAGCGCACGTAGGACGCCGCCGCCGAGATCGATTCCTTCATCACGTCGCGCAGATTGCCGGTGACGGTCATCTTGCCCTTGCCGGGCATCATGACGCCCTCGATGGTCAGCAGCTCGCCGCCCACCTCGGTCCACGCCAGCCCGGTGACGACGCCGACCTGGTCCTCGCCGTCGATCTGGCCGTAGCGGAAGCGCGGCACGCCGAGATAATCGGCAAGGTTCTTGTCCGTCACCTTCACCGACTTCTTCTTGGTGCGCAGAATCTCCGTCACCGCCTTGCGCGCCAGCTTCATCAGCTCGCGCTCGAGGTTACGGACGCCCGCTTCCCGCGTGTAGAGCTGGATCGCGGCGCGCAGCGCCTCGTCGGTGATCGAGAACTCCTTCGGCTGCAACGCATGGTCGCGGATGGCCTTGGGCAGCAGGTGCCGCTTGGCGATCTCGACCTTCTCGTCCTCGGTGTAGCCGGCGATGCGGATGATCTCCATCCGGTCCATCAGCGGCGGCGGGATGTTGAGCGTATTGGCCGTCGTCACGAACATCACGCTCGACAGGTCGTACTCGACCTCGAGGTAATGATCCATGAAGGTCATGTTCTGCTCGGGGTCGAGCACCTCGAGCAGCGCCGAGGACGGATCGCCGCGATAGTCCTGGCCGAGCTTGTCGATCTCGTCGAGCAGGAACAGCGGATTCGACTTCTTCGCCTTCTTCATCGACTGGATGACCTTGCCGGGCATCGAGCCGATATAGGTGCGCCGGTGGCCCCTGATCTCGGCCTCGTCGCGCACGCCGCCCAGCGCCATGCGGACATATTCGCGTCCGGTGGCCTTGGCGATCGACTTGGCGAGCGAGGTCTTGCCGACGCCGGGAGGACCGACGAGGCACAGGATCGGCCCCTTCAGCTTCTTCTGCCGGCTCTGGACGGCGAGGTACTCGACGATGCGCTCCTTGACCTTGTCGAGGCCGAAATGGTCGGCGTCGAGCACTTCCTGCGCGAAGTCGAGGTCCTTCTTGACCTTGGACTGCTTCTGCCACGGGATGGAGAGCAGCCAGTCGAGATAGTTGCGCACGACGGTGGCCTCGGCCGACATCGGCGACATGGTGCGCAGCTTCTTCAGCTCCGCTTCCGCCTTCTCGCGGGCTTCCTTCGACAGGCGCGTCTTCTTGATGCGCTCCTCGATCTCGGAGGCCTCGTCGCGGCCGTCCTCGCCCTCGCCGAGCTCCTTCTGGATCGCCTTCATCTGCTCGTTGAGGTAGTACTCGCGCTGGGTCTTCTCCATCTGGCGCTTGACGCGCGAGCGGATGCGCTTCTCGACCTGGAGCACGGAGATCTCGGCTTCCATGAAGCCCATCGCCTTCTCCAGCCGGTCCTTGACCGACAGGGTGGCAAGCATCTCCTGCTTGTCGGCGATCTTGACCGCGAGGTGCGACGCGACCGTGTCGGCGAGCTTGGAATAGTCGTCGATCTGGCTGGCCGCGCCGACCACTTCCGGAGAAATCTTCTTGTTGAGCTTCACGTAGTTCTCGAAATCGGCCACCACCGAGCGCGCCAGCGCCTCGATCTCGACCTCTTCCTCCTGCGGCTCGGTCAGCGCGGCGGCCTCGGCCTCGTGGAACTCGTCGCGGGCCGTGAAGCCGGTGATGCGCGCGCGCGCCGTGCCCTCGACCAGCACCTTGACGGTGCCGTCGGGCAGCTTCAGCAGTTGCAGCACGTTGGCCAGCGTGCCGACCTCGTAGATGGCGTCGGCCGCCGGATCGTCGTCGGCGGCGTTCTTTTGGGTGGCGAGCAGGATCTGCTTGTCCGCGCCCATGACGTCCTCGAGCGCCCTGATCGACTTCTCCCGCCCGACGAAAAGCGGCACGATCATGTGCGGGAAGACGACGATGTCGCGCAGCGGCAGGACCGCGAAGACGCCGGAACCGGAGGGCGTAGGGCCGGAGGACTGGGGGGATGTGGTCATTGTCCAACCTTTCATATCGCGGCCGCCGAAAGCCAACCGCGATCTTCGATACTAGCGACTGCCGCGCTTCACGCCTATCCCGAGAACATGCCCGATGAACTTGTCGTCGATGGGCTTGCCCGGGGCTTGCAGCACGCAACGCGCGGCCGTCATGTCGATGCTTAGTTGGCGTTGCGCCGCACAAAGATCAAGGGGCGCGCAGCTGGCGGGCTGGCCGGCGACCGCACAGGGCCGCCGGGATTGTGGATCATGCCCAGCCTCGGCACGATCCGCTTGTCATGAACCCCTGACGGAGTGGCATCGCCGCTCCCGAACAGGAAAGCCGGCAAGGCGGGTGCGCGGCCTCAGGCGGTAGCCGCGCTGCCCTTTTCCTTCTCGGCGTAGATGTAGAGCGGGCGGGCGTTGCCGGTGACGACCTCGTCGGAGATCACCACCTCGCGCACGCCTTCCATGGCCGGCAGCTCGAACATGGTGTCGAGCAGGATCGCCTCCATGATCGAGCGCAGGCCGCGCGCGCCGGTCTTGCGCTCGATCGCCTTCTTGGCGATCGCCGACAGCGCGCTCTCGTGGAAGGTCAACTCGACGTTCTCCATCTCGAACAGGCGCTGATACTGCTTGACCAGCGCGTTCTTCGGCTCGGTCAGGATCTGGATCAGCGCCGGCTCGTCGAGGTCTTCGAGCGTCGCCAGCACCGGCAGGCGGCCGACGAATTCGGGGATCAGGCCGAACTTCAGCAGATCCTCCGGCTCGACCTGGCGGAACAGCTCGCCGGTGCGGCGGTCCTCCGGCGATTCCACCGTCGCGCCGAAGCCGATCGAGGTCTTGCGGCCGCGGTCCGAGATGATCTTGTCGAGCCCGGCGAAGGCGCCGCCGCAGATGAACAGGATGTTGGCGGTGTCGACCTGCAGGAACTCCTGCTGCGGGTGCTTGCGGCCGCCCTGCGGCGGCACCGAGGCGACCGTGCCTTCCATGATCTTCAGAAGCGCCTGCTGCACGCCCTCGCCCGACACGTCGCGGGTGATCGACGGGTTGTCGGACTTTCGGGAAATCTTGTCGATCTCGTCGATATAGACGATACCCCTTTGGGCACGTTCCACATTGTAGTCGGCGGCCTGGAGCAGCTTGAGGATGATGTTCTCGACGTCCTCGCCGACATAGCCAGCCTCGGTCAGCGTCGTCGCGTCCGCCATGGTGAACGGCACGTCGATGATGCGCGCCAGCGTCTGGGCGAGCAGGGTCTTGCCGCAGCCGGTCGGGCCGATCAAGAGGATGTTCGACTTCGCCAGCTCGACGTCGTTGTTCTTGCCGGCGTGGGCGAGGCGCTTGTAGTGGTTGTGGACCGCGACCGACAGCACCCGCTTGGCGTAGGGCTGGCCGATGACGTAGTCGTCCAACACCGCGAGGATCTCCTGCGGGGTGGGCACACCCTCGCGCGACTTCACCATCGAGGTCTTGTTCTCCTCGCGGATGATGTCCATGCACAATTCGACGCACTCGTCGCAGATGAACACCGTCGGGCCGGCGATCAGCTTGCGCACCTCGTGCTGGCTCTTTCCGCAGAACGAGCAATACAGCGTGTTCTTGGAATCGCCGCCATTGTTGCTGATCTTGCTCATGCTCTTCCAACCCTTCCGGCCCAGTCCGCGGCGGCGCGGCGCGCGCGCCCCACGGGCATGAAATCATGGTGGGAACGCGCCCCTGCCAATGCCAACGGTTTCATGGAACCACCCCGTACCCGAGACACAAGCGAGGCGGCGCGACGGCACTGCGAATCCCCGGTCAAAGCTAAGCCGCCGAAACTCAACATAGGCTTAACGTAGGCGTTCGCTCCGACCGAGGAAACACCAAACTGTGACCGAAATGGCGCAGTTGCCTTCAAAATGTCGTCAGCCTCCATTCCGGAAGCGGATTCAAGCCTTCGCCTCGACCGAATCGCGGCTCTCGATGACCTTGTCGATCAGGCCGAATTCCAGCGCCTGCTCGGTGGTCATGAAGCGGTCGCGCTCGAGCGCGTTGACCACCGTCTCGTAATCCTGTCCCGTGTGCTTGACGTAGATCTCGTTCAGCCGGCGCTTCAGCGCCTCGGTCCACTGGGCATGGATCATGATGTCGGTCGCCTGCCCCTGGTAGCCGCCCGAGGGCTGGTGGACCATGATCGAGGCGTTGGGCGTGGCGAAGCGCATGCCCTTCTCGCCGGCGCAGAGCAGCAGCGAGCCGGCCGACATGGCCTGGCCGACGCACAGCGTCGACACCGGCGGCTTGATGAACTGCATCGTGTCGTACATCGCCAGGCCCGACGTCACCACGCCGCCCGGCGAGTTGATGTAAAGGTTGATCTCCTTCTTCGGGTTTTCCGCCTCGAGGAAGAGAAGCTGGGCGCAGACCAGCGAGGCCATGGTATCCTCGATCGGCCCGGTGATGAAGATGATCCGCTCCTTGAGCAGGCGCGAGAAGATATCGTAGGCGCGCTCGCCGCGATTGGTCTGCTCGACCACCATCGGCACGAGGTTCATGTAGGTTTCGATGGGGTCTCTCATCAGATGTCCTCATTCGGAATCGGGACGGCGCGGCGCGCCGGAGAATCGCGTAAGTTCGTCCAGCGTTAGATAGGATGCCGGCTTCGCCTTGCGCAAGTCTGGCGCGCCGGCACGGTAAATGCCCTAAGGTCGCCCCTTCAGGCAGCCTCCGCGCGCAGCCAGCGCTGGAGGGCGTCGACATCGCCGCTCTCCACCGCGTCGGCCGTGCGCAGACCCACCGCCGCGCCGAACTTGTAGCCGTGCCCGGAGCAGGCCGAGACGACGATGCAGCGCCCCTCTCCGGCGGCGAAGAACCGCTCGTCGGCGGTGAAGGTGTAGGCGCAGGTGACGACGTCCTTCACCGCATAGTCGCCGACCCGCAGGATGGGCGGGCAGAACAGGTCGCGGATCGCCTCGCCCTCGCCGGGTTGCGGCAGGCGGTCCGCATCGGCGTCGTCGGCCGGGCGGCGATGCAGCCCGGCGCCGAACTTCAGGCCGCCGTCGCCGGAGCGCGGGACGATGTAGCCGTCCGTCTCGCCGCCGACGTCGAGGATGACCGGCGCGCTTTCCCACGCCTGCCTCAAGTCGGCCGGCGGCTCGAGATAGACGACGGCGGTGCGCCAGGTCGAAAGCGCGCCCGTCAGGGCGGGAAGCAACTTCTTCACCCACGCCCCGGCGGCGACGACGACGCGCTCGCCCGCGAGCCGCTCGCCATCTGCGAGCACCACGGCGCCGGCGGCGCAGTCCACCGATTCGACCCGGGCGCGCTCGCGCACGTCCGCGCCGTTGGCGCGCAGCCATTCGGCCAGCCCCGCGGCGATGCGCCGGCAGTGCAGCGCCCCGCCCTCGGGCGACAGGAACGCGTAGCGCAGGCTCGCCCCGTCGAGGAACGGCCAGCGGGCCGCCGCCTCGTTGGGCGCCAGCAGCTCGAACGGCCAGCCGCCTGCCTTCATGCCCTCGAGATAGCGCTCGCCCTCGTCGCCCGGCACGCGCGACAGGCACAGGAAGCCGCGCTCGTCATAATGGCTCTGGCCGAGATCGGCCCACATCTCGTCCCACGCCCGGTAGGCTTCGCTTATGAGGGCGCCGTAGCCGCTGCCCGCCGCGTAGGCACGGCGGATGATGCGGTGATGATCGCCCGAGGCGGAGAGCAGGTTGGGGACCGGCCCCTGCTCCAGCAGCGTGACCGCGTGGCCGCGCCGCGTCAGCGCCCAGGCGGTGGCAAGGCCCGCAATGCCCGCGCCGATGACGATGACCTTCATGCCCTCCGCTCCGGATTCCAGCCGCCGGACGCCGCCGGCGGGCAGACCATACGCGCTGGGGTGCCCGGCGCAAGCGGCCGGGGTGCCGCAGGCCGGGAGGCAGGCGTCTGGAGCATTTTGCAGTCAAGTGCAATCACTTGACGTCGCATAAATGCGGCGAAACAAACAGGTAGAACGGCAGCCCGGATTTATCCGGGCGTCCGCCGCTCTAGGCCGGCACGCGGATCACATATTCCTTGCGCGTCGTCTCGACGACTTCCCACGTTCCCTTGAAGCCGGGCCGGATGACGAAGCTGTCGCCGGCCTTGAGCGTGCGCGCCTCGCCGCCGTCCTCGGTCAGGATCGAGACGCCGGCGAGGATGTGGCAGAATTCCCACTCGTCATATTCGACGCGCCATTTGCCGGGCGTCGCTTCCCAGATGCCGGCGTAGAGGCCGCCTTCGGCCTCGTCGGCGTTCCAGGTCCTGAAGGCGGGCCGGCCGGCGATCAGCCTGTCGGGGGCGGGCCTGCCCTCTTCCGGCTCGATGCCGGCGATGGAAAGGTGAAGAAAGCGCGTCACATACATCGTCTCTCTCCTCGGGTCTCTCCCCCTGATCAGTCCTCACGCCTTGGCCAGCGCCTGCTCCAGATCGGCGATGATGTCGGCGACGTCCTCGATGCCGATGGAAAGACGCACCACGTCAGGCCCGGCTCCAGCCGCGACCTTCTGCTCGTCCGACAATTGCCGGTGCGTGGTCGAGGCCGGATGGATGATGAGCGACTTGGTGTCGCCGATATTGGCCACGTGCGAGAAGATCTCGACGCCGTCCACCACCCTGACGCCCGCCTCGAACCCGCCCTTCAACCCGAAGGTGAACACCGCGCCCGCGCCCTTCGGCGAATATTTCTGCTGGAGCGCGTGGTTGGGATCGTCGGCCAGGCCCGGATAGGAAACCCACGCCACCTTGGGATGGTTCCGCAGCCATTCGGCCACTTTCAGCGCGTTGTCGCAATGGCGTTGCATCCTGAGCGGCAGCGTTTCCAGCCCGGTCGCGATCAGGAAGGCGTTGAAGGGCGAGAGCGACGGACCGAAATCGCGCAGACCCAGCACCCGGCAGGCGATGGCGAAGGCGAAATTGCCGAAGGTCTCGTGCAGCACCATGCCGCCATATTCGGGCCGCGGCTCGGACAGCATCGGGTACTTGCCGGATTTCGACCAGTCGAAGGTGCCGCCGTCGACGATGACGCCGCCCATCGAATTGCCGTGGCCGGCGACGAACTTGGTCAGCGAATGGACGACGATGTCGGCACCGTGCTCGAACGGCCGCATCAGATAGGGGCTGGCCATGGTGTTGTCGACGATCAGCGGCAGGCCGTGACGCCGCGCAACCTGCGCGATCGCCTCGATGTCGACGAAGGTGCCGCCGGGATTGGCGAGACTCTCGACGAAGATCGCCCGCGTCCGGCCGTCGATGGCCGTCTCGAAATCGGCGATGTTGGCGGGGTCCGCCCAGCGCACCTCCCAGCCGAAATTCTTGAACGCATGGCCGAACTGGTTGATCGAGCCGCCATAGAGCCTGCGCGCCGCGACGAAATTGTCGCCGGAGGTCATCAGCGTGTGGAAGACGAGAAGCTGCGCCGCGTGGCCGGACGCCGCCGCCACCGCCGCCGTGCCGCCTTCGAGCGCGGCCATCCGCTCCTCCAGCACCGCCGTCGTCGGGTTCATGATCCGGGTGTAGATGTTGCCGAACGCCTTCAGCCCGAACAGCGAGGCGGCGTGGTCGGCATCGTCGAACACATAGGCCGTGGTCTGGTAGATCGGCGTCGCCCGCGCGCCGGTGGCGGGGTCCGGCTGGGCGCCGGCGTGGATGGCAAGCGTGTCGAAACCGGGCGCGCGCTGTGACATGTCATTCCTCCTGATTGCCTGCCCCGCCTTTGCGCGGAGCGCCTATTTCCGCCGGATGCCGAAGCTCTGGAAGCCGGCCTGCATGAGCGGCTTGCGCGACGAGATCACCCGGCTGTTGACGCCGTTCCAGCCGATCTCGCGCGCCAGCCGCGCATATTCGATCTTCGGGCAGCGGTTCATGACGACCTTGATCCCAGCCGCTTCCGCCCTTGCCGCCGCCGCGTCGTGGCGCACGGTCAGCTGCATCCAGATGACCTTCGGCCGCGGGTCGAGCGCCAGCGCCTCGTCGACGATGGCCGGCGCGGCATCGGAGGCGCGGAACACGTCGACCATGTCGATCGGCTCCGGCACGTCGGCGAGCCGCGCATAGGCCGGGCGGCCGAGGATTTCCCTGCCCGCATGGCCCGGATTGATCGGGAAGACCGTATAGCCCTTGTCGATCAGGTACTTGGTCACGAAAAAGGAGGGCCGCACCTCGTTTGCCGAGGCGCCGACGATGGCGACCGTGCGCACCTCCTGGAGGATGCCGGCGATATAGGCGTCGTCATACGTGTCGTGGTTCATTCAGGCAGCGAGATACGCCCTTCCTCGTCGATGGGAAAGCCCGGATTGTGCGCGACCTCCCAAAGATTGCCTTCGCTATCCTCGAAATAGCCCTGCATGCCGCCCCAGACGGCGCGGGCGGCCGGCTTCAGCACGCGTCCGCCGGCCGCCTTAACCATGGCCAGCACCTCGGCGACCTCTTCCTCGGAGCGTGTGTTGTAGGCGAGCGCGACGCCGGAGAAGCCCGGCAAGACGCGCTCGACGAACCCGCGCTCGCCCCTCCGCTCGACGGCGACAGCCCGGACCGGCCGCGGCGAGTACGCCTTGCCCGCGTCGCGCGCCATCTCCTCGCGCGGCCACAGCGCCAGGATCAGCCCGCCCATCTGGAAGAAGGCGACGCCGTCGGTGAACCGCTCGTGCCGCTCCAGCCCCATCGCCTCGTAGAAGGCGACGGCGCGGTCGAGATCGTCGACCCCGAGCGTGACGAGCGAGATGCGCGGTTCCACGGTTTTTCGCCTATTCCTCTGTCCATTGCGGCTTGCGCTTGGCGATGAAGGCGTCGATGCCTTCTTCCGCGTCGCGCGCCAGCATGTTCTCGACCATCACGCCGGCGGCGTAGTCGTAGGCCCCGGCCAGCCCCATCTCGGCCTGCCGGTAGAACGCCTGCTTGCCGAGGCGCAGCGCCGTCGGCGACTTGGCGGCGATGGTCGCGGCATATTTGTCGACGATCTGGTTGAGATATTCCGGCGGCACAACCCGGTTGACGAGACCGAACTCGCGCGCCGTCGCCGCGTCGATCATCTCGCCGGTCAGCAGCATCTCCATCGCGTGCTTCGGCTTGACCTTGCGCGACAACGCCACGGCCGGCGTGGTGCAGAACAGGCCGACATCGATGCCGTTGACGCCGAAGCGCGCGCGCTCGGAGGCGATGGCGAGGTCGCAGCTCGCGACGAGCTGGCAGCCGGCGGCGGTGGCGATGCCGTCGACGGCCGCGATCACCGGCTGCGGCAGGTTGACGACGCTCTGCATCAGGAGCGCGCAGTCCCGCATCGTCCGGTCGAAGAACGCCCGGCCCCGATCGGCATCCGCCCGGCGGGCGTTCATCTCTTTCAAATCGTGGCCGGCGCAGAACACCTTGCCCGGCGCGCCGAGCACGACGACGCGCGCGCTGCGATCGGCTGCGCAGGCGTCGAGCGCCTCCTGCAAGGCGGCGATCATGTCGAGCGACAGCGCGTTGGCCGGCGGGTTGTTGAGCGTGAGCCGCACGATGCCGCCCTCGCGCACGGTCCTGACCAGCCCCGCGCTGTCCTCCCCGGCGCGAATTGCCACGATCTCGGCCATGTCTTCCTCCTCATATCCCGCCCAGCGGCAAGGCGCCGGAACCGCCCCGGCCTTTCCCTGAAAGCCGCGAGGCAATCCTCGTCCTTGCCTCGCGCAGCCCGGCATGGAAACGCCGCCGGAGCGGCCGTTTCGCATCGCTCGCGGGCTGCACCAGCGAAAACTACCACTTGCCGGGTTGAAGGAAAGCCCGGAAATGGCCAAACTTGATTTGACGTTTACGGAAACGGAAGCTTGGGAGGCCGGACAGGCAATGACGACGCTTACCCCGAAGAAGACGGCCCCGCAGATGACGGCCGAAGAGATCAACGCCTTCCTGAAGCAGGTCTATCCGCAGCTCAACGACGATTTCTCCGACTATCTCACCACGGACGTCTTCCCCGGCGGCTGCACGGTCCGCCTCAACGCCGGCGAGCGACATCTGCGGCCGGGCAACACCGTCTCCGGCCCGTCGCTGTTCACGCTGGCCGACATCGGCGGCTATGTCTGCGTGCTCTCCCATGCCGGGCCGGACGCGCTGTCGGTGACCACCAACCTCAACATCAACTTCATGCGCAAGGCCGAGGCCGGCCCGATCGACGGCCATTGCCGCATCCTGAAGCTCGGCAAGAGCCTGATGGTCTACGACGTGACCATGACCGCCGGTCCCGACAACCATGTCGTGGCGCACGCAACCGGCACCTACTCGATCCCGCCGAGGCGGAACGGATGAGGTATTTAAATACCTCTTTTTTAAGTTATTGATTTTGCTTTATTATTAATCGTAGGTTGCGCGATGCGCCGATTGACGCGGCACGGGATGCGCTTTATAAGCCGCCCTGAACGCAGCGGTCCTCTCCGGGGCCGCCGTTTTCATGTTGGCGCGAGGCTCTGGCGAGCGCCAACGCAAGCAACAAGAAACGCCCTTTTCGCCTTCCCCTTTCCCGGGGCACGCGCAAGGGTCATGACAAGAAAGCAACGACCATGACAACCTTTTCGCAGAAGCCTGCGGATGTGGTGAAGAAGTGGGTGCTGATCGACGCCGAGGGTCTCGTCGTCGGCCGTCTCGCCTCCCTCGTCGCCAACCGTCTGCGCGGCAAGCACAAGCCCACCTTCACCCCCCATGTCGACGATGGCGACAACGTCATCATCATCAACGCCGACAAGGTGGCGCTGACGGGCCGCAAGTACACCGACAAGAAGTACTACTGGCACACCGGCCATCCCGGCGGCATCAAGGAGCGCACCGCGCGCCAGCTTCTCGAGGGGCGCTTCCCGGAGCGCGTGATCGAGAAGGCCGTCGAGCGCATGATCCCGCGCGGCCCCCTCGGCCGCCGGCAGATGAAGAACCTGCGCGTCTATGCCGGGCCGAACCACCCGCATGAAGCCCAGCAGCCGGAGACGCTCGACGTCGGCTCGCTCAACGTCAAGAACAAGAGGGCCGCATAATGGCTGATCTCTCCTCCCTCGCCGAACTGGGCCAGGCGACCGCCGCCGAGCAGCCGGCCGCGCCCGTCCATGTCCAGAAGCTGGACAAGCACGGCCGCGCCTATGCCACCGGCAAGCGCAAGGACGCCATCGCCCGCGTCTGGGTCAAGCCCGGCACCGGCAAGATCGTCGTCAACGACAAGGAGTACGACAAGTACTTCGCCCGTCCGGTGCTCCAGATGATCCTGCAGCAGCCGATCGTCGCCACCAACCGCAACGGCCAGTACGACGTCATCGCCACCGTCACCGGCGGCGGCCTGTCCGGCCAGGCCGGCGCGGTGCGTCACGGCATCTCCAAGGCGCTGACCTATTATGAGCCGGGCCTGCGCGCCGTGCTCAAGAAGGGCGGCTTCCTGACGCGCGACAGCCGTACCGTCGAGCGCAAGAAGTACGGCAAGGCCAAGGCCCGCCGCTCGTTCCAGTTCTCCAAGCGCTGATCATTCCGCGCCACGGAACAGACAGGGAAGCGGGCCTCACGGCCCGCTTTTTTGTTGCGCCCTTGCCATATCCGGCCGATAGGATGGCGCATGGCGGAACCACTCGAACCCGTGAGGGTTCGCAAGCCCGACCGGGCGTCGCGCGGCCAACGCGCCCCCCGCGGAGGCGTTTCGCGAAGCGAAACTGCCGCGAGCGAAAAAGGAAACCCACACATGCCATCCAACGCCATCGACCGCGCCTTCACCGCCCGCAAGACGACGGGCAGCGAGCCGGAGCCGACCTATGCCGGCGCGCTTTCCTTCATGCGCCGCAAGTTCTCCAAGGACGTGAAGGGCGCAGACGCGGTGGTCTGGGGCATTCCCTTCGACGCCGCCGTATCCAACCGGCCGGGCGCGCGCTTCGGCCCGCAGGCGATCCGCCGCGCCTCGGCGATCTTCGACGTCGACCCGCAATATCCGTTCGCGCTCGACCTGTTCGAGAATCTCGCGGTCGTTGACTATGGCGACTGCCTGCTCGACTACGGCAACCATTCGAAGACGCCGGCAGCGATCGAGAGAGAGGCGGCGAAGATACTGAAGGATGCCGGCTTCCTGCTGTCTCTCGGCGGCGACCATTTCGTCACCTGGCCGCTGCTCAAGGCCCATGCCGCGATCCACGGCCCGCTGGCGCTGGTGCAGTTCGACGCGCATCAGGACACCTGGTTCGACGACGACAGGCGCATCGACCATGGCTCGTTCGTGGCCCGCGCCGTGCGCGCCGGCCTGATCGACCCCGGCCGCTCGATCCAGATCGGCATCCGCACCCACGCGCCCGAGGATTGCGGCATCAGGATCCTTTACGGCCACGAGATCGAGGAGATGCGCGCCGCCGACATCGCCTACGCGATCCACGAGCGCACCGGCGGGCGCAAGACCTATGTCACCTTCGACATCGACTGCCTCGACCCGGCCTTCGCGCCGGGAACGGGAACGCCGGTGGCCGGCGGCCCGTCCTCGGCGAAGATATTGTCGGTGCTGCGCCAGCTCGGCGGCCTCGACATCGTCGGCGCGGATGTCGTCGAGGTCGCCCCGGCCTACGACCACGCCGACATCACCGCCATTGCCGGCGCGAGCGTCGCGATGCACTATCTCGGCCTGTTGGCGGAAAAGCGCGCCCGAGGCTGAAAGCGGGCTTTCGACGTCCCATATCGCCAGAACCTTCCAGCCATCCGGAACACGAGCATGAAACCGAAAATCTTCATCGACGGCGAGCACGGCACCACCGGCCTCCAGATCAGGCAGCGCCTCGCCGAGCGCGCCGATCTCGACATACTGTCGATCCCCGAGAGCGAGCGGCGCAATCCTACGCTGCGCGAGGAGATGCTCAACGCCGCCGACATCGCCATCCTGTGCCTGCCGGACGACGCCGCGAAGGAATCGGTCGCCATGGTCGGCGGGGGCAATTCCACCCGCATCATCGACACCTCGACCGCCCACCGCACCGCGCCCGGCTGGGCCTACGGCTTCGCCGAGATGGACGAGGGTTGGGCGCGGAAAATCGCCGAGGCGCGCCTGGTCGCCAATCCGGGCTGCTACCCGACGGGCGCGATCGGGCTGATCCGGCCGCTGGTCAAGGCCGGCCTGCTGCCGGCCGACTATCCGGTCACGGTCAACGCGGTGTCGGGCTATACCGGCGGCGGCAAGCAGCTGATCGCCCAGATGGAGGACGATGAGAACCCCGCCTACATCGCCGCGCCGCACTTCCTCTACGGGCTGACGCTGGCTCACAAGCACGTGCCGGAGATGCAGCTTCACGGCATGCTCTCCCACGCACCGCTGTTCGCGCCGAGCGTCGGCCGCTTCGCGCAGGGCATGATCGTGCAGGCGCCGCTGCATCTGTCGGGGCTGAACGGCGCGCCGCAGCTGGCGGACCTCCACGCGGCGCTGGAAAGCCACTATGCCGGCCAGACCGTCATCGAGGTCGTTCCGCTCGCCGAATCGGCACAGCTCACCCGCATCGACCCGACCGAGCTCAACGACACCGACCGCATGAAGATCTACGTCTTCGGCACCGAGGGCAAGGGACAGGCGAACCTCGTCGCCGTGCTCGACAATCTCGGCAAGGGCGCGTCGGGCGCCGCGGTGCAGAACATGGACCTGATGCTGGGCAAGACGGCATAGGCCGGGTGGAGCCGCCGCCCTGCCCCGCGCATTGGCGCATCGCCGGGGCGGTGCTTGTCAGCGACGGCATCGGCGGCAAGGTCTGGCGCGCCGAGCGCGCGGATGGCGGCCCGGTCGCGCTCAAGCAGGCGAGCCCGGCGGCGCTCAGCGAGATCGACGGCGCGGCCGGTTTCCTGCGCTGGGCCAATGGCGACGGCGCGGTGCGCCTGCTCGAACGGGCGGACGACCTCCTGCTGCTCGAATGGGCGGGAGACTTTAGCCTCGCTGACCACCTCGAACGCCATGGCGACGACAGCGCCACCGGGATCGCGGCCGCGGTGCTGCAACGGCTGCACGCCGCGCGCGACGCGCCGCCGCCCGCCGCGCTGACGCCGCTTCACGACATTTTCGCCGGCCTTTTTCTCAAGGCGGAAGGCGACAGGCGCGCCGGGCGGCGCACGCAATTCGTCGAGGCCGCGGAATGCGCGCAGGCGCTGCTGTCGAGCCAGCGTGATATCCGTCCCCTCCATGGCGACGTCCACCACGCGAATATCCTGTACGCGCCGCGCGGCTGGCTGGCGATAGACCCGAAAGGGCTGATCGGCGAGCCGGCCTTCGATGCCGCCAACCTCTTCTGCAATCCGCTGGAGAAAGATCTGCGCTTCCGCGAGGAGCGCGCGCTCTCGATGGCCGCGATCCTGTCGCCCGCGCTCGGCTGCGCGGCCGAGCGCCTGCTCGACCACGCCTTCGCCTTTTCCACGCTCTCGGCCGCCTGGCATATCGAGGACGGCGATCCGGAAGAAGCGGAGCGCAGCCTCGCCGTCGGCCGCGCGGTGCGGGCCGCGCGGGCCCGGCTCATGTCCTGACGGCGATCTCCGTCTCCATCGGGTAGCTGCCGCGCGTCGCCCGCCAGTGGGCGGCGGCGAAGCCGAGCACGATGATGGCGAGCGCATGATGCGTCAGCGCCACATGCAGGTGAACGAAGGTCAGGAGCGCGAGGATGCCCATCGCCACCTGCGTCAGCATCAGCCCGAACAGCAGCACGGCGCGCCGCGCATGGGTCGAGCCCGGCTCGGCCCGCCACGTGGCGACGGCGTGCCAGAGCGAGACGACGAACAGGAGATAGGCGCCGAGCCGGTGGACGAACTGCACCGTCAGCGGGTTCTCGAAGAAATTGGTCCACGCCGGCTGCATGGCGAGCAATCCTTCCGGCCACACCTGCCCGTCCATCAGCGGCCAGGTGTTGTAGGTCAGCCCGGCATGAAGGCCTGCGACCAGCGCGCCGAGCCATATCTGGATGAGGACGAGAAGGACGATCCAGCCGGCCCATCGTTGCGTCGAGCGCCCGGCCGGACCGGCCGAATAGGATGCCAGCCCGCGCGCGACCAGCATCGTCGCGGTGAAGATGACGCAGGCGAGCAGGAGGTGGATCGCCAGCCGGTACTGGCTGACGAACAGCCGCTCGGTCAGGCCCGACGACACCATCCACCAGCCGATGAAGCCCTGGAAGCCACCGAGCAGGAACAGCCCGACGAGCTTCGGCTTCAGCTGCCGCTCCAGCCGCCCCGTGACCCAGAAGAAGGCGAGCGGCACCGCGACCAGCAGGCCGACGCCGCGCGCCAGCAGCCGGTGCGCCCATTCCCACCAGAAGATGACCTTGAACTCGTCGAGGCTCATGCCCTTGTTGAGTTCCTGATATTGCGGGATCTGGCGGTACTTCTCCAGTTCCTCCTGCCATTCGGCCTCGTTCACCGGCGGAATAACGCCGTGGATCGGCTTCCATTCGGTGATGGAGAGGCCCGAGCCGGTCAGCCGCGTCGCCCCGCCGACGACGAACAGCGCGAAAAGCACCAGGATCACCGCATAGAGCCACCAGCGCACCATGGCGCGGTTGCGCATCTCGCGGTTTCTGGCCGAAACGGGTTCCAGGGCTGTCAGTGCCTGGTCGGTCATGGCGTCCTCGCTGGGGCATCCTCGCTGGGTTTCCGGGGCGGAAGCCTTGCCAGCTTCGTCGCGCATCGCCGCCTGTAACACAAGCTGTAACATGGGGCGCGGCCGCGCGACATGCCGTCGCGTCCGCCGCGCGCTTTCGACCCAGCATTTGCACGATCGGCGCAATGCGACTATGTCGTGGCGCAAAGGGAAGCCGAACCCATGCCCGTGCGCGTGAAGAAACTGATAGGCACCGTGCTGCTGGTGCTGCTCGTCGCCATCTATGCGCTGATCGCGACCATCGTCGCGGTCGCCCAGCTGTCGCAGTCGGGCCCGCTGGTGCATCTGGCCTATTTCTTCTTCACCGGCTTCCTGTGGGTGCTGCCCGCCATGCTCATCGTCAACTGGATGGTGAAGCCGCCGCGGGGCAAGGCCGGCTGATCTCGGGAACCCCGGACGGGAATCGGACGTTTCTTCTGCACGAACGCAGGAGAACGACCATGAAAACCCGACTCTGGATCGCCGCGATGGTCTACCCGATGGTCAACGCCGTGTTCTTCGGCGTCTTCGCCATCGCCGTCCTGTCGATACCGGCCCTTAACGAGGCGGCATCGACGCTCTTTCCGATCATCGTCCCGGCGAGCTTCGTGCTTTCGCTGCCGGTGGCGTGGCTTCTCGCGCCGCGTCTGCGCCTTCGCTACTGGCGCGATGGACATGCGACGTGAGCGCGCTGGCGCATTGAGCCTGACGCGCCGACGTCTATCCTGGGCGGATGACCTATACGCTCGTCACCGCCAACCGGAACTATTCCAGCTGGAGCCTTCGTCCGTGGATCCTGATGAAGGCGCTGGAGATTCCGTTCGCGGACCGCCTGCACCCGTTCGGCGGTCTGGTCAATTATGACGCGTTTCGCGGCTTCTCGCCCACCGGGCAGGTGCCGGCGCTGATCGACGGCGAGCGTACCATATGGGATTCGCTCGGCATCGCGCTCTATCTCGCCGACCGCCATCCCGGCGTCTGGCCGGCCGTGGAGCGCACGGCGGCGCGCGCCTTCGCCCAGTGCGCGGTATCGGAGATGCACAGCGGCTTCACCGCCATGCGCAGCGACTGTCCGATGAATGTCGGTGTCCGGGTCAGGCCGAAGCCGATGTCGGACGCGCTCCTGCGCGACATCGCACGGCTGGAGGAAATCTTCACCGAAGGCCTGTCGCGCTTCGGCGGGCCGTGGCTTGCCGGCGACACGTTCTGCGCCCTCGACGCCTTCTTCGCCCCGGTGGCCTTGCGCATCCGCACCTACGGTCTCGATGTCGGGCCGGGTCAGGCATGGGTGGCGCGCATCCTCGACCATCCGGCGATGAAACAATGGGAGCGCGAGGCGCTGGCCGAAACGTGGCGGGAGGCGGGCCACGAGGCCGAGCTGGCCGCCGCCGGCACGGTGATCGAGGATTTCAGGGCTGCCCCTGAGGCAGCCGCCGACACCTAGACCGTCACCAGCCGCTAGACCGTCACCAGCCGCCTTCCCCTGCCGGCCAGCAGCGTCGTCAGCCCCGACATCAGCGTGCGCGTCGCCGCCACGGTTTGGAAATTGCCGTTGACCGAGATGCGTGGCAGCGCGTGGGGATGGCCGGCATGGCCGGGCAGAAGGACGCCATGGCGCGTGGTGACGGCGGTTTCGAACCCCGCCTCGGCGGCAAGCGCCGCCTCGCGCGCACCCGCCGCCGCCGGGCCGCCATAGGGATAGGCGAAGTGCCGCGGCCTGACGCCCGTCTCCGCCTCGATGATCGCGGCGGAGCCGCGCATTTCCCGCAGGACGTCGTCCGCGTCGAGCCGCTTCACGTTGGCATGATGCACCGTATGCGCGCCGAGCGTCGCCAGCGGGTGCGCCGTCAGCGCCCGCAATTCATCCCAGTCCATGAACCGGCGTCTCGGGCCCGCGATGCCGCCGAGGGCGCACAGCGCCGCCTGTTGGTCCTTTTCCGCCACCTCCTGCGACAGCCACGCCATCAGCCGGCGGGCCGCGCGGCGCTTCTCGTCCATGCCGCCGCAGGAAAGCGCTTCTCCGGTCTCCGGCAGGCGCACCTCGTCCCGCGCCGTCACCAGCTCCTCGATCACCTCCCACCACGGCAGGGTCTCCCCGGAGACGAGCGCGGGCGCGACATAGACGGTGAACAGCGCTTGATGGGCCTCGAAGACCGGCAGCGCCTCGGTTAAATTGTCGAGATAGGCGTCGTCTGCGGTGATCGCGACCACCTGATGCCCGCGCCCGGCACGCACTATCGCGGGAATCTCGTCCATCGCCACGATCGCCTGCCCGCGCCGGCGAATGTCGGCCAGCAGCCGGTCGAGGAAGTCCGGCGTGATCGTCAGGCCGCTATTGACCCCGAGCGGCGACCAGCTCTCCCGCGTCACCCGGTGCAGCATCAGGATCGCGCCGCACCCCGACAGGAAGGGCCTCGCCAGCGCCGCCGCGCCCGACAGGCGCAGCGCGCCGAGCATCAGTCCGATTGCCGCGTTCTTCCCATCGACCATTGATTCACTTTTTCGCCATACGCTTCAGGCCGCCCGTCGAGCGAAAGCCGGCCGAAGGGCCGCCCCGCCCGCAGCTTTAGACGAGAAGGATTTCGGTATGGTTGACATCGGCGCGGTTTCCCCGGCCCGGCGCGAGGCGGATGCAAGACCCATGGACGCCGCTGTCTCCACGATCGAGGTCGAGGCCGCCAATGCCTCGGCGCTCGCCGGCTACGAGGCCTTTTGCAGCGGCGGCCTCCTCGGCCCGGCGCAGCACCCGGTATGGGTGCGCGCGTGGATCGGAGCCATGAAGGTCGACGCGATCATCGTCACCGTCCGCCTCGAGGGGCGCCCGCTCGTCAAGCTCGCGCTCGAAGTGGTGGAAAAAGGTCCGTTCCGCATCGCCCGCTTCACCGGCGGCAGCCACGCCAACGGCAATTTCGCGGCGCTTGCCGCAGGCACGCAGGTTTCGCTGACGCGCGCGGAAAAGGCCGCGCTAACCGTGGCGCTGCGCAAGGCGCGGCCCGACATCGACCTCGTGCATCTTTCGCGCCAAAACCCGCATTTCGACGGCGTCGCCAACCCGCTCGCCGGCCTGGCGACGATGACGAGCCCCAACGTCTCGCTCGCCGCCCGGCTCGACGGCGGGTTCGAGGCGCTGCTCGACCGCGCCGGCCGCAAGCGCAAGGTCAAGCACTACAAGAAGCAGCTTTCCAAGTTCAAGCACGACGGCGGCTTCAGCCTGATCGAGCCACGAACGCCGCAGGAGGTCGAGCGCCTGCTCGACGCCTTCTTCACGCTGAAGGGCGAGCGCCTGCGCAAGATGGGCATCGCCGACATCTTCATGGACGAGGACCTGCGCGCCTTCTTCCGCACGCTCGCGCTCGCCTCGCTGGAGACGGAGCCGGCGCCCTTCATGCTGCACGGGCTCGAGGTCGGCGGCAGGGTCATCGCCGTCAACGGGCTGAGCGTCACCGGCCACAGCCTCGTCTACGAGTTCTCCGGCATCGATGACAGCGACCCGACCACCAGTCCCGGCTATTTCCTGAACTACAACAGCATCGACAAGGCGTGCAGCCTCGGCAAGAAGCTCTACGATTTCAGCGTCGGCGACGAGCGCTTCAAGCGCAGCTGGGCCGATGTCGAGACCTGGCAGTTCGAGACGCTGCTGCCGCTCAGCGGCAAGGGGCGGCTGCTCGCCCTCTACGAGCGCAGCCGCGCCACGGCCGTCCGTTCCATCAAGTCGAACGACCGGCTCTGGCAGATGGTGAAGAAGCTGCGCGCGCGCCTCGGCGGCGGGCAGCACCAGAGCGAATAGGAAAGGCCGGCTTCTACGCCGCCGCGCCCCTGCGCCGCCTGCCGCGCGAAGGCCGCCCGGCCGGCGTCACGGTCAGCGCCAGCCCGTAGCCGCATGCCTCGACATCGGCAACAGTCGCGGCAACGGCCGGGTCGAGCGGGTCGACGGCGCCGATCAAGACCTCGGCATAGTCGTCCGCCACCGCCTCGATGGTCTGCGCGTCGGTCGCGCCGCATTCGATGACGACGATGTCGTAGGTGCCGTCGAGCGCGTCGAGGATCATCGGCAGGCGGTCGGCCGCCCGCATCGCCTTGACCGGGTCCGCCGTCCCGGCCGGGGTGACGTGGCACGCGGAATAGAGATCGCCGTGGATGATGTCGGCGAACTGCGCCTGCCCGGCCAGAAGGTCGGTGATGCCAGGATGGCGGGCGCTGTCGAGCATTGCCGCCGAGGGCGCGCCCGACCAGGTCAGGTCGAGATAGAGCGTCTTCAGGCCGGCATCGGCCAGTTCGCGCGCGACCATCACCGAAACGGCGGTCGCCTCGTCGCCTTCCGGCGAGATGAACACGGCGCGGCCGGCATCCCCGTCGATCAGGTGATCGGCGATCCCGGCAACGGTGATTTCCTCGGGCCTCGTGCTTGCCATCGTCGTCTGGTCCTCTTCAATACGGTCTGCGTCCGCATCCGCGAACCGCGTCTCGTCATCCACGTCTTCGACAGCCGGCTCGTCCGGGAGGGAGGCGGCATGCGCCGGCTCCACGGGCGGCGTCCATTCCGCCGGTTCCGGCAGGGCGATTTCGGCCTCGTGCTCGCGCGCGGCCAGCGTGGGAACCGGCGCGGGAGCCGGCTCCATCGCCGGATCCTCCTCCACCCGCACCAGCGAGCCGGCGGCCGGGCGCATGGCGCGGCCGCTGAACAGCTCGCGCAGCAGCACGATCACGGCGATGACCAGCAGCGAGCCGGCGAAGGCGGCGGCGAGGATCGGCACCATCTTGGGGAAGTAGGCCTCGTGCGGCGGCTGGGCGGCATCAAGGATGCGCGCATCCGCGGGCAGGGAGGCGCTGTCGGCGCGCCCCGCCGCCTCGCGATAGCGCGCCAGATAGGTTTCGAGCAGCGCCCGCTGGGCGAGCGCCTCGCGCTCCAGCTCCCGCAGCTCGACCTCGTCGTCCCCGGCCTGCGCCGACGCGGCCTTGAGCCGGTTGACCTCGACGACGAGCCGCTGCTCGCGCGCCCGCGCCGCCTCGGCTCCGTTCTCGGCCGAGGCCAGCACCTTGCGCACCTCGGCGCGCAACTGCCGGCCGCTCTCGTCGAGCTGCGCCCGCAGCGCGCGCATGCGCGGGTGATTCTCGAGGAGCGAGGCCGACAGGTCGGCAAGCTCGGTCTCGATCTGCGCCTGACGCTCGCGCAGGCGCTGCACCATCGGCGAAGCCAGCACCTCGGGCATCGTCTCGGCGCTCTCGCCGCTGTTCAGGGCTTCCCGGATCGTCACCGCCTTCGCTTCGGCGGTCGAGCGCTCGGCGCGCGCGCGCGTCAGCTCGCTCGAGATTTCGGCGAGCTCCTGCGTCGGCAGCACCGAATTGTTCTGTCCGACCAGCAGGCCGGAACTGGCGCGATAGTCGGCGACCCGCGCCTCGGCCTCGCGCACACGCTGGCGCAGTTGCTCGATGTTCGGCTCCAGCCACTGGCTGGCGTCGGCGCTGGTCTGGCGCTTGGCCTGTTCCTGCGCGGCGACATAGGCCTCGGCGATGGCGTTCGGCACGGCCGCGGCAAGCTCGGGGCTCTGCGAGGAGAAGGAGACGACGATGACCCGCGAGCCCTCCACCCGGTAGATCCGGAGCTTTTCCTCCAGCGCCTTCAGCACCCGCTCCTCGACGGAGGCCTGCGTCGGGTCGCTCTTCAGGCCGGCGAGGATGAGAAGGTTGCCGAGCGCGGAGGTTTCGCCCGAGGCGCCGAATTCGGCATGCGATCCGAGATCGAGCTGGCGCGCGACGGTGCGCAGGATATCGGCCGAACCGATGACCTCGACCTGCGACGCGACCATCTCCTGGTCGAGACGCGCCCTGTCGACATCGACGACGCCGTTCGAGGCCGGGCCCGTATAGGGCGATTCCCGCGCCTCGATCATGAGGCGCGTCTCGGCCCTGTAGAGCGGCGTGGCAAGCCCGACGAGCACATAGGCCAGCCCCGTGACGACCAGCGCGGCGATGAGGATGCGCAGCCAGTTCCGGGCAAGGCTGCCGAAAAGCTGGCCGAGATCGACATCGACATCGCTGACAACGTGACGTGCATCAGGCATGGGGCTTAACTCCGGTACGCGACGCCCGACATGGTAAACGGGTATGGTAACCACGAGGTTAAGCATCGGTGCGCCGCGCGGGGTGCGGCCGGGCTTTTACCCCGCATTAACCTTAACGGGAGGATAAAGACCGTGCCGGAACCGGATCCGTGCGGCCGATGCGAGCCCGCATCCCGCGCATCCGGCCGCTGACCGTATCGAGGAACGTCATCCGCCCATGAAACGCCAGCTTGCAGCCGCCTTCATCGCTTCCGCAGCCCTGCTGGCGGCGGGTTGCTCGGGATACCGCCCCGCGCCGCCCGCCTTCCACGAAGCCATCAACAAGCCCTACGTGCTCGACGCCGGCGACAATGTGCGCATCACGGTCTTCGACCAGGAGATGCTGACGAACACCTATGCGGTCGACCAGTCGGGCTACATCGCCTTCCCGCTGGTCGGCGCGATCGCCGCGCGCGGCTACACCGCCCAGCAGCTCGAGGGCCAGATCGCCGAGCGCCTGCGCAACGGCTACCTGCGCAACCCGGACGTCTCGGTCGAGATCGACCGCTACCGGCCGGTCTTCATCATGGGCGAGGTCGGGGCCGCGGGCCAGTATTCCTACGTGCCGGGCATGACGGTGCAGAAGGCGGTGGCGGCGGCCGGCGGCTACACGCCCCGCGCCAACCAGAAGGATGTCGACATCACCCGCGCCATCAACAACGAGGTGATGACCGGCCGGGTGAAGACCTCGGAACCGCTTCTGCCGGGCGACACGATCTACGTGCGCGAACGCCTGTTCTGACGGCGGAGCGCGTTTCCGTGGCGACCAGCCTGCGCATCGTCCATTGCTTCCGCGCGCCGGTGGGCGGCGTGTTCCGCCATGTGCGCGACCTCGCGGTGGCGCAGGCGGCGGCGGGGCACCAGGTCGGCTTCATCTGCGATTCGACGACCGGCGGCGCGCTGGAGGACCGCTATTTCGACGCCATCGCCGGCTCGCTGGCGCTCGGCGTCACGCGCATGCCGATCGGCCGCGCGATCGGCCCCGGCGACATCGCCGCCGGATGGCGCACCTATCGACTTGTCAAGCAATTGCGGCCGGACGTGCTGCACGGGCACGGCGCCAAGGGCGGCGCGCTCGCGCGGATTTTCGGCTCAGCCCTGCGGGTATCCAGGTTTCGCGTAGCCCGCCTCTATTCGCCGCATGGCGGCGTCCTGCACTTCGACCCGGCCACAGTGAAGGGCAAGGCGCTGTTCGCGCTGGAGCGGCTCATGGACCGCATGAGCGACCGCTTCCTGTTCGTCTCCGAGTTCGAGCGCCGCACCTTCGCGCAGAAGATCGGCGGGCCGAAAGCGCCGTCGGAGGTGATCTACAACGGCCTCGGCCCGGCCGAGTTCGATCCCGTCCCGCCGGCGCCGGACGCCGCCGATTTCCTCTATATCGGCGAGATGCGGGCGCTGAAGGGCACCGACATCTTCATCGATGCGCTGGACAGGGCCTCGACTGCCACCGGCCGGCCGCTCACCGCCGTCATGGTCGGCTCCGGCGAGGTGGAGACCTATGCCGCCCGGATCGAACGCCTCGGCCTCGGGGAACGCATCCGCATGCTGCCGCCGATGCCGGCCCGCGAGGCCTTCGCGCTCGCGCGCCTCGTCGTCGTGCCGTCGCGCGCCGAGGCCATGCCCTATATCGTGCTGGAGGCGCTGGCCGCCGGCAAGCCGATGATCGCCGCCGCGGTCGGCGGCATCCCCGAGATCTTCGGCCCGACCTCCCCCGCTCTCGTCGCGCCGGACGTCGAGGCCGTCGCGGCGGCGATGGCGCGCGCGATACGCGACGAGGCCGCCCATGCGGCGCTGATGCCCGCCCGCGACGACCTGCGCGGCCGCTTCGGCGTCGAGACCATGGCGGCACGGGTCGAGGCGGCCTACCGGCTGGCGCTGGCACGCTGAACCGGCCATCGGCCGTCAAGGTTTCCTTAGCGGCTTTCGGATAAGGAAGGGCAGGCCCTTCCGGATACCGCATGCCCATGACCAGCAACGATCCAGCCAACCGCTACACCGCCGCCGCCATCCGCGCGTTCGCCGCGCAATCCGGCCCCGAAAGCGGCGGAACCGGCGAGCTGAACGCCATGGCGCGCCAGATCGCGGCGCAGTACCGCCACGACACGCTGTCGCCGGCGATGGTCAGCGGCATCATGCGTCTCGTCGAGTTCGCGGCCCTCATGGTCTCGGGCTACGCCATCGGCTTCGCCTATCTCGGGCTCCACGTCGTCACCGACTGGCACTATCCGATCCTGATCCTCATCGCCTCGTCGCTGGCGGTCATCCTGCTCGAACTGACCGACGCCTACCAGATCGCGCGGCTCTACAGCCCGCTCAGGACCGCCGCCATCGTCCTGCCGGTGTGGATCGGCGCGCTGGCGCTGACCGCGCTCGGCGGCTTCTTCCTCAAGGTCTCTGACGAGTTCTCCCGCTTCTGGGCCGGCGCGTGGTTCCTCGCCGGCTTCGCCCTCCTCGCCGTGCTTCGCCTCATCGTCGCGCACCTTTTGCGCCGTTGGGCGCGCGACGGCCGGATGGAGCGCCGCGCCGTCATCGTCGGCGGCGGCCAGGCGGCCGAGAAGCTCATCCGCTCGATCGAGAAGCAGCCCTACAACGACATCCGCATCTGCGGCATCTTCGACGACCGCGACAACCGCCGCTCGCCGCCCATCGTCGCCGGCTATCCCAAGCTCGGCACCGTCAGCGAGCTGATCGAGTTCGCGCGCATCACCCGCATCGACATGCTGATCGTATCGCTGCCGCTCTCGGCGGAAGCGCGGGTGCTGTCGCTCCTGAAGAAGCTGTGGGTGCTGCCGGTGGACATTCGCCTGTCGGCCCATTCCACCCGCTTCCAGTTCCGCCCGCGCACCTATTCCTATCTCGGCTCGGTGCCGATGCTCGACATCTTCGACCGGCCGATCCACGACTGGGACTCGGTCGCCAAGCGCGCCTTCGACATCGTCTTCAGCCTCCTCGGCATCGTCGTCTTCTCGCCGGTGATGCTGGCGACCGCGCTCGCCGTGAAGCTCGACAGCAAGGGGCCGGCCCTCTTCAAGCAGAAGCGGCTCGGCTTCAACAACGAGACGATCGAGGTCTACAAGTTCCGCTCGATGTATGTCGACCAGAGCGACCAGGCCGCAGCGAAGCTCGTCACCAAGGGCGACCCCCGCGTCACCCGCGTCGGCCGCTTCATCCGCAAGGCCTCGCTCGACGAGCTGCCGCAGTTCTTCAACGTCTTGAAGGGCGATCTCTCGCTCGTCGGCCCGCGGCCGCACGCGGCCGCCGCCAAGGCGCAGGACCGCCTCTACCACGAGGTGGTCGACGGCTACTTCGCCCGCCACCGCGTCAAGCCGGGCGTCACCGGCTGGGCGCAGATCAACGGCTGGCGCGGCGAGACCGACAGCGACACCAAGATCCTGATGCGCACAGAATTCGACCTCGCCTATATCGAGAACTGGTCGCTGTGGCTCGACCTCAAGATTCTGTTCCTGACACCGCTGCGCCTGCTGAAAACGGAAAACGCCTATTGAGCGCGGTCACCGCCAACGGGCTGCCGCGCGCGGCGGTCGAGGCCAAGGCGGTCTCGCTCCTCGCCTCGGCGGGCATAGCGGTCGGCGTCTTCCTGCAGGGCTTCGTCATCAACGAGCCCGCGCCCTACGAGCTGTTCATGGTCGGGCTGATCGCGGTGTGGGCGCTGTTCGGCATGCGCCTTTCGCGCCATGCCGCCATCCTGCTGACGCTGCTGGTCGCCTATAATATCGGCGGCGTCCTGTCGATGAGCACCATGAGCGACCTTCACGACACGCCGCTCTATATCGGCGTCACCCTGTTCCTGTCGCTGTCGGCCGTGTTCTTCGTCGCGATCCTCGAGGCCGATCATGCGCGCTACACGCTGATCTTCCGCGCATGGCTCGCCTCGGCGCTGATCGTCGCCACGCTCGGCATCGCCGGCTATTTCGGCCTGTTCCCCGGCGCGGAGGCCTTCACGCGCTACGGCCGCGCCAGCGGCACCTTCGCCGATCCCAACGTCTTCGGCCCGTTCCTCGCCCTGCCCGGCGTCTACATGCTCTATCGCCTGCTCACGGCCCCGGCGCGGCGCATGCCGCTCTACGGCGCGCTGCTGACGGTGATCACCGGCGGCATCTTCCTGTCGTTCTCGCGCGGCGCGTGGGGCCTTTATCTCGTCGCCTTCGTGCTGCTCGTCGGCGCGCTGTTCCTGCAATCGACCAGCGGGCTGTTCCGTCTGCGCGTCGCGCTGATGAGCGCGCTCGCCGTCGCCTTCATCCTCGGCGGCATCGTCGTCGCGCTGCAGATTCCCGGCACGGCCGAGTTCCTCGCCGAGCGCGCCCGCCTCGTCCAGTCCTATGACGGCGGCGAGAGCGGCCGCTTCGCCCGCTTCGGCGACGGCTTCCTGATGGCGATGGAGAACCCGCTCGGCATCGGGCCGCTGAATTTCGGCCGGCTGCTGGGCGAGGACACCCACAACATCTGGCTGAAGGCGCTGATGGACTATGGCTGGCTCGGCTTCGCCGCCTTCGTCGCGCTGGTGGCGTGGACGCTGGCGGGGGGGTTCCGCATCCTGTTCCGCGACCGGCCCTGGCAGCCCTATCTCCTGTGCGCCTATGTCGTCTTCATCGGCCACCTCCTCCTCGGCACGGTGATCGACATGGACCACTGGCGGCACTTCTACGTGCTGGTCGGCCTGATCTGGGGCGCGATGGCGCTGGAAGCGCGCCACCAGAACGCGGCGCGCGCGGCAGCGGGCCGCCGAGCCGCCCCCGCGCGTTGACGGACTTCTACTGCCGGCAGGCCATGGCGAGGTTGCCGTTCGCGGTCGACGTGCGGTAGCCCATGTTGCCCGGTCCGTAATAGGTCAGCGCCAGGAAGAACGCGCCGCTGTAGCCCTGGCGCTGCTCCTGCCCCTTGGCGAGGAGCCCGCCCTGGACGGCCTCCCAGCTTCCCTGCGCCCGGAACGGCATGTTGAAGCCGTTGGTCTGCGCGTAATACTGCCCCTGCGCGTCGAACGAGCCGTTGCCGTAGAGCGACAGCGAGAAGCTGTACATCCAGTTCTCGAACGCGTTGTTGGAGACGGTCTGGTTCGCCATCTCGCAGCGCCACTGGCCGGCATAGTTCTGCGCCGACGCGGTCGCGACTGTGGCGAGGGATGCAACCAGCACCCCCAAAGCCCTTGCGACGCCCGAAGCCCTTGCAATGAAAGACATGGCCCTACCCCGATTGCCCTTGCGTAACGCCAAGAGGCGCACGCCGCGCGAAACCTGTCAAGATCGCATGCGCGGGCCGCGCTCGCGGCCGATTTAGCCCTTGCGTAGCAACACGCCAGCCTATAAGGCTTCCCGCGGTCCGGAGTGTAGCGCAGCCCGGTAGCGCACTTGACTGGGGGTCAAGGGGTCGTGGGTTCGAATCCCGCCACTCCGACCATTAAAATCAAAGGCTTACCGGCTCTTTGATTTCTGGCTATAAAATTTATAGCCACATTGTAGCCAAATCTGTCAGCAGATACCCGCCGCCATTGCTGACGACGGGCCTGCTGGTGTTGATTGGTAGGTTTCAGTCGGCGTCGTGCCGCGAACGTTTTCCGGCGTCGGTCATGACAAATACGAAATCACGCTCATAGCGTGTTCCGTCTGGGCGCTCGTACTCGTAGGTGACGTGATCGCCATCATTGACGCGGGCTGGGCCTTTGTAACCTACTATGCGGTCTCGGGCGGGAGCGGTCATGCTGCGTCCTCCCCATACTCCGCCCATTCGCGCTTCAGCGTCTCGACCAGCGCCTTCACGCGGTATGCCTGTTCGACCGCCAGATCGTCGAAGGTCTCGCAGAAACCGAAGGGCGTATCTTTCTTCACTGCTCCAACGTTCTTCTCGACTTCCTCGGTCAGCCAGCACAGGATGCGGGCCGCCTTTTCCAGCGTCGTGATCGCGCCGTCTATTTCGATCCAGGAAGGCTTGCGGGTGGTGGGCGGTGGTGTATGCGCGTTCATGGCATAGGCTCCTCTTGCGCGAAATGCGTGAAATCACTACAAGGTAGTTATATCAGCACGATTCACCACGTCAAGCTGATTTCACGCCACCAACGTGAAAACACCACATGAGAGGAGATGACATATGCACCCGGTGCAAAGCCGCATGGCGCGGGCAGCCTTGAAACTCGGCGTTCGAGATATCGCCACAATGGCAAAGGTCTCCACGCAGACTATTTCCCGGATCGAAGCAGGCGAAGATGCGAGGG
Organism: Aquamicrobium sp.; assembly: GCF_023954335.1. Classification (NCBI taxonomy): domain Bacteria; kingdom Pseudomonadati; phylum Pseudomonadota; class Alphaproteobacteria; order Hyphomicrobiales; family Phyllobacteriaceae; genus Aquamicrobium; species Aquamicrobium sp. Next base: position 70,829 of record NZ_JAMLIE010000004.1, read on the forward strand.
AGCGCACCCTTGATGACATCCAGCGCGCCTATGAAGGGGCCGGGGCAAAATTCATAACGGACGACGATTGGGTCGGCGTTCTCGTGAAGGCGGGCTAACCCGCCTTCAACCAATCCCATATCTCGTCCTTCTCGGTCTCCGACATGCGCCCTGGCGTGTTCGACATGAACGCCTCGACCGCTGTCATGAACTCCCACAGGGTGAGTGCGTCGACATCCTGCGGGCGCAAACCCATGGCGAGCCCCGTGCGATAGCATGTCGTACGGTTGAGCGGGTCGCCACCGCTCCCGGTGCCACCGCCCTCAGCGCTGCTGCCCGCCGTGCCACCGGCTTTCCGCTCCGGGGCGGTCAGGGCTGCCGCGAGAATCTCAACGGCCGGGCCGACATACCGTAGCAGCGGGACACGGCCCATGCGCGCCCGTTCGATAAAGTCGAGCGCCGCATCTTCACCGCTGCCGAAGCGGACGGCATGGAAAAGCACCGACTCCACATGCTCGATGCGAAAGCCGCCGCCGATTAGGTCGCGCAGCGCTTCCCATGCTGGGTTGCCCGTTTCCTCCTCGATGGCGAAGAGTCCGGCCAGCGGGAGGCGCATAGCCAGGCGCCTCCCGTGGATCGTGTTCAATACCGGCCGCATTTTCTACGCCGCCTCCAGCCATCCCGGCTCCCGGCCCTTGCGCGCCGGATCGATCGGCTCGCCGATGACGTCGGGCCAGGTCCGCAGCCGCTCAGTGGTGCAGCCCGAAGCCCGCACCGTGGTGAGGTCGACGTGGCCGCCGACGCCGTAAATCCAAGGCTGCTTGGGATGCGCCAAATGCTGCATCCGGGTAGCGCGGAGAGCCTCAAATAGATCGGCCGCAGATTCGCCGAGCGTGCTGGTGGCCATGCGATCCGGGAAACCGTAGTCGGCCAGCGTCGACGGATGCGGATGCGGCCCACCCGCCCATTCCGGCCCGACGTCGTACAGCACGAGCGGATCGTAGCCTTCGAATAGATCGCTGGTCGTAAACCAATGCAACTGCGGCACGCCGTCGCCGGAGATGCTGCCGATCACGCCGTCAATGGGAATCTCGCGCAGGCGCTCGTTACGTAACAGCGCGCGCGAGAATGCGTCGAGAACTGCGTCGACCGAGCCAAGCCCGGCGAGTGCTGACAACATGATCCCGATGCCGTCGACCATGATGGTATTGCCACGGCCCGCCCAGGCAAGCGGGAGGGTATCGCTGTGCCAAGCTTTGTATCGAAGGTCGATGACCGTGCCGTCGTCATCGTACATCGCGCCGTCCGTGGCGATCTCGACTCGATCTGGATAGGCTACCGCATAATATGCGCTCATTCTGCGCTCCTGTAATTCATCGTGAAAAGACCGCCCATGTGGCCACCACCTCCGCCAAGGCCGAACAGCGCATCCAGCCCGGAGTTGAGCAGGCGATTGGCGACGTTTTGCAGGGCACTGGCGAGCGCATCCGCAGCGGATTTTCCCTGCACCATGTCGTTGATGAAGCCGCCCAACACGTCGCGACCGACATCGCGCAATTCCTGCGCAGCCTCGGTCGCCTTGCGGGTGGCTTCCTCCTCGGCGTGGATGGCCGCAACCAGCGAAATGATCTTCGCTTCCTGTTCGGCCGTGGCCGCTGCGCCAGCCTGGCGCAGTGCGTTGGCCGTCTCTCGCTGAAGGTCGGTAGCGCCGACAAGCCGCAACTCGTGCTCAAGCTCGCCGATCAACCTGCGCACTGCTTCAGCCTCACGTTCGGCTTGCGCCGCGGCTTTGTCGCGCCCACCACCACCTGTGCTGGGCGGTGTGTACGGGGTCGGCGTGAATCCGGTTCCGGTTGCGGCAGGCGTGTCGACGGCGCGGCGGGCCTCGAGCACCTTCAGGATGGCGCCTTCTTCGGCTGCAATAGCTTCCATGCGACGCTCATGCGCCTGCATCGCCTCGCCGATCGTGGACTCGCCAAGCGACGTTCCCCAGATGCCGTCACCGGCGCCCTGACCGCTGCGTTGGCGTTCCCGAAGAGCGCCGATCTCTTTCTCGATCTGAAGCCGTTCCTTGCCCAGAAGGGCAAGCTGTTCATCGAGCTTGACGGATCGCTGCGCCTCAAAACCGTTGAAGGCGTTGATGAAGTCCTGCAACGCGGTATAGGCGGACACGATAGCGCCGCGCAGGTTCTGCCCGACCGTGTGCGTGATCTGGTTAAACTTCTTGTCGACCTCTTCGGCGGCTTTGATGATGTTATCGTCTAGCACGTTGCCGAGCGTGTGCGCCTCCTTGATGGTGGCGCGGATTTCGTCCGTCGACTGACCAAGCAGCGAAACCAGCCGCTCCGCGCCCGTGCCGCCGAATAGCTCATCGAAGATGCGCGTTGCCGCCGCCGTATCCTTAAGCTGCCGCGTCCGGTCGATCAGCAGAAGCATGAGCTCGGCGGGGTCTTTCAGGCGCTCCTTCACCTCGGCAGGTGTCAGGCCCAGGCGGGCGAAGGCTTCTGCAGCACTGCCCTTCGCGGTCTGGGCGAACTCGTCGCCGCGGATGTTCAATTCCTTGAAGGCATCGGTGAGCGCATCCATCGGGATGCGGGCCTTGACGGCAACGGCTTGCCATTCTTGAAAAACGCGGGTGGTTACGCCGGCGCGGGCGGCCTCATTACTGATGTCGGCGACACTGGATGCTACCTGCCGCAAGGCAGCAACCGCACCACCAACGCCGACGCCCGCAATACCTGCTGTAAAGCCCGCGAAGGCGGCCTTGCCGATGCCGGCCATCCGGGTCTGGAATTGCTTGCCGCGCTTCTCCATGTCGCCGAAGTTTTTATTGGTGACGCCCTTGGCTTTCGCCATTTGTTTTTCGAGGGTGGAAATGCGGGCGACCACATCCACCATGAGTTTTCTGGATTCGGGGTTGGCCACGTGTGGCTCCTATACAAAGCTGAGAAAGTTGTCGTCGGCGTCGTCGTAGGACGAACGGCCCGATGCGCCTTGTGCGGCGCGCGACACGGCCATGATGCTGGCGACGGCTGGATCGATGCGATCCGCGGACTTCTTCTTGTGAGGCCGGCGGTTGTCGTTCTGGTCGGTCATCATGACTGTGTTGCCGACAGCCCATCGCAACAGCGGCGAGTCATGAACAAGGCGACGGTTCAAAAACAGGTCTTCGAACGTGTCGACGGGCTTGGCAAAGTTCATGAGCGTCTGCGGGAATGCCGCAACCGGGATTCCGTCGCGCTCCAGCGACTCCATCATCTCGCGGGCCATCGCCACGTCGAAGACGACTTCCTGCACCTCGAACATGTCGCACAACATGCGGATGTGGCCCTCAACCGTGGCGTAATCGACGATGTCGCCCTCGGTCGCGGTGAGCCACCCATCGTCCCGCCACTGCGCATACGGCGCGGAGTCTTCATCTGCGCGGCGCCTTAGCTGTGTTTCCGGCGAGAAGCCCATACAGTGCAGGGCAAATTTCTCGTCATCCAGTTCGATGGCGCAGGCCACCGCCGAAAGGTCGATACGCTTCGACAGGTCGACGCCAATCCACGCCTTGCGGCCGCGCAGCGCTTCTAGGTCGACGACGCCGTGGCCTTCGTCCCAGATAGCCAAATCCCACTCCGGATTGGCAGCGCCGTCGAGCCAGCACGACAGATGCAGCCGCTTGAACGACTCGCGCTCCGATGGACTGTGCTCGCACTTCTCGATATAGCGGCGCAGCTTCTTGAGGTTCGGATAGCCATGCGCCAGGCCGGGATTGGTCGCAAACAGCCATTCCTCGTCGCGGAAATCGACGTCTGCCGGCGCTTCGAACAGGATCGGAAGAAAGGTTTCGTCGGTAATCCGCCCGTCGACGATCTTCCGCGCATGGTCATACTTGGCATAGAACGGGCCAAGCTGCCCTATGCCAGCCGTGGAAGCCGACAGAAGCAGCGTGTTCGGCGACTTGTTGAGGCCGGTTTCGGCAGCCTCTAGCAGGTCGAACTTGGTTTCGGCGTGGCCTTCATCCCAGAACACCACAACATCGGTGCGGCCGTGCGCGCCCTTGGCGTCTGACGACAACGCCTCATAGGATACGTTGTGCTTGCGGTAGGTGATCCGCTTTTCGGTATCCTGGATATGGACCGCCTCCAGAATGCGAGGCGTTGCACGGCAGATTCCAGCCATTTCCTTGAAGGTGAGCGCGGATTGCTCGCGACTGTTTGCTATCGACGCGATCGTCGACATGGGCAGGCGTTCCGGGCCGCAAAGATGCAGCATCAGGCACGCCGCCATTAGCGAGGTCTTACGGTTCCCGCGCCCCACCATCAGGAACAGTTCGTTTATCTTGCGCGATCCGTCCTCGTTGACGTCGCCGTAGATGCGTCGGACGATGCGCTCCTGCCACTCGTCCAGCGCGAAAGCATTTTTCGGAAGATTTGATTTTGGGTGTCGCAACGCTCGGATGAACTTGATTGCCGCTTCGCCCTTGCCTTGCGGGTCGGGGATTTCGCTGCCATCAAATATCCACCCCAAACTCGGAAGTTTCGCCGGTTCCTGCATGTCCGCCCTTGTTCTTTCCTCGGCTGGCCGGCGTGCCGCCAAGCTCGATAAGCAGGCGCCGCGCGGCTTCCTGATGCTCTTTCAAGATGGCCGTTGCGGGATGCCGCTTGGGCTGTCCGTCCGGGCCGATATAGGTGATGCCCTCGCGCTGGATGATCGTCTCCGCTTCCCGGATGCGCGCCACCGACAGGCAGTAGGACTCCACCGACTGCACCTCGTGAGCGGCAAGCTTCCGATCAGCGACCAGTTGCGGAACAATCCGCGCCCATTCCGCCTTGGCGTGCTTCGGCATCCATGAAGGGCAGCGCGGCGCTACAGACAAAGCGCCGTCGAGCGCCCGTATCTCCGCCTTACGGCCCCGCATGGCTGCACCTCAATTCAAGCCCGCGACGCCGGCCTATTTCTTTAATCTGCTTGAGGTTGAAAGATCGCCCGTCATGGACGACGGTCATGTCGAGCGTCACGCCGTCGAGCCAGCGCGTCCGAAAAATCCGCAGACGCTCGGTCGACACGCCGTAATTGCGCACGAACTCGTCGGTGCTTTCCTCGATTATCTGCGCGCGCAGGTCCGCGAAGTCCGTCTCGACGGGAACCTGGCCGCCGTAACCGTCATCTTCGTAGGTGACGCTGCGGAGCGTAATTGTCTGGTCCAGGCGTCCGGCTCTCATATCACACCCACTGTGTCTTCTACCTGCACCACGAACGTCAGGATTCCATGGCTATGCTCGCCGCTGGGATCGCGAATGAAGTTCGCGGACTCGAAGCTGAAGTCACAGGCAAACCCGTCGCGTGTGTCTGAAAGATCGCGCAGGACGCGACGCACGGCACCTGCGATCGTCTTGCACTCGGAGAAGGTGTTTTCCTGCGTCCAGATGTGCATCGTCAGGTACACCTCGGAGAGGTCGGCGCAATCGATGTCGTCGCCCACGGTCTGCGCCTCGCCGATCAAGATGCAAGGAAACACCTCCGGGCGCGCATGGCGGTCGAAGATATTCTCGTGCGGCACCAGGCTATCGATTCCGGTGTTCTGCCGCAGCGCCTGCACGGCAAGCTGCTGGGCTGCTAGGCTGGCTTCAGACATTGCGATACGCCTCCAGAACCTTCGCGCACACCCATTCCCGTTCCGGGCAGTGGCGCATGTTGATGCCCGCGGAATCGGCGTTGCTGCCGGAGCCTCTACCGGGCGTCTGGGCGAACAGTTCACCGTCCGCGTGCCGCCGCCTTATCTGGCCATTGCGCAGGCGGAAGGGACCGACGATGGCGTCGAACACCGCCACCAGATCGCTGCCCACACCGGCGACGTTCGCCTTCTTGATCCGCACAATTTCAACGTGATCGATCGTAATCATGGCTTGCTCCATGCATCCTTGACGGCCTTGGAAATCGCCCTGTCGACGCGCCGCCGTACCTTTTTCTTGAGCGTGTTGTAGGACGGCCAGAAGTAGGGCTGGGCCTGCCGCGTGGTGGATCCGTATTCCTGGAAGAGCGCGTTATCTTCGCCCTCGGCGTTCTCGTCGATCGCCTGCACGCGCACCGCAAGCGGCACGTTCGACCGCACCTTCTTGATGTTCGACTTGAGGTCCGCGCCGCTGGTCGCCGGATCGTCGGGCGCCAGGTACTTCATACGGGCGACAAGCTCGTCCGCGCCCTTGTCTATGGCGGGGTCGATGGCCTTGCGGACCTGTTTCGGGATGGCCTCCAGCGCCCGTATCAGGCCGTCGAGGTCTCTATTCCGAGCCATTCGGGAAACCCCAATAGCGGCGGTGATTGCGGATCGTGTCCGCAACGGCGGCAGGCGTCTCCGTGATCGACAGTCCGACGACGGTTGCCTCCCTGTTTTCGTACATATGGGCGGTCATCTGGCGCACCGCTTCGACAAGATCAGCGGGATAGTAGACCGGCGAGTCGCCGCCGTACTCGTCTTCGATGCTGTAGCCAAGCTGGCTTTCAAGCCATGCCTGGGCGGCATTAATCTTGCCGCTGATAAGGGAATCGTCGGCGTCGTCGAGGATTCCCAGGTGCGATTTGACGTCTTCAAGGTCGACGATAGCCATTGTTCACCTATTGTTGACGTACCGTGCGGTACGGTTCAAATCTGATTTACAGTGAATTGCGAAAGTGGAGGCGCGGGTGGTCAGGGAGCCGCGCAAGAAAGTTGCGCGCCCACCCCCGGTTGTGCCGTAACGGGCCGGTTGTGGTGGCTTGGGCCGCTTACTGCGTCCTACCGCCACCCCAACCCGGCGACTGATCTCTAGCCGTCCGCCTCGAGTGGCACGGGCCGCACATGCTTCTTAAATTAGATGGCTCTAATCGAAGGTCCGGCCGCTCGCGTACACTCTTGATGTGGTCGACGTGGGTGGCCTTCGCACCGCACATGCAGCAGTGTGGATTGTGGTGCAGGAAGCGGAAGCGCAGCTTGCTCCACTCGGCATCATAGCCTCGGCTAGCAGCACTACCACGCTCCGCATCGTTGGCCCGTTGGCGTGCCGTCGCGCGCGCCTGTTCGTGGATGCACTTGGTGCCTTTGGGCACGCTGCAGCCGCAGGGCGTTATACGATTGGCCATCTGGAAAGCGGGGAGCCCGAAGGCTCCCCAACTCCACTAGGCCGTCTTGATGGCGACCAGCGCCTCGGGCTGCACCACAGCCGAACCGACACGCTTGCGGGCATGGAAACGGACGATCCCGTTGGCAGCGCCGGTGAAGTCGTCGCGCAGGATGTCCAGCCCCACGCGATCCACAATGCGGAAGGCGCTGGAGATGTCGCCGAAGATGACGGACGCACCAGCGGCTCCAGATGCGGTCGCGCCGTGCGTGTCAAGACCAGGAGCCTCGTAAACCGGCGCACCGAGAAGGCGGGCGGGCGTGCCTACAGCAAGGCTGTCGGACCAAATTCCATTGCGATTATCGGACAGGTCCGCAGCCTTACGGATAGCCGCGATCGTCGGGCGGTTCATGAGCCACGAGCCACGCGCCGCATACTGCGACGGCAAGGCATAAAAAGCGTCGATGATATCGTCGAGGATGTCAGCGGAGTCGTTCTCGCCGGCAATGTTGGCCAGCGCATCGAGAATACCCGAAGGCTCACCCGTGCCACTGCCCGTAAGGAACGCGGTGCTTTCCGCCTTCGCGAAACCAACCGCGATACGCTCGGCGAGGAGGCCCGCCATGTCGACCACGGAGTCCTCAAGAAGCTGGCGGCTGATGGGTACGATCAAGCCATGCTCGAAGATGTCGATTGCAACCTGAGAGAAGGTCGGCTCATCGGTCGTGCGCGATGCAACCTCGGAAACCCACGAGCCTTCGGCATCGCTGGCCAGAACCGGCCACAGAACTTTGTTCGTTCCCGTGCTCGTCACGCTCGCAAGCTGACGAATGGGATTGAGTTCCGTGATCTGCTTGATGATCTCGGCGCGGAAGTCGTCGGTGACGGTGTAGCCACCAGCCGAGGGCGTGCCGACGACAAGCGTCTTAACGTCCATGTCGTTCAGGCGGCCCGACTTCGCCCACTCGCTGATGGCCTTCGTGTCGAGCTTGGTGTCGTCGTCGCCATTGTCGTTGTCGGCGGCAAGGCGATTGCCCTTGGCCTCGATCGCGTCGAGGCGCTTCTGAATGGCGTCCAGCGCCTTGGTGTCAACCGCAGGAGCGGCGGCAGCCGGAGCGGCGGGGGTTTCGGTATTTTCGGTGTTGAGAGCTGCGTTGGCAGTCATAGACATGTCCTTAACGTTGGAAATGCGTGCACGGTCATGAGCCGGCACGGAAACAAGCGACACCTCGACGAGGTCCAAGTCGCTGATGGTGCGGCCACCGCCTTTTCGGGGCGCCGCCTTCTTGGTCATGAAGCCTACTGATAGGCCCGTGACCGCTTTGGCCTGAAGAAGCGCGCGCACCTCTTTGGCTCGTGAAACGTCATCGACAAGCAACTTGCCGCTGACGCTAAGGCCGTCCTGTTCGACGGCGATCTGGTCCCACACGCCGACGGCCTGCGCCTGGTCATGGGCGAAAAGCATGGGAAGCGACTTGCCGACAGCGCCGGCAAAAGCGGCAGGCTCGATCACGTCGCCGACGCGGTCAGGCGAGGTGAAGTCCCACGCCTTTCCGGTCACGCGGCCCGTGTCATCGGCAAGGAAACTCGCCTTGCATTCTACGAAATCAAGCTGCGTCATCCGCCACCTTTCCAAAAACAGTTTCCGTCAACACGTCCGCAGCCAGCGGCGCGTAATTGCCGTGGCCTTCCGCTTCGAGCGTCGCGATCACGTCGGGATGCGCGCGGTATCGCGCGCCATAGACAGGCGCGAATCTCATCTTGATGGCCTGCTGCGCGCTGGAAATGGCGTGCTTGTCGAAGCCCGTAGGCCCATGCAGCGCGAACGAAACGACAATTGCCACGTCGTGGAACGTCCATCTGCCCTCGGTGAAATCCGTCAAGACGCTGTAAAGGCCACGGCCCAAGCTGTGCTCCAAAAATGGAACGTGGGCACGGTCGATGTGGAAGGTGTGCTCGCTATTGTTGAACTGCGCTTTCATTGGCGCTGGTCCTTTCTTCTGTTGATGTTGATGGCTCGATGGCCGGGTTGGAAAACTCGTCGCCGCCTTCTCGTGCAGGCAGGCCGAGCCAATCGCGCGCCTCGTTCGGGTTGATCGTCCGCGCGGTAATCAACGTGCTGATCGCCGTGGCCCGCTCGCCCAAATCGCCCTGGCTGAAATCGTCGAGGTCGAAGGCAAAGCGATATTCACCGCGTTCTGCGTCAGTGAGCAGCGTGCGGTTGAGCGCGGCTTCGACGGCGCGCATCCACGGCAGGACGGTGCTGGTGAGGTATTCGCGGGCAGCCTGGCTGTAGTTGCCCCATGTGGCCCGATCGAGGACACCTAGCATATGTTGGGGGATGCCAAAGGCGCGGGCGATCTCGCTAAGCTGAAATTTCCGAAGCTCCAGAAGCTGAGCGTCGACCGACGTCATGGTCATGGGCGACCATTTCGCGCCGTCCCACAATACCGCCGTCCGGCCCGCGTTTTCGGATCCGCTGAAGGCCGCTTTCCAGCCTTGGAGCATTTTCTGTGCGCCGGTATCACCGAGACCTTTGTCCATGGTGATAACGCCGCCCGGACGTGCCGACTGCGCCCAGAAGGCGACCACGTAGCGCTCCATCGTCTTCGCGGCGGCGATGGCGTCACGCGCCAAGCTAAGCGGGCAGCGGCTGAAGCCAGACCGGACATGGATAATGTCCGCGCTGCGAATCTTCTTGCCGCCTATGCGGTAGGTCGGTTCGCCGGTGCCCTTGTTCGAATACTCGACGGTAATCGCGCCGTCGTCATAGCGGATGATTTCCGCAGGCCGGCCTTGCACCCGGTTAACCCACGCCAAGCCGCCTGCGTCCTGCGAAAGAGCTTGCGCGGTGAGGTCCCGGATAAGCTCATAGCCCGACGTCCAGCCGTTAGCCTCGCCGGCGAGCAGGGCCAGCGCAGGATGGCCAGGCACATCGACTTCCTGATCGCCTACATGCCGCTTGACGGTAAGGGCGGCCGTTGCGACGCTTTCCGAAATGACTTTCACCGCATTGGCAACGGCAGGAACCGTGAGTGCCACGCTGCGGGAAACCTGCGGCGAGCCAGCTACGCCAGCGCCGAATAGTTCGAGCAACCAGTCATTCGGGCTTGCGGTGCCGGACTTCGCCTCAACGGGCGGCGCGGCGGGTTTGCTAAAGGGCCACATGGGCGCCTCCATTAATACTGGCGCATATGGCGCCTATGGGAATGAGAATGAGTGGCCGATCCACTTGGAGCCGGCTGACGTCCCTGTCCGCGATGATGCGCGTCGGCCCGCAGCCCTTGCCGGGCACAGGCGCTACTAGAATGGCATCTATTGGCGGCGGGTCTTCCAGATGCTCGAACGCAATGCCGATAGCCTGCAGCCACGAGCGGCCAGCGCGTTCGATCTGGTGGGCGACGGCGATGACGGCGATGTCGGCTGGTGCGAATAGACGGTTCCGTCCGACCTTCTCCGATACGAGGTCGATCATCGGCCCGGAGCGGTGAAGGATTACGTCGAGGTGGTTGCGCGACACACCGCACAGACGCGCGGCGTCATCGGCCGAATAGGTGCGGCGATGCCACATGGTGTTTCACCTGTAAGATTCGAGGTCAAAAAATAGCCGCGCGTCCACCGGGAAGGAGGAGCAAAACCCGGTAGACGGGCGTGGGCGCAGCGATGAACGCGCACCGTTACAACCCGGAATAAGGACGGGCTGATTGGAATTTGGGAATGTGGGTGGGGCAGAAAAAAAGTTTTGGCCGATGTCACTTTTCAGGGTGATTTCGGGTCAGTTCTCGGACCCCCTGCCGATTGAAAATCGGCTCCATTGATTTCATTGAGTTTTTCGGCTGTGGCGGAGGATATTTATTTCCTCCCCCTCCTACTATTACTCCCCGCGAGATGCCGGAATGCGCACTAACGAGCAGCGCCCCCTACCTAAATAGGGTCGCAGATATGAGGAACTTATACCATACGCCGCTCTGTTGAGAAAATACCTTCCCCGTTATAGGGGAGTTGGATGCGCGTTAGTTGCAACTCAGGCCGATTTCCTGTGTTCAATCAAATAGTTATCGTTTGCTTGCTTGGTTTTCCTGCCTGCGCCGCTCCGAGCGCCGCCGCGGGCCTTCTTGACCATGGCCAGCAGGTCCGCCGACGCTGCGGTGGCGAGCGCGTAAACCTTCCCCTCCGATCTGGCCATGGCGGCATCGACGGCACACCGGAGCACGATCCTGCCGGCCTCCGCCAGCCGCTTCACCGCAATATCGAGGTGCCCCGGTGCAAGTTCCTTCATCTCCGCGCCCGCCCGCGCTTGTTGCAGGACGCCGTTCAGGCGTGCAGCGATCGCCGGCGGCGTCGACGAGCGAACCGCCACGCCCTTGCTGATGGCTTCCGCCTGCTCATCGGTGATGCGCCCCGCCTTGGCCTCCTCCATGTATGGCAGGCGCTGGGTTGCATTGGCGTTCGCAACCGGGCCAAGCCCCTCGACGGGGCGCGGCTTCATCGGCACGGGCCGCCACGGCGTCACCTTCTGGTGGCGGAGCGGGCCGCCATTCAGGCTATTGTCAATGTCCTTCCGGCCCCGAATGCGACGGCCGAGAAATGGCTTCTCGTCGTCCGTGAAGTTCCATAGCGGCGTGCGACTGGTCAGGCGGTCTACGGGGTTCTTCGGTTTCCCGTTCATGCGCAGAAGCCGCAGGTCATACCACGGCTCGTCCGGCTTCTTGACGGTGACCGGCTCGTCCAGCGGCGGGCCGCCGTTGTGGCCGATGGAGGCGGTCACGCCGCGTCCTTCTGTATACCCACATTAGACTGATTAGAGTGATTAGACTCCTTTGAAGTCTTACCGGTCTTACCGGTCTTACCGGGGTGCGCATAAAGGCCGTAGGCAACTTTTACGACTTCGCCGTCTTTCACCATTTTAGTCAAAAGTACATTCAGGTTGCCCTTGGGTTTGCCGATGACTTTGGCAATCTCGGCCGGCGTCATGGGACCGACGGCATCATCAAGCGCGGCAAGCACGGCACGCCTTTCCGCGCTCCGCTTCACCTCATCAACGTCGCCAAGAACAGACCAGCGCCCATTGTCGAACCGGAGCGCCTTTTCCAGTTCCTCGATATCGCGACCGCGGCCATACAGCTTCGGGCCGTCCGCATCACGGTTGAGCACCAGGATGCTATCCGCCGCGCCGGTCAGACCGTTGGTGCCGGAAATCATTTCGAGCGGGTCGGACGCTTCCATTTTGCGGACGTGCGTCACAACGACGACGGCAAGCCCATGCTCGCCGGACCACCGCTGGAGCGGCGACAACGCCGCATAATCGGCTTCGTAGCTATCCTGTGTCCGCTTCTTTGCAGGGCGCACCATTGCCAGTGTGTCGATAACCACGAGCCTGGGATTCTTTGCAGCGAGGCGCCAAGCATCAAGCCGTTGGATTAAGCCGCCATCGACCGTCGGAGCTTCCGTGTCCAGTTCAAGCTGCGACAGGTCGGGACGGAGCGACTTCATGGGCGGCAGCAGTGTGGTTAGTCGCCCCTGTAGCCGGCGCTTGTTGTCTTCAAGGGCGAGGTATAGCACGTCGCCCCGTTCGCATTCCGCGCCTAGATAGGCGCCGCCAGTGGCAACTGCGATGCATACGCCAAGGGCGAGCCACGACTTGCCGAGCTTCGGGCGGCCGCCAAGGATGGTCAGACCCTCCGTGATGACGCCGGGCACGACGTACACGACGGGCGGGAAATCCATCGACAGCAGCGACTGCGCATTGACGGCGGTGGCAGGGCGATTGTCGTTCGCGGCCTTGGGGAGCGGCACGGTCTCTCGTAGGGTCTTGCGGGCCGGTGCGTTCCGTTGCTCTGCCTTCAGGTCGCGTGCGACCATGCGGATTGCTACGTCATGGTCATGCGCAGGCCCGGAAAGCGCGGCTATGATGGCGCTGCCAGTTTCGCGCTCCAAATAGACAAGGGCGGCCGTGCCGGCCTCGCATTCGGGAATATCGTCGACCACCACGCACCACCGCATGGCCTCGTCTATGTCCGCCGGGTCAGTTTCGGCCGGCTCGAGTTTGTCGGCGGATAGGGTGTAGTCTTCCCATCCGATATCAGCCGGTCGGACCTTTACGACGCCCTTGGCCTTCGCTGCGGATGTATAGAACCAGTCGCCCAGGCTGGCAGTGTCGGCGGCATTGATAGCGTCTAGAAGCGGGCTAGGCTGCGTGCTTGGCATTTATCAACTCCACGGCCCGGTCGATGATGACGGAGCGAATTTCAGGACGAATTAATGTAGTGGGTCGGCGGTTTGCACCGGCGGGCGGATAGGCCAGATGGTTGCCGTCCGGGGTTTCAACCAGTTGCCAATCTTGAATGGTTATGCCGGGAGCTACCTCCACGGCGAAACGCGCCACGGTGCGAAAACCGCGCGCGGAAACGTCCCCGTCATGATGACGGAACTGCAAAATTTGCATATTGTCCTCTGGAGTTGCCCCAGCCGCATGACGGCCGGGGCGTGATGATTAGTATGTGAGATGAACGTCAATTTCGGTGACGTTTGACTCCGCATCGCAAGCGTACTCAATGCGGTCGACCGACAAGGTCGTCGTGCCGCCACGGTAATTAAAACTGACAAACTCACCGACGCGCGGAACCGCCGGCCAGTCGACCTTGCGGCCATCTTTGAAATCCTCGCTATACAATGTCAGTTTCATGCTGCTGCCCTCCGTTCCTTGACATTATCATTCGCCGGCTCGATGCGGCGGGCGGCCACCCATGCATCGAGATCGTCGGTATTGTAGATGACGCTCGTGCCAAGCTTGGCATACGCCGGCCCGCCGCCATAACAGCGGAGTTTATCGAGAAGAGATTTCGAGACGCCGATGTATTCGGCGGCCTGCGGGACTCTCAAATATGCCATATCACCTCCTTTGCCGTGGTTGGTGAGGCGTAGATAGCGCAACAAGCGAAGGCGGTTTAGGCAAACTAATCGTAATATTCTGCGGTCGCCGCGTCATGCGCTGATCTCGCATCATTGTAGAACGTGATCGCCTTGCGAAGGGTAGCGTCTGAAAATCCATAGCGGCGTTCTAGTTCCCGCATCGCTTCTTCGTATTTCATCCCGCGACTACGGAAATCGTCGAAGTCTGTCCCGATATCAAACCAGTGCTGCGGCAGCGACTTAGGTCGCCCCTTGCCTTTCTTCGGCGGGCGGATCATTTCGGCGGCAAGGCGCTGAACTACATTGTCCGCTTTTCCCGAAAGCAGGATTTCACAGATCAGGCGCTCGGCATCACCCTTGCGCCCTTCAGCTAACGCTTCCTCGATAGGGAATGCCTGCAAGGAAAGGTTCGGCGGCAGCTTGGCCATATTCACTTCCCCTCCAGCGCCGCGGCGATCTGGCCGGCGATGGCGTTTGCCGCGGCTCGCGTCGGATCGACATGCAGATGCGCATAGCGTTGCGTGGTGGTCGCATCGGCGTGGCCCAGCAGTTTGCCGATCGTCAGCAGCGACATGCCTCCTCCGGCTCCAACGCTGGCGAACGTGTGTCGCAGATCGTGCAGATGAACATCATCGATCCCGGCATGTCCCGCGATTGCCGCCCAAGGCTTTTTCAGGTCAGTGCGGGGCTTCTCGTCGGGCATGCCCGCGCTGCGGCTGGCGATCACGAAGGCTCCAAGGCGCGGAAGGCTGTCAATCTCAGCCTGTGCCGCTTCTGACAGCACGACGGTCTTCTTCCCGGTCTTCGAGTCCGGCAGCAGCAACAGCCCGCGTTTTTCATCATACTCCGACCAGCGCAGATTAAGGATTTCGCGCAAGCGGCAGCCGGTCAGCATCAGCAACCGAATCGCGCCAGTGACGTGGGGGCCGTAAATGGTGCGGTTTTTCTCTTTCGGCGCGTGCTTCGATTCAGATTGCTTGTGCGGAATCCCGATCGTTTCGGCCTCGCGTAGTGCCTCGCCAAGGCGGGTCATCTCGTCGGGCGAAAGATAGCGATCCCGCGCGACTTCCTTGTTGCGGTCGATCGACGCTGCCGGGTTTATGCCCTCGGGCACGATGCCACGCTTGCTGCCCCACACATAGGCGGCAGACAGGAGCGCCACTGCCCGGTTGGCAGAATAGCGGGCAGTCCGTGATATTTTCATGTGCGCCCGCTGCACATCGACGCGACTGACGGCAACCGCCTTCTGGCTACCCAGATGGGGCGCGATGTGCTTCTTGAGCGTCGACGTGTAGAAATCGCGCGACGACTGCTTCATGTCCTTCCCCGCGATGTATTCCTCGACAAGCTCTTTCACTGTTCCTCCCGCCCGTTCATCGGCACGATCCTGGGCAAGGTCTTTTCCAAGGCCAGCATGCGCAATCGCCTTCCTCGCCGCCTCGCGTGCCTCACTGGCTTTGAGCGTACCCACCCGGCCAAGCTTCAGGCGTTTTTTCGATCCGCCTGCGACGGGCCGGAACTCAACGAAGAATGTTCCCGTGCCGGTCGTGGTCCGGTAGAATCCGAAGCCCGACAGGTCGTCGTCGAAATAGAATTTCGTCTTGTTGGGAAGCGCGGATTTCATCGCCTCCGATACAGTGTCTGCCGTGATCTTCATCACCGCCCAATCCAAAATTATAGCCACATTGTAGCCAGCAATTTAGAAGCGAGGCGAAATTAGTCAAGCGGTCTCAGGTTCATAACGTTGGATTTCTACGGGTTTGCGCCATGTCATCCAACGCCATGAAAGGCTATAAAACCCACTTTTTCAATCTGGGGGTCAAGGGGTCGTGGGTTCGAATCCCGCCACTCCGACCATTCGAAAATCCCCGCTTTTCATCGATACGGCGGCCGCGCCCGACCGAAGCGCGCGGCCTTGAACAACCTCCCGCCACCGCCCATCTGGACGCAGTGTTCACTGCCGGGGAAATTGCTGCCCGCGAAAGGGTATGGCAGGGAATGTCATCCGCATCATGGAGCCTCTGAAATGAAATTATACTACATGCCCGGCGCGTGCTCGCTCGCTCCCCATATCGTCGCCAACGAAGCCGGGATCGCGCTCGATCTCGTCAAGGTGGACGGCAAGACCAAGAAGACCGAGCACGATCAGGACTTTCTCGCCACCAATCCCAACGGCTACGTGCCGACGCTCGTGCTGGACGATGGCCAGACGCTCACGGAGGCGCAGCTCGTCGTTCAGTATCTCGCCGACCAGAAGCCCGGCTCGGGCCTGATGCCGCCGGCCGGCGAGATGGCGCGCTATCGCGCCCAGCAGTGGCTGGCCTTCGTCTCTTCGGAACTGCACAAGAGCTTCGGCCCGTTCTTCAAGCCCGGCACGCCCGAAGAGACCAAGACCGCCAATCGCGAGCATCTCGGCAAGCGCCTGCGCTATGTCGACGAGCAGCTTGCAGGCAGGTCCTACCTCACCGGCGAGACGTTCACCGCGGCGGATGCCTATCTGTGGACCATTCTCAACTGGTCGAAATTCGCCAATATCGACCTTGCCGCCTACCCGAACATCCAGAAGTTCATGGGCACCGTCGCGGCGCGCCCCGCCGTCCTCAAGAGCCTTCAGGAAGAAGGCCTCGCCTGAACGAGACCAAGCCGGCCCGCAGGCCGGAGGTAAGAACCGGCGCACGGCGGATCGCCGCCGTGCGCTTTCAGTCCAGCCGGTACGGCACCGCGCCCCGCCGGTTGCGGTCGACCACCAGCCGCCGCTTCAGCGGCGGCACCGCGCGCTGGGCGCAGTTCGGCCGCTCGCAGATGCGGCAGGAGATGCCGATGGGGTCGAAGGCCGCCCGGTTGGCGAGGTCGAGATCGTCGGCATAGACGAAGTCGCCGGCATGGGCGACCTCGCAGCCGACGGCGATGGCGTAGCGGCGTTGTGGCGCACGAAACCCTCCTCCCCCTTTCGCTATTTCGGTGGCGAGGCACAGATAGCGCACCCCGTCCGGCGTTTCGGCGAGCTGGCGGATGATGCGGCCGGGCGTCTCGAACGCCTGATGCACGTTCCACAGCGGGCAGGCCGCGCCGAAGCGGGCGAATTGCAGCTTGGCGGCGCTGTGGCGCTTGGTGATGTTGCCGGCGCGGTCGATGCGGGCGAAGAAGATCGGCACGCCCTTCGCGCCCGGCCGTTGCAGCGTCGACAGCCGGTGCGCCACCTGCTCGACGCTGGCGCCGAAGCGCAAGGCGATCAGCTCAAGGTCGTGGCGCAGCGCATGCGCCGTATCCTGCAGCGCCGCATAGGGCATCATCAGCGCGCCGGCGAAATAGTTGGCGAGGCCGATGCGGCAGATCTCCCGCGCCTCCACCGAACGGAAGCCGGCATTGTCGACGATCGCCTCGATGGCGGCGGCCATCTCCATCTCGCCGATCTGGAACGCCGCCTGGAAGCTGCGCGTCGAGGCGGGCGAGAACGGGTTGAGGTAGAGGATGCGGCGCTCGGCGTCGAAGCGGCGCAGCAGGCTCTCGCCCGGCATGTCGTGCGTGGTGCGCACGCCGTGGCGGCGCTCCAGATGCTCGGCGAGCGCGCTTGCCGGATCGCGCTCGGGAATGTCGAGCGCGGCCGCGAGCGCCTCCGCCGCCATGTCGAGCTCGTGGATGTAGTTGTCGACGAAATGGAAGAAGTCGCGCACCTCCTCGTAAGGGCTCGGCTCAGCCAGCGCCGCCGACCGGCCGAGCGTGTCGTCGAAGCTCGCCAGTTGCTCGGAATTGCGCCTGTAGGCCTGATGCGCTGCGATCAGCGCATGGGCGAAGCCGGGCGCGTTCTGGGCGACGAGCTTCAGCTCCTGAAGGCTCGGCCGGAACGTCTCGAACAGCGGATCGCTGAGCGCCTCGGACAGGGCCGAGAGCAGCCTGTCGCCCTCGCCGGCGGAGAAATCGGCGATATCGATGCGGAACGTCTCGGCGAGCGCCAGCAGTACCGCGGCCGAGACCGGGCGCTGGTTGTTCTCGACCTGGTTGAGATAGCTGGTCGAGATGCCGATGCGCTCGGCGAAGGCCGCCTGCGTCAGCCGGTTCGCCTCGCGCAGGTCCCGCACCTTTCGGCCGATGAACAGCTTGGTGTTTCGCATTTTGCAATTTCGCTTTTTGCAATATTGTGAAACCTACTTTACGCACCTCCGCCCGTTCAAGTCTTTTCGCCGGCATCGGAAGCGATTATGCGAAATTCGCAAACAGGCTGCCGCCTTGCGGCCGGCCTGCAAAGGCATTGAAACGGAAGAGCCCACTGGACCGCAAAGCGGGGGAGCATCTGATGCGCGAGATACTGGAGCAACTGGCCGAGCGGCGCGCGCAGGCATGGGCCGGCGGCGGCGAGAAGCGCATCAAGGCCCAGCACGCCAAGGGCAAGCTGACCGCGCGCGAGCGCATCGAGGTGCTGCTCGACGAGGGCTCGTTCGAGGAGTTCGACCTCTACGTCGCCCACCGTGCCGTCGATTTCGGCATGGCTTCGCAGAAATATCCGGGCGACGGCGTGGTCACCGGCTACGGCACCATCAACGGCCGCCTGGTGTTCGTCTTCAGCCAGGACTTCACGGTGTTCGGCGGCGCGCTGTCGGAAGCGCACGCCGAGAAGATCTGCAAGGTGATGGACCACGCCATGAAGGCCGGCGCGCCGGTGATCGGCCTGAACGACTCCGGCGGCGCGCGCATCCAGGAGGGCGTCGCCTCGCTCGGCGGCTACGCCGACGTGTTCCAGCGCAACGTGCTGGCCTCCGGCGTGGTGCCGCAGATTTCGATGATCATGGGCCCCTGCGCCGGCGGCGCGGTGTACTCGCCGGCCATGACCGACTTCATCTTCATGGTGAAGGATTCCTCCTACATGTTCGTCACCGGCCCCGAAGTGGTGAAGACCGTCACCCACGAGGAGGTCACCGCCGAGGAGCTGGGCGGCGCGCGCACCCACACGCAGAAATCCTCCGTCGCCGACGGCGCGTTCGACGACGATGTCGAGGCGCTGGAGCAGGTGCGCCGGCTGTTCGACTTCCTGCCGTTGAACAACCGCGAGAAGCCACCCGTCAGGCCGTTCCACGACGACCCCGAGCGCACCGACATGCGGCTCGACACGCTGATCCCGGATTCGGCCGCCAAGCCCTACGACATGAAGGAACTGATCTTGGCACTCGCCGACGAGGGCGACTTCTTCGAGATCCAGGAAGCCTATGCCCGCAACATCGTCACCGGCTTCATCCGCATGGAAGGCCAGACGGTCGGCGTCGTCGCCAACCAGCCGATGGTGCTGGCCGGCTGCCTCGACATCGATTCCTCGCGCAAGGCCGCGCGCTTCGTGCGCTTCTGCGACGCCTTCTCGATCCCGCTCCTGACGCTGGTCGACGTTCCCGGCTTCCTGCCCGGCACGGCGCAGGAATATGGCGGCGTCATCAAGCACGGCGCCAAGCTGCTCTTCGCCTATTCGCAGGCCACCGTGCCGATGGTGACTCTGATCACGCGCAAGGCCTATGGCGGCGCCTATGACGTCATGGCGTCCAAGCATATCGGCGCTGACGTCAACTATGCCTGGCCGACGGCCGAGATCGCGGTGATGGGCGCCAAGGGCGCGACCGAGATCCTCTATCGCTCGGAGCTCGGCGACGCCGAGAAGATCGCGGCGCGGACCAAGGAATACGAGGTCAACTTCGCCAACCCGTTCAAGGCGGCCGAGCGCGGCTTCATCGACGAGGTGATCATGCCGCATTCGTCGCGCCGGCGCATCGCCCGCGCCTTCGCGGCGCTCCGGACGAAGAAGCTGGACCAGCCGTGGAAGAAGCACGACACGATTCCGCTTTGATGGGCCCGTTTTGGTGGGCCCGTTTTGATAGGAAAGCCGATGGCACGGATGGACAAGCCGGAAATGACGCCGGAGGAGGCCCGCAAGGACCACTGGCAGATGCTGCGCTTCATGGCGGTGAACGCGGCCGCCGGCGTGCTCCTCGGCATTCTCACCGCCGCCGCCATCATCTGGCTCGACCTCGGCGGGATCGGCACGCGCATCGGGCAGGCGGCCAACCCGGTCATTCCGGTGCTGCTGCTCGTCGTGCCGTTCGCCACCGTCTTCGGCGGCGTGGTGACGGCCTCGGCGCTTCTGACCATGCCGTATGAAAAGAAATTCAGGGATTGACCTCATGGGGACTGGAGACCGGGTGTTGTTCAAGAAAATCCTCATCGCCAATCGCGGCGAGATCGCCTGCCGGGTCATCCGCACGGCCAGGAAGCTCGGCATCGCCACCGTCGCCGTCTATTCCGACGCCGACCGCGACGCGCTGCATGTCAGGCAGGCCGACGAGGCCGTGCATATCGGCCCGGCGCCCTCCTCGCAGTCCTACATCGTCATCGACAGGATCATAGACGCGATCCGCCAGACCGGCGCCGACGCGGTGCATCCCGGCTACGGCTTCCTGTCGGAGAACGCCGCCTTCGCCGAGGCGCTGGAGAAGGAAGGCGTCGCCTTCATCGGCCCGCCGGTCAACGCCATCCAGGCGATGGGCGACAAGATCACCTCCAAGAAGCTCGCCGCCGAGGCGAAGGTCAACACCGTGCCCGGCCATATGGGGTTGATCGAGGATGCGGACGAAGCCGTCCGCATAGCGGGCTCGATCGGCTATCCGGTGATGATCAAGGCCTCGGCCGGCGGCGGCGGCAAGGGCATGCGCATCGCCTGGAACGACGCCGAGGCGCGCGAGGGCTTCCAGTCGTCGAAGAACGAGGCGAAGTCCTCCTTCGGCGACGACCGCATCTTCATCGAGAAGTTCGTCACCCAGCCGCGCCACATCGAGATCCAGGTGCTGGGCGACAAGCACGGCAACGTCATCTATCTCGGCGAGCGCGAATGCTCGATCCAGCGCCGCAACCAGAAGGTGGTCGAGGAAGCGCCCTCGCCCTTCCTCGACGAGGCCACCCGCAAGGCCATGGGCGAGCAGGCCGTGGCGCTGTCCAAGGCCGTCGGCTACCACTCGGCCGGTACGGTCGAGTTCATCGTCGACGGCGACCGCAACTTCTACTTCCTCGAGATGAACACCCGCCTCCAGGTCGAGCATCCGGTGACGGAGCTGATCACCGGCATCGACCTCGTGGAGGAGATGATCCGCGTCGCCGCCGGCGAGACGCTGAAGACCGCGCAGGACGACGTCAGGCTGAACGGCTGGGCCATCGAAAGCCGCCTCTATGCCGAGGACCCCTACCGCAACTTCCTGCCCTCGATCGGCCGGCTGACGCGCTACCGCCCGCCGGCGGAAGGCGAGCAGAGCGACGGCACCGTGATCCGCAATGACACCGGCGTGTTCGAGGGCGGCGAGATCTCGATGTATTACGACCCGATGATCGCCAAGCTGTGCGCCTGGGCGCCGACGCGCGATCAGGCCATCGCCGCCATGTCCGGCGCGCTCGACGATTTCGAGGTGGAAGGCATCGGCCACAATTTGCCGTTCCTCTCGGCGGTGATGGAGCATCCGCGCTTCCGGGAAGGCCGGCTGACCACGGCCTTCATCGCCGAGGAATGGCCGGAAGGCTTCGCCGGCGTCGCGCCGGACGAAGAGGAGGCGCGCACGCTGGCGGCGGTCGCCGCCTACATCAATCTGCGCGCCCAGAAGCGCGGGGCGCTGATCTCCGGTACGCTCGCCAACCATCCCCGCACCATCGGCCGCGACTGGGTGGTGACGCTCGCCGGCCACGCCTTCCCGGTCGTCGCCTATGACGAGGGCTCGACCACCGTCGTCGCCTTCGAGGACGGGCAGGAGCTGACGGTGGCGTCCGGCTGGCTGCCCGGCCGCACCCACGCCCATTTCACGGTCGGCGGCCCCGATTCCGCCGTCAGGGCCGGCATCAAGGTCGATCAGGTCAATTCGGGCTGGAGGCTGCGCTGGCGCGGCATCGACGCGAAGGCGCATGTGCGCAGCCCGCGCGTCGCCGAGCTCGCCCGGCTGATGCCGGAGAAGCTGCCGCCCGACACCTCGCGGATGCTGCTGTGCCCGATGCCGGGCGTCGTCACCTCCATCGCCGTCAAGGCCGGCGACGAGGTGCAGGAAGGCCAGGCGCTCGCCACCGTCGAGGCGATGAAGATGGAGAACGTGCTGCGCGCCGAAAAGCGCGGTACGGTGAAGCGCATCGCCGTCGAGCCGGGGGCGAGCCTCGCCGTCGACGAACTGATCCTCGAATTCGAGTAGGCAGGACAAAGAGATGACCGACCCGAAGCTCGAAAAGTGGCGGGCGCTCGCCGAGAAGGAAGTCAAGGCGGCCCCCGAGACGCTGGTGTGGCAGACGCCGGAGGGCATTCCGGTGAAGCCGCTTTACACGCCCGCCGACCTCGAAGGGGTGGAGCATCTCGACAGCCTGCCGGGCTTCGCGCCGTTCGTGCGCGGGCCGCGCGCCACCATGTATGCCGGACGGCCGTGGACGATCCGCCAGTATGCCGGCTTCTCGACGGCGGAGGCCTCGAACGCCTTCTACCGCAAGGCGCTCGCCGCCGGCCAGCAGGGCGTCTCCGTCGCCTTCGACCTCGCCACCCATCGCGGCTACGACTCGGACCATCCGCGCGTCGAGGGCGATGTCGGCAAGGCGGGCGTCGCCATCGACTCGGTCGAGGATATGAAGGTGCTGTTCGACGGCATCCCGCTCGATAAGATCTCGGTGTCGATGACCATGAACGGCGCGGTGATCCCGATCCTCGCCAACTTCATCGTCGCCGGCGAGGAGCAGGGCGTGCCCCGCGCGCAGCTTTCCGGGACCATCCAGAACGACATCCTCAAAGAGTTCATGGTCCGCAACACCTACATCTACCCGCCCGAGCCCTCGATGCGGATCATCGCCGACATCATCGAGTACACGGCGAGGCACATGCCGAAGTTCAACTCGATCTCCATCTCCGGCTACCACATGCAGGAGGCCGGCGCGACGCTGGTGCAGGAGCTGGCCTTCACGCTGGCCGACGGCCGCGAATATGTCCGCGCCGCGCTGAACAAGGGCATGGACGTGGATGCCTTCGCCGGGCGGCTGTCCTTCTTCTTCGCCATCGGCATGAACTTCTACCTCGAGGTGGCCAAGCTGCGCGCCGCGCGCCTGCTGTGGTGGCGCATCATGAAGAAGTTCGGCCCGAAGAGCGCCAAGTCGATGATGCTGCGCACCCACTGCCAGACCTCCGGCTGGTCGCTCACCGAGCAGGACCCCTACAACAACGTCGTGCGCACCGCCATCGAGGCGATGGCGGCGGTGTTCGGCGGCACGCAGTCGCTGCACACCAACTCGCTGGATGAAGCCATCGCCCTGCCGACCGACTTCTCGGCACGCATCGCCCGCAACACCCAGCTGATCATCCAGGAAGAGACGCACATCACCAATGTGGTCGACCCGTGGGCCGGCTCCTACATGATGGAGAAGCTGACGCAGGACATGGCCGACACCGCCTGGGCCATCATCGAGGAAGTCGAGGCCATGGGCGGCATGACCAAGGCCGTCATCGAGGGCCTGCCCAAGCGGCTGATCGAGGAAGCCGCCACCCGCAAGCAGGCGGCGATCGACCGCGGCGACGAGGTCATCGTCGGCGTCAACAAGTATAGGCTGGAAAGCGAGGACGATCTCGACATCCTCGACATCGACAACCGCGCCGTGCGCGAGGCGCAGATCGCCCGCATCGACAAGACCCGCCGCCAGCGTGACCCGAAGCGGTGGGAAGAGACCATCGCCGCGCTGCGCGCGGTCGCGCGCTCGGGCAAGGGCAACATCCTAGAGGCCGCCGTCGAGGCCGCGCGCGCGCGCGCCACGCTCGGCGAGATCTCCGACGCCATGCGCGAGGCCTTCGGCGACCACTCAGCCGTGCCGAAGGTGGTGCGCAAGGTCTATGGTGAAGCCTATCAGGGCGAGCCGGAATACGAGAATCTCGTCGAGCGGCTGGAGGAATTCTCGAAGAACCTCGGCGAGACGCCGAAGCTGCTCGTCGCCAAGCTCGGCCAGGACGGCCACGACCGCGGCGCCAAGATCATCGCCTCGGCCTTCGGCGACATCGGCTTCGACGTCATCGCCGGCCCGCTGTTCCAGACGCCGGACGAGGCGGCCGATCTCGCGGTGAAGTCGAAGGTCCATGTCGTCGGCATGTCCTCGCTCGCCGCCGGCCACAAGACGCTGGCGCCGCAGCTCGTCGAGGCGCTCAAGGCGAAGGGCGCGGAGAACATCATCGTCGTCGTCGGCGGCGTGGTGCCGCGCCAGGACTACCAGTTCCTGCTCGACAGCGGCGTCGCCGCCGTCTTCGGCCCCGGCACCAACGTCCTCGACGCCGCACGCGCCGTCCTCGACCTCCTCGAAGGCAAGCGCAGGAACGTCTAGCGACCTTCCGGCAACCGCCGCGCCGCCCCTCACCGGCCCTTCGGGCCACCTCTCCCCAGAGGGGAGAGGAAAGGAGCGGAAACGCTGCGGCCTTTTTCCTCTCCCCTCTGGGGAGAGGTGCCGAGCGCAGCAAGGCGGTGAGGGGTCAGCGCCGACGGCGCAGAAGACTATCCACCGCTTTCGCTTTTCGCTAGATTGGCGAAAAGCGAAAGCGAAAGGGAGCTTGGATGTACCTGCCGCCCCGTCAGGCCGAGATCGTGCAACTGGCAAAGGACAATGGCCGCGTGCTGGTCGAGGAACTGGCCGCGCGTTTCGACGTCACCCCGCAGACGATCCGCAAGGATCTGAACGACCTGTGCGACATGCGGCTTTTGTCGCGCATCCATGGCGGGGCGCTGTTCCCTTCCGGCGTAGAGAACGTCGAATACGAGGCGAGGCGCAAGATCGCGGCGAACGAGAAGGAAGCGATCGGCCGCGCCGCCGCGCGCATGATCCCCGACGGCGCCTCGCTCTTCGTCAACATCGGCACCACGACCGAGGCGGTGGCCAACGCGCTGCTCGACCGCAAGGGGCTGATGGTCATCACCAACAACATCAACGTCGCCAACCGCATGCGCGTCTTCCCGCAGACGGAGGTGGTGATCGCCGGCGGCGTGGTGCGCGGCTCGGACGGCGGCGTGGTCGGCGAGGCCGCGGTCGATTTCATCCGCCAGTTCAAGGTCGACTACGCGGTGATCGGCGCCTCGGCCATCGACCATGACGGCGCGCTGCTCGATTTCGACTATCGCGAGGTCAAGGTGGCGCAGGCGATCATCGCCAACGCCCGCCACGTCATCCTCGTCGCCGATTCCACCAAGTTCGAGCGCACCGCTCCGGTGCGCATCGGCCACCTGTCGCAGGTCCACACCTTCATCACCGACGAATGCCGGGTGGACGGCATCCGCGCGATCTGCCGCGAGGCCGAGGTGCAGCTGGTCGAGGCCGCCCAAGGTTGAAAAGGGGGTGGTTCCTCAGGCCGGGCGCGCGAACGCCGCCCGCGCCGCCTCGATCCGCGGCCGGCACACGCAGCCCTCGACATGGTCGTTGACCATGCCCATCGCCTGCATGAAGGCATAGACCGTCGTCGGCCCGACGAAGGACCAGCCGCGCTTCTTCAATTCCTTCGAGATGCGGATCGAGGTCGGCGTCTTGCCGAGCGCCGAGAGGCTCGCCCAGTCGAGCCGTTCCGGCCGCTCTTCCGGCCCCGGCTCGAACGCCCAGAAGAAGCGGGCAAGCGAGCCGGCCTCGTCGGCAAGCGCCACCGCCCGCCGCGCATTGTTGTAGACCGAGGCGATCTTGCCGCGATGGCGCACGATGCCGGCGTCGGCGAGATGGCGCGGCATCGCCCGCGCCTCGTCCTCGCCGGCCAGACGGCGGAAATCGAAGCCGTGGAAGGCGGCGCGGAAATTGTCGCGCTTGCGCAGGATGGTCAGCCACGACAGGCCGGACTGGAAGCCCTCGAGGCACAGCTTCTCGAACAGGCGGGTATCGTCGCCTACGGGCAAGCCCCATTCCTCGTCGTGATAGATGAGGTAATCGGGCAGGCCGCCGTGCCATTTGCAGCGTGTCAGCCCGTCCTCGCCGGTCAGAAGTCCGTCCGCCATCTTCCTTCAGCCTTTCTTTACCAAACCGATCAACCCGGCGCTAACCACAAGAAAAGGTTTACGCGAAAGACCGTCTTTTATGAAATCCGATTCACGATTTCCTTGGGTGCCGCGCGGACAATCGGCCGGACAACGGTGCAAAGGTAACGAGTACGCCCGATGAGAATCTCTCTTTCCCTGCTGGCTGCGGCGGCTCTGGCCGCGTTTTCCGCGCAAGGCGCGTCGGCGCAGGCGCGCTACGGCGAGCGCCCGCCGCTCGTCGTCAGCCCCGACCTCTCCGCCCCGTGGGTGCTGCAGCTCCAGCGCACGCCGCAGGCGCAGCCGCGCAACACCCGCCAGGCGCCGCGCAACGGCCTGCCGGCCGGTTACAGCGTGCGCGTCGCGCCGCCGCTGGCCGCGCCCGAGCGGCAGCGGAAGATCGTGCGCGAGCGCGCGCCCGACCGGGTGCAGACCGCCGCACTGCCGAGCGCGCCGCGCAACGTCGAGCCGCGGATCGACCCGAAATTCCTGCCGCAGGTGGTCGATTACGACGGGCCGCACAAGCCCGGCACCGTGGTCATCGACACGCGGGAGAACATGCTCTACCTCGTCGAGGACGGCGGCAAGGCGCGGCGCTACGGCGTCGGCACCGGCAAGCCGGGCTTCGAATGGGCCGGCAGCCACAAGGTGACCCGCAAGGCCGAATGGCCGAGCTGGACGCCGCCGGCGGAAATGATCGCCCGCGAGAAGAAAAGGGCCGCATCCTGCCTGCCCACATGAAGGGCGGCCCGGAGAACCCGATGGGCGCACGCGCGCTGTATCTCGGCTCGACGCTCTACCGCATCCACGGCACCAACCAGCCGTGGACCATCGGCCGGGCCGTGTCCTCGGGCTGCATCCGCATGCGCAACGAGGACGTCGACGATCTTTACGAGCGCGTGCCTGTCGGCGCGACGGTCGTGGTGATGTAGAATAGCGAATCGCAGCCGGGGGACGGCGCGGCCGGTGCGCTCATGAAGCGCATCGGCACCGAAGAGGCGGAATGGCCGAGGGGGCCGTTCCGCCTTTTTCGCGTTTGAGGACCTATGCTCAGCGCGCGGCGACCGGCAGGCCCTCGGGCCGCGCCCCGCCATAGGCCCAGTCGATCAGCCGCACGGTGTGGACGACCGGAAGGCCGATGCCGGAGGCGATCTGGGTGATGCAGCCGATATTGCCGGCCGCGACGACATCCGCGCCCAGCGCCTCGATGTTGGCGACCTTGCGCGCGCGCAGGGTCGTGGCGATCTCGCTCTGGAGGATGTTGTAGGTGCCGGCCGAGCCGCAGCACAGATGCGCCTCCAGCGGCTCCTTCACCGTGAAGCCGGCGCGCGCCAGCAATTCCTTCGGCTGGCGCGTCACTTTCTGGCCGTGCTGGAGCGAGCAGGCCGAGTGATAGGCGACGGTCAGCCCCGGCCGCAGCACCGGCTCCGGCAGGTCGAGGCCGGCGAGATATTCCGTCACGTCCCTGGCCAGCGCCGACACCCGCGCCGCCTTCGCCGCATAGGCCGGGTCGAGCCGCAGCATGAAGCCGTAATCCTTGATCGTCGTGCCGCAGCCGGAGGCGGTGACGATGATGGCGTCGAGCCCGCCTTCATCCACCGCCCGCGTCCATGCATCGACGTTCCGCCGCGCGGCAGCCAGCGCGTCGGCCTCGCGCCCCATATGGTGGACGAGCGCGCCGCAGCAGCCCTCCCCCTCCGGCACCACGACCTCGACGCCGAGCCGCGTCAGCAGCGACACCGTCGCCTCGTTGAGGCCGGGCTCCAGCACCGATTGCGCGCAACCGGTCAGGATGGCGACGCGGCCGCGCCGGGCCCCTTGCGCCGCATGGGTGGCGGGTCGGCTGACGGGAGAGGCCGGCGGCACGGCTCGCGGCGCCAGCCTCAGCATCGCGGCCAGCGGCGCGAGTGCAGGCGCGGCGTCGAACATTTTCGCGAACGGCCGCCCGAGCCGGGCGAGCCGGAGCGCCGCCCGGAAGCGCCCGGGATACGGCAGCACCGCCGCTAGCAGCCGGCGCGTGAGGCGCTGGGCCAGCGGCCTCCTGTAGGTCTTCTCGATATGGACGCGGGCGTGGTCGACGAGGTGCATGTAGTGGACGCCCGAGGGGCATGTCGTCATGCAGGACAGGCAGGACAGGCAGCGGTCGACATGGGTGACGATCTCGTCGTCGGCCGGGCGGCCGTTCTCCAGCATGTCCTTGATCAGGTAGATGCGGCCGCGCGGGCTGTCGAGCTCGTTGCCGAGCGTGACATAGGTCGGGCAGGTGGCGGTGCAGAAGCCGCAATGCACGCATTTGCGCAGGATGCTCTCCGCCTCCGCCACGTGCGGATCGGCAAGCTGGGCGAGCGAGAAGCTGGTCTGCATCGTGCGTTAGATCAGCCAGCTTTCCGGGTCGCGGATCGGCTCGCCGCGGCCGACCGCCTGGAACCCCACGACCACGCGCACGATGACCCAGACCGCGACGGCCAGCATCAGCAGGAGCCCGATGAGGACGAAGGAGAGCACGAGAGACATCAGCCCGTAGAGGATCCCGATCCAGAAGGTGCGGATGGCCCAGGTATAATGAGTCTCGACCCAGCCGCCGGCCTTGCCGCGGTTCATGTAGGCGAGGACGATGCCGATCAGCGGCGTGATGCCGACCACGAAGCCGAGCAGGTAGCTGGCATAGATGACCTGCACGTTGGTCGGGCCGGGCTCCAGCCAGCGGTCTGTCTGGCGCGGCGCGGGCGGGGTGTTCGGGTCGGTCATCGCGGTCTCCCTTGTCCGAAACCCTTGAAAGCTATCACAGGCGGCTCAGCGATACATCCTGCCGGGATTGAGGATGTTCAGCGGGTCGAACTGCGCCTTGACCCGTGCCGAGAGGGCGGCCAGCGCCTCCGGCTGCGGCTCGAACACCGGCACCGAGGCGCGGATGTGGGCCGGCGCGCGGACCAGCGTCGCATGGCCTCCGCCATGGGCAGCGACATGCCGGCGTAACGCGGCGGCCTCGGCGTCACCCTCCATGCGCAGCCAGATCAGGCCGCCCTGCCAGTCGTAGAAGGCGTCGACCGCGGCCTCCATGCGCAGGGCCATAACCATGTGGTGTCCCTCAGACGGCGCCATCGAGACCCGCCAGACCGGCCTTTCAGTGCCGTCGGCGAAGGGGATGCAGTCGCGGATCTCGCGCCACAGCAGGCGCGAGTCTTCCGCCTCCAGCCGCTCGGGCGCTGCGGTCGGCGCGAGCAGCGCCGCCAGCCGCTCGAAGCGGTAGGCAACCGAGGGCGAAAAGCCTTCGAGGCGCAGCAGCGTCGCCCCGCGCCAGCCCGGCAGCCGGCCGTCGAGCACCTTGCCGACCACGGTTTCCGGCAGGTGCGCGGCGGCGGACACCTCGCCAGTCGACGTCATCGCCACGGCCATGGCGTGGGCGGCGTCGGCTTCGGAGAGGCCGCGCAGCACCAGCGTCGCCTCGGTTTCGGCCCTGGGCAGCACCTTGAAGGTGACGTCCGTTACCGCCGCCAGCGTGCCCCACGAGCCGGCGACCAGCTTGGCGAGGTCGTAGCCGGTGACGTTCTTGACCACGCGCCCGCCCGACTTGAACGCCTCGCCGCGCCCGGAGACGGCGTGGACGCCGAGCACATGGTCACGTGCCGCCCCCGCCTTGATTCGCCGCGGGCCGCTCGCATTCGCCGCCAGCACCCCGCCGATCGTGCCCTTCCCCGGCTCGCCGCCGAGCAGCGGGCCGTGGTCCATCGGCTCGAAGGCAAGCTCCTGCCCCGATGCGGAGAGCAGCGCCTCGATCTCGGCGAGCCGCGTGCCGGCGCGCGCCGACAGCACCAGCTCCTCCGGCTCGTAGAGCGTGACCCCGGCAAGGCCGGAAAGGTCGAGGACGTGCGCTGCCTCTACCGGCCGGCCGACGCCGCGCCGCGACCCGCCGCCGACGATCTCCAGCGCCGCCCCCTCGCCCGCCGCCCAGCGGACGGCGTCCAGCACCGCGTCGGCATCGGTGGGCGCGAAGACGGTCATTGCCGATCGCCTTCCGCCGCGGACCCCTCACCGGCCCTTCGGGCCACTCTCCCCAAAGGGGAGAGGAAAGAGGGCAGCGTTTCTCAAGCCTAGACTTTTCCTCTCCCCTTTGGGGAGAGGTGGCGAGCGCAGCGAGCCGGTGAGGGGTCCGCGGCCTATCCATCGTCACCCCGCAGATAACGAAGATCATGCGTCGACACATCCTCCGGGAGTCTTCCGTCGAGTGCGGCGAGGATCGTCGCGCAGACCTCGTCGCGCTGCCTGAATACCGCCTCGTTCCAGAAGCGGAGGACGGAGTAGCCTTGCGCACGCATGAAGGCGTTGCGGTTCTCGTCATAGAGGCTGCCGGCATGCTGGCTCCCATCAATCTCGATCACGAGCTTTCGCTCGCGGCAAAGGAAGTCCGCGAAGTAAGGACCGATAGGAAACTGGCGCACGAACTTGTAGCCGCCGAGCTTCCTGCCCTTGAGTTCGTTCCACAACAACGCTTCGGCCGGGTTGTCACCCTTTCGCAACGAGCGGGCGCGCCTGCTGGTCTCCTCGTCCCTCCGGCGGGTGCTATGGGCCGTCTCCGTCATCAGAACCTCGGAATGTCCGGGAACGGCAGCTGCCCGGCGCGGACATGCATGCGGCCGAGCTCGGCGCAGCGGTGGAGCTGCGGGAACATCTTGCCGGGGTTGAGCAGGTGCTCGGGGTCGAAGGCGCATTTGACCCGGATCTGCTGGTTCATATCCTCCTGCGAGAACATCTCCGGCATCAGGTCGCGCTTCTCGACGCCGACGCCGTGCTCGCCGGTCAGCACTCCGCCGACCTTGACGCACAGCCGCAATATGTCCGCCCCGAAGGCCTCCGCCCGCTCCAGCTCGCCCGGACGGTTGGCGTCGTAGAGGATGAGCGGATGGAGGTTGCCGTCACCGGCGTGGAAGACGTTGGCGACCCTTAAGCCGTACTTCTCCGAAAGCGCCCGCATGCCGGCCAGCACGCGCGGCAGCTCCTTGCGCGGGATCGTGCCGTCCATGCAGAAATAATCCGGCGAGATGCGGCCGACCGCCGGAAAGGCCGCCTTCCTGCCTGCCCAGAAGGTCATGCGCTCCTCCTCGCTCGCCGAGACGCGGCAGGTGGTGGAGCCGTTGCGCGCGGCGATGGCCTCGACCGCGGCGATCAGGTGATCGACCTCCGCCCCCGGACCGTCGAGCTCGACGATCAGCAGCGCCTCGACGTCGAGCGGGTAGCCGGCATGGACGAAATCCTCGGCCGCGCGGATCGCCGGCCGGTCCATCATCTCCATGCCGCCGGGAATGATGCCGGCGCCGATGATGTCGGCGACGCACTGGCCGGCCTGCTCGCTCGACGGGAAGCCGAGCAGGACCGCGCGCGCCGTCTCCGGGCTCTTGAGGATGCGCACGGTGACCTCGGTGACGACGCCGAGTAGCCCTTCCGAGCCGGTGACGACGCCCATCAGGTCGTAGCCCTCGGCGTCGAGGTGCTTGCCGCCGAGGCGCACCACCTCGCCGTTCATCAGCACCATCTCGACGCCCAGCACATTGTTGGCCGTCAGCCCGTATTTCAGGCAATGCACGCCGCCGGAGTTTTCCGCGATGTTGCCGCCGATCGAGCAGGCGATCTGCGAGGAGGGATCGGGCGCGTAGTAGAAGCCCTCATGGCGCACGGCGTTGGTGATGCCGAGATTGGTCACGCCGGGCTGGGCGGTCACCGTGCGGTTGGCGTAGTCGATGTCGAGGATGCGGTTGAAGCGGCTCATCACCAGGAGCACCGCATCTGCAAGCGGCAGCGCCCCGCCGGAGAGCGAGGTGCCGGCCCCGCGCGGCACGACGCGGATATTGCGGTCGCTGCAATATTTGAGGATGCGTTGCACCTGCTTCACCGTCTGCGGCAGGACGACGACGAGCGGCAGCTGGCGGTAGGCGGTGAGCCCGTCGCTCTCGAAGGCGCGCATCGCCGTCTCGGCCGCCACCACCCCCTCGCCCGGCACGATGACGCGCATGTCCTCGACGATCTCGTCGCGGCGGGCAAGCGTCTTTGCGTCTGGCGCGGGCATCGCGATGCCGGACATTAGCGGTGCGTCCTCCTAGAGCAATTCCAGCAAAAGCGCGAAGCGATTTTGCGCCCGGAATTGCGTGACAACAAGGGATAGACCGTTTCACCGTTCCCGTGAAACGGTCTTGCGTGGCGAACCATCTTTCGCCGCCCCTTCGCTCCTCTTATAACGGACGCGGTGCAAGCCGACAGGGCAAAACCGGGGAAACGGGAGAAAGACGATGAGCGCGCTGCTGACCATCGAGGACTTAAGACGGCGCGCGCGCCGCCGCGTGCCGAAGATGTTCTTCGACTATGCCGATTCCGGCTCGTGGACGGAGAGCACCTACCGCGCCAACGAGGAGGATTTCCACAAGGTCAAGCTGCGCCAGCGCGTGCTGGTCGACATGACCGACCGCTCGCTCGAATCGACGATGATCGGCGAGACCGTGTCGATGCCGGTGGCGCTCGCCCCGACGGGCCTGACCGGCATGCAGCATGCCGACGGCGAAATCCTCGCCGCGCAGGCGGCCGAGGCGTTCGGCGTGCCCTTCGCCCTGTCGACCATGAGCATCTGCTCGATCGAGGACGTGGCCGAAGCGACGACGAAGCCGTTCTGGTTCCAGCTCTACGTGATGCGCGACCGCGGCTTCATCAACGACCTGATCGACCGGGCCAAGGCCGCCGGCTGCTCGGCGCTGGTGCTGACCGCGGATTTGCAGATCCTCGGCCAGCGCCACAAGGATCTGCGCAACGGGCTGTCCGCCCCGCCGAAATTCACGCCGAAGCACATCTGGCAGATGGCGACGCGGCCGCAATGGTGCCTCGGCATGCTCGGCACCAAAAGGCGCACCTTCCGCAACATCGCCGGCCACGTGAAGGGCGTCACCGACCTCTCCTCGCTCAGCACCTGGACGGCCGAGCAGTTCGACCCGCGCCTGTCATGGGCCGATGTCGAATGGATCAAGGAACGCTGGGGCGGCAAGCTGATCATCAAGGGCATCCTCGACGTGGAGGACGCGAAGATGGCGGCGGCGACCGGGGCCGACGCCATCATCGTCTCCAACCATGGCGGCCGCCAGCTCGACGGCGCGCCGTCCTCGGTCTCGGTGCTGCCGGAGATCGTCGAGGCGGTCGGCGAGCGCATCGAGGTGCATCTCGACGGCGGCATCCGCTCGGGGCAGGATGTCTTGAA
Source organism: Aquamicrobium sp. (assembly GCF_023954335.1). Classification (NCBI taxonomy): domain Bacteria; kingdom Pseudomonadati; phylum Pseudomonadota; class Alphaproteobacteria; order Hyphomicrobiales; family Phyllobacteriaceae; genus Aquamicrobium; species Aquamicrobium sp. The sequence goes on from NZ_JAMLIE010000004.1 coordinate 104,050, forward strand.
GGCGCTGTGCCTCGGCGCGAAGGGCGTCCATATCGGCCGCCCCTTCCTCTACGGCCTCGGCGCGGGCGGCCGCGAGGGCGTCAGGCTGGCGCTCGAGATCATCCGCAGGGAGCTGGACGTGACGCTGGCGCTGTGCGGCAAGCGCGACATCGCGCAGGCCGGGCCGGAGCTGCTCTATGCGCCAAACGACCCGTTCGGGACCGGCCGGCGCTAATCGTCAAGCGAAGGAAAAAGGGTATGCGCGCGGCTCAGCGCGCCTCGGCGACGCCGTAGCCGTCGACCGGGCCGTGACCGCCGGCCGCGTCGGCCGAATACATGGCCGCGCCCCACATGGCGATGCCGGTGAGCATGAACAGCGAAACGAGCGTGGCTTTCACGGGGGTCATCTCTGTTTGGTTTCCGTTCATCTTGCAACGCGGATGGTTACCATCCGGTTTCGTCTGCCCTTCGGTTTGGTGCTGATAATGCTGCGGCGGCGAAAACGCCAGATGCCCGACGCCGGGTTTGCGTGGATTTCATGCTGCGTTGCGCAATTGCAACGCAGGGGGCCTCGCGGCCCGGCCATCGCCCCCGCACTCACCTTGCCGCACCCGCCCATATCGGCTAGGAAACCGGCGCGCCCGAAGGGGGCGCCGACACCATTCACAAGGCGGGCGGAACCATGGCTGACAAGGCGGACAGGATGAAGGCGCGGCTCCCGCGGGGCTTCGTCGACCGCCATGCGGCCGACATCCGCGCCGTCGACGCGATGACGGCGAAGATTCGCGCGGTCTACGAGCTCTATGGCTTCGACCCCGTCGAGCAGCCGATGGTCGAGTACACCGACGCGCTGGGCAAGTTCCTGCCCGACCAGGACCGGCCGAACGAGGGCGTGTTCTCGTTCCAGGACGACGACGAGCAGTGGCTTTCCCTGCGCTACGACCTGACCGCGCCGTTGGCCCGCTTCGTCGCGGAGAATTTCGAGACGCTGGCCAGGCCCTACCGCTCCTACCGCTCGGGCTGGGTTTTCCGCAACGAGAAGCCGGGACCGGGCCGCTTTCGCCAGTTCATGCAGTTCGACGCCGACATCGTCGGTACGCCGGGGGTGGCCGCCGACGCCGAGATGGCGATGATGATGGCCGACACGCTGGAGGCGGTAGGCATCAAGCGCGGCGACTACGTCATCCGCGTCAACAACCGCAAGGTGCTCGACGGCGTGCTGGAGGCGATCGGCCTCGGCGGCGAGGGCAATGCCGGACGGCGCCTCACCGTGCTGCGCGCCATCGACAAGCTCGACAAGTTCGGCCCCGAGGGCGTGCGCCTGCTGCTCGGCAAGGGCCGGCTAGACGAGAGCGGCGACTTCACCAAGGGCGCGGGGCTGGACGAGGCCGGCATCGGGACGGTGCTCAGCTATATCGAGACGGGCGAGGTCGCCGACAATGAGGGCGTCGCGGAGCTGGCGCAGATCCGCGCGTTGGTCGCTGCCGCCGGCTATGACGACGGCCGGGTGAAGATCGACCCCTCCGTGGTGCGCGGCCTCGAATATTACACCGGCCCGGTCTACGAGGCCGAGCTGCTGTTCGAGGTGCCGAACGAGAAGGGCGAGATCGTCCGTTTCGGCTCGGTCGCGGGCGGCGGGCGCTATGACGGGCTCGTCTCGCGCTTCCGCGGCGAGCCGGTGCCGGCGACGGGCTTCTCCATCGGCGTGTCGCGGCTGACCGCGGCGCTGAAGAACCTCGGCAAGCTGGAGGACACGGCAGTCGTCGCGCCGGTCGTCGTCCTCGTCATGGACAAGGACACCGAATCGCTCGGCCGCTACCAGCGCATGGTCTCCGAGTTGCGCGCAGCCGGCATCCGGGCGGAGATGTATCTCGGCGGTGCCGGCATGAAGGCGCAGATGAAATATGCCGACCGCCGCGGCGCGCCTTGCGTCGTCATCCAAGGCGGCGACGAGCGCGAAAAGGGCGAGGTGCAGATCAAGGACCTCGCCCTCGGCGCGAAGCTGTCGGCCGAGATCGAGGACAACGCCACATGGCGCGAGAGCCGGCCGGCGCAGTTCACCGCGCCGGAAAGCGGACTGGTCGAGGCCGTCCGCCGCGTGCTCGACGCGCAGAAGGCGGAAAGAAGCGCCGAGGCATGACCGCCCGCCTGCCCGCCTTCGCAGCCGACATCCTTGCTCTCTTCGAGGAGCGCGGCGCCGGCCTTGCCGAGGTCGCCGTGCTGCAGCCGGCGGAGCCCTTTCTCGACATGGCGGGCGAGGACCTCAGGCGGCGCATCTTCCTGACGGAGAGCGAGACCGGCAGGAGTCTGTGCCTCCGGCCCGAATTCACCATCCCGGTCTGCCTTCGCCATATCGAGACGGCGACCGGCACGCCCAAGCGCTATGCCTATCTCGGCGAGGTGTTCCGCCAGCGCCGCGAGGGCTCGAACGAGTTCTACCAGGCCGGCATCGAGGATCTCGGCGAGCCTGACGTCGCGAAGGCCGATGCGCGCGCGGTGGCCGACGCGCATGCGCTGCTGTCGCGCGTCCTGCCCGGCGTGCCGCTCGCCATCACCCTCGGCGACCAGGCGGTCTTCGAGGCTGTCGTGGCGGCCTGCGGCCTGCCGGGCGGGTGGCAGAAGCGGCTGGCGCGCGCCTTCGGCTCGGCCGGGCAGCTCGCCGCCGCGCTCGACGACCTCGCCAACCCCGCGCAGCGCGCCGCGCCCGACGCGACAATCGCCGCCCTGATCGCGGCGGGCGAGCGCGACCGGCTCGCCGCCCATATCGACGCGATGATGGAGGAAGCCGCGCTTCCCGCCTCGGCCGGGCGCAGCCCGCAGGACATCGCCCAGCGGCTGATCGAGAAGGCCGACCTGCGCAGCGTGCGCCTCTCGGCCGACGCGCTGGCGGCGCTGAAGCGGTTCCTCGCCATTCGCGCGCCGCTGGAGGACGCCGCCGCGGCGCTCGCGGCCTTCGCGAAGGAAACCGGCGTCTCGCTCGGCGATGCGCTCGACATCTTCACCGCCCGCGCAACGGCCATCGCCGGCCACGGCCTGCCGCAAGGCGCGATCGTCTACGACGCCGGCTTCGGCCGGCCGCTCGACTACTATACCGGCCTCGTCTTCGAGATCCGCTCGGGCGGCTCGCTGCCGCTGGTCGGCGGCGGCCGCTACGACCGGCTCCTGACCATGCTGGGCGCGAAGGCGCCGATCCCCGGCGTCGGCTTCTCGGTCTGGCTCGACCGCATCGCGGCATTGAGAGGGCAGGCATGACCGTCACGCTGGCGCTTCCCTCCAAGGGCAGGCTCAAGGAAGAGGCCATCGCCGTGCTGGCGAAGGCCGGCTTCGACGTCGTCATCCCGCAGGACGAGCGCCGCTACCGCGCCCATATAAAGGGCCGCGACGACATCGAGGTCGCGTTCCTCTCGGCCTCGGAAATCTCGCGCGAGCTCGGGCAGGGCACGGTCGACCTCGGCGTCACCGGCGAGGACCTGATCCGCGAGACCATCCCCGACTGGGAGGCGCGGGTGAAGATCGGCGCGCGGCTCGGCTTCGGCCATGCCGACGTCATCGTCGCGGTGCCGGAAGCCTGGCTCGACGTCGACACCATGGCCGACCTCGACGACGTCGCCGCCGATTTCCGCCAGCGCCACGGCCGCAGGCTCAGGATCGCCACCAAATACTGGCGGCTGACGCAGCAGTTCTTCTCCGCCCAGCACGGCATCCAGGTCTATCGCATCGTCGAGAGCCTCGGCGCCACCGAGGGCGCGCCGGCCGCCGGCTCGGCCGACGTCATCGTCGACATCACCTCGACCGGCTCGACGCTGCGCGCCAACCATTTGAAGATCCTCGACGACGGCGTCATCCTGCGATCCGAGGCCTGCCTCGGCGTATCGCTGAAGGCGCGCGAGGCCGCGGACGAGGCGGCGATCGACGAAATCCTCAAGGCCGTAAACGGCGGCTGAAACGAGAAAAGGCCCGGATCGCTCCGGGCCTTCGTCATTTCGGCGGCGGTGTTTTTCAGCCGCGCTTGGCGTCGACCGACAGGCCGCCCGGGCCGGAAACCGACAGCGCGAGGAAGCCGCCGACGAGGGCGATGTTCTTCCAGAACACGCTCGCCTCCTCCGGCGCGGAATGGCCGATGAAGGCGGTGGCGAGGCAGAAGGCGGCGAAGGCGTAGGCCGCCCAGCGGGTCTGGAAGCCGACGACGAGCGCGATGCCGCCGAGAACCTTGAGCGCGATGACCGCCCAGGTGACGAGCATCGGCGCGGGCATGCCGATGGAGCCCATGAAGCCGGCGAACCCGCCCGGGGCCATCAGCATCGGAATGCCGGAAATCAGGAACATCAGCGCCAGCAGGACGCGGGCGACGAGAAGGGTAAGGTCGTTTGCCATGGGGCCTCTCCGTTATGGTCTACCCCAGATAGCCTAAACGAACGGCGCGGCAAGTGCCGCGCCGCGAACTCAGCGTTTCTATTTTGTGAACGACTACAGAAAAGCGTTCACAAAAACTTGAAGTCAGCCCGGCTTCGTCATCAGCTCGGGGCGGACGATGGCGTCGTATTCGGCCTCCGTCACCAGCCCGGTGGCGAGGGCTTCCTCGCGCAGCGTGGTGCCGTTCTTGTGCGCGGTCTTGGCGATCTTGGCCGCGTTGTCGTAGCCGATCTTCGGCGCCAGCGCCGTCACCAGCATCAGCGAGCGCTCGACGCCGGCGCGGATGTTGTCCTCGCGCGGCTCGATGCCGACGACGCAATTGTCGGCGAAGGAATGGGCGGCGTCGGCGATCAGCCGCACCGATTGCAGGAAGTTGTAGGCCATCACCGGATTGAACACGTTGAGCTCGAAATGGCCCTGGCTGCCGGCGAAGGTCAGCGCCGCGTGGTTGCCGAACACCTGCACGCACACCTGCGTCAGCGCCTCGCACTGGGTCGGGTTGACCTTGCCCGGCATGATCGACGAGCCCGGCTCGTTCTCCGGCAGGGAAAGCTCGCCGAGGCCGGCGCGCGGGCCGGAGCCGAGGAAGCGGATGTCGTTGGCGATCTTGAACAGCGAGGCCGCGAGCGTGTTGATCGCGCCGTGGCTGAACACCATCGCGTCATGCGCGGCCAGCGCCTCGAACTTGTTCGGCGCGGTGGTGAAGGCGAGCCCGGTGATGGCAGCAATCTTCTGCGCCACCTTCTCGGCGAAGCCGATGGGGGCGTTGAGGCCCGTGCCGACGGCGGTGCCGCCCTGCGCCAGCTGCATCAGCGCCGGCAGCGTCATCTCGATGCGCTCGATGCCGTTCTTCACTTGGCAAGCGTAGCCGGAGAACTCCTGCCCGAGCGTCAACGGCGTCGCGTCCTGCGTGTGGGTGCGGCCGATCTTGATGATGTGGTCCCAGGCCTTGGCCTTCGCGTCGAGCGCGGCGTAGAGCTTCTTCAGCGCCGGCAGCAGGCGGTTGACGATCTCCTCCGCGCCGGCGACGTGCATCGCGGTCGGGTAGGTGTCGTTGGACGACTGGCTCATATTGACGTGGTCGTTGGGGTGAACCGGCTTCTTCGAGCCCATCTCGCCGCCCAGCATCTCGATGGCGCGGTTGGAGATCACCTCGTTGGCATTCATGTTTGATTGGGTGCCGGAGCCGGTCTGCCAGACGACGAGCGGGAAATGCGTGTCGAGCTTGCCGTCGATCACCTCCTGCGCCGCCTTGATGATGGTCTCGCCGATCTTGGGGTCGAGCCGGCCGAGCTCCATGTTGGCCTCGGCGGCGGCGCGCTTGACGATGCCGAGCGCGCGCACGATGGGCAGAGGCTGCTTTTCCCAGCCGATCCTGAAATTGCCCTTGCTGCGCTCCGCCTGCGCGCCCCAGTAGCGGTCGGCCGCCACCTCAATGGGGCCGAACGTGTCTGTCTCGGTGCGGGTCTTCGTCATCTCGGTCTCCCTGTCATCGCTTCGCGGCTGGCGCGGTCGCGCCTGAATAGGCCCGCCGCGCGCGGCGCACAAGGCGTCTTCAGCGCCTGTCGCGGAAGAACGATTTCAGCAGGGCCGCCGCCCGTCGTTCGGAGAGGCCCGCATAGGTTTCGGGCGCGTGATGGCAGGTCGGCTGGGCATAGAGGCGCACGCCCGAGACCACCGCGCCGCCCTTCTCGTCGACCGCGCCGAAATAGAGCCGGCGGATGCGCGCGAACGAGATCGCCGCCGCGCACATCGGGCAAGGCTCGAGCGTGACGTAAAGGTCGGCGTCCGGGAGCCGTTCGCTCCCCGTCAGCCGGCAGGCCTCGCGGATGGCCAGAACCTCGGCATGGGCGGTGGGATCGTTGAGCTCGCGGGTGCGGTTGCCGGCGCGGGCGAGGATTTCGCCGCCGGCGACCACGATCGCGCCGATCGGCACCTCGCCGCGCCGCGCCGCCGCTTCCGCTTCCGCGAAGGCCGCCTCCATGAAGGGGGATGGTTTCATGCGTCCGCCGCCGATGACATTTCACTCGCAAGGCCATAAAGGCTCTGATAGTTACCCGCGCTGAAAGGCGAGCGCCATATGAACGACGACAGAAAAAAGCCTGCCCGCGGGGGCGGTAATGGCCGCGGCGGCGCTGGCGACGGCGGCAAGCCGCGCTTCGCAAAGCCCGGCGGCGACAAGCCGCGCACAGGCCCACGCACAGGCAAGCCCGGCGCGGGCAAGTGGAAGCCCCGCGAACAGACCGAGGCCGCGGGCGAGGAGCGCCGCCCGCGCAAGCCCTATGCGCCGCGCGATGGCGACGGGCCGAAATTCGACAAGCCGCGTGGCGACAAGCCCCGTTTCGACGGTCCCCGCCAGCCGCGCGAGGATGGCGGCGAGGCGAAAAAGACCTTCCAGCGTCAGGACGGCATGAAGCGCGCCTCCGCCAAGACCGCGGACGGCAGGCCGATGAAGCCGCGCCCCGGCAAGTGGGTGCGCCGCGAGGCGGCGGCGGAAGCCGGAGACGGCGAGCGCCGTGCGCGAAAACCCTATGCCCCGCGCGACGGCGACAAGCCCGCCTATGACAAGCCGCGCTTCGCCAAGCCCGGCGACAAGCCTCGTTTCGACGGCCCACGCAAGCCGCGTGACGGCGAGGCGAAACCCTTCCGCCGGCAGGACGGCGAGAAGCGCGCTTTCGTCAAGCGCGACGACAAGGACGCCGCCCCCCGCCTCGGCCGGCGCGAGCGCGAGGACGCGCAAGGGGCGGAGCAGGAAGAAGGCGGCGAGGAGCGCATCGCCCGCCGGCTGGCGCGCGCCGGCGTCGCCTCGCGCCGCGACGCCGAGGAGATGATCGCCGCCGGGCGCGTCACGCTGAACGGCAAGGTGCTCGACACGCCGGCCGTCAATGTCGGCGCGCGCGACCGCATCGAGATCGACGGCAAGCCAATCCCCGACATCGAGCGTACGCGGCTGTTCCTGTTCCACAAGCCGGCCGGCGTGGTGACGACCAGCCGCGACCCCGAAGGCCGGCGCACCGTGTTCGACGTGCTGCCCAAGGGCCTGCCACGGCTGATGACCGTCGGCCGCCTCGACATCAACACCCAAGGGCTGCTGCTCCTGACCAACGACGGCGGCCTGTCGCGCGTGCTGGAATTGCCGGCGACCGGCTGGCTGCGCCGCTACCGCGTGCGCGTCCACGGCAAGGTCGAGCCGGGGGCGCTCGAAGGACTGAAGGAAGGCATCGCCGTCGACGGCGTGTTCTACGGCGCGGTCGAGGCGACGCTCGACCGCGAGCAGGGCTCCAACGCCTGGCTGACCATCGGCCTGCGCGAGGGCAAGAACCGGGAAGTGAAGAACATCCTCGGCGCGCTCGGGCTCGACGTGACGCGGCTGATCCGCGTCTCCTACGGGCCGTTCCAGCTCGGCGACCTGCCCGAGGGCGAGCTGCGCGAACTGAAGGGCAAGTATCTGCGCGACCAGCTCGGCGAGCGGCTGATCGAGGAATCGGGCGCGAATTTCGACGCCCCGATCCTCAATGCCTTTTCCAGCAAGGACGAGGCGGCAGGCCCCGCACGCAAGGACAAGCCGCGGCCCCACCGTGGCGAGGACGCCCGCGAGGCACGGCGCGAGGACGCGCTCGGCCGGCTCGATACCCGCAAGCCCGCATTCGGAAAGCCGGGCGGCAAACCCGGCGGCAAACGGGATGACCGCGACGGGCGTCCCGCGCCGAAGGGCCGCTTCGGCAAGCCGGACTTCCGCGAGGACCGCAAGGAGGAGCGGCCGCGCTCCCGCACCGCCAATGTGTGGATGGCCCCGGGCGCCAAGCCGATGGGCGAGAAGAAGAAGGCCGCCCTCGCCGAGCGCACAGAAGGCCGCCGCTATGCCGGCAAGCCGCGCCCCGAGGGCAGGCCCGGCGCGAAGGCGGGCGACAAGCCGCGCTTCGGGAGCAAACCGGGGGGGGGCAAGCCCGGTGGAAGCAAGCCCGGCGGCAGGCCCGGGGGCCGTGGCGGCCCGCGCAAGCCGCGCGGCGAGGATTGATGCGCATCGTCGGCGGGAGCCTGCGCGGCCGGCCGCTGGCGGCGCCGCGCTCGGATTCGATCCGTCCGACCAGCGACCGCACCCGCGAGGCGGTGTTCAACGTCATCGCCCACACATGGCCGGAACGGCTGGACGGCGCGCGCGTCCTCGACCTTTTCTCCGGCACCGGCGCGCTCGGTCTTGAGGCGCTGTCGCGCGGCGCGGCGCAGTGCCTGTTCATCGAGGAGTCGGCCGAGGGGCGCGGCCTGATCCGCACCAATATCGAGGAATTCGGCCTTCAGGGCCGCGCGAAAATCTTCCGCCGCGATGCGGCGCGGCTCGGCGAGGTCGGCACCATCGCCCCCTTCGATCTCGTCTTCGCCGACCCGCCCTACGGCAAGGGGCTGGCCGAGCGCGCGCTGCAATCGGCGCTGGCCGGCGGCTGGCTGACGGCGGACGCGCTCGTCATCGTCGAGGAAGCTGCGGCCTCCCCCTTCCAGCCGGTCGAGGGGCTGGCGCTCATCGAACGGCGCGAATGGGGCGACACGAGCGTGACATTCAGCGCCCGTACCTGAATTCGGCCACTGTTGCGAGGGACAGAATCGCCGCGGCCGTTCGCGCGGATACGCATGACTGGCCAGCGCCTTGCGCGCGGGGGTTTGTCAGCGCCTTATGCGCGGTGGTTTGCTTGCGCGGCATCAGGCGCTATCTGTGCGGGCCAGGGAAGAAGGATGTGCTCATGGATGTGATTCGCTCTCAAGGACCGGCAGCCGCCCTGCGCGCCGCGCTCGCCGCCGGCCTCATCGCCCTGACGCCGGTCGGCGCCGTCGCCGAGGGCGCGCCGCTGATCGAGAATTTCGCCCTCGACAACGGGCTCGAGGTCGTCGTCATTCCCGACCACCGCGCCCCGGTCGTCACCCACATGCTGTGGTACAAGGTCGGCTCGGCCGACGAGGACCCCGGCAAGTCGGGCATCGCCCATTTCTTCGAGCACCTGATGTTCAAGGGCACGGCCGAATACGGGCCGGGCGTGTTCTCGGCCCGCATCGCCGATGTCGGCGGCCGCGAGAACGCCTTCACCTCCTATGATTACACCGCCTACTACCAGCAGGTCGCGCCCGACATGCTGCCCGAGATGATGGCGATGGAAGCCGACCGGATGACCAACCTCGTCCTGACCGACGACGTGATCGGGCCCGAGCGCGACGTGGTCATCGAGGAGCGCAACTCGCGGGTGGAGAACGACCCGCGCTCGCTGCTCTCGGAGGAGGTGAGCGCGACGCTCTACCAGAATCATCCCTACCGCATCCCGGTCATCGGCTGGATGCACGAGATCGAGAAGCTGAACCGCGAGGACGCCATCGATTTCTACCGCCGCTACTACGCGCCCAACAACGCCATCCTGGTGGTGGCGGGCGACGTCGACGCCGCGACCGTTCGCAGGCTGGCGCAGGACACCTACGGCAAGATCGCGCGCGGGCCGGACCTGCCGCCGCGCCTGCGCCCGACCGAGCCGGAGCAGAACACCCGCCGCACCGTGACGCTCAGCGACGAGCGCGTCGGCGTGCCGAGCTATTCCGAGCGATGGCTGGTCCCCTCCTACACCACGGCGGAAGAGGGTCAGGCCGAGGCGCTCGACATCCTGTCCGAGGTGCTCGGCGGCGGCGTGCGCTCACGCCTCTATCAGGAGCTGGTGGTCAGGCAGGGCATCGCCTCGTCGGCGATGGCCTACTACCAGGGCACCTCCCTCGACGACACGATGTTCATGGTGCTCGGCTCGCCGCGCGGCGAGGCGACCCTTGAGGACGTCGAGAAGGCCATCGACGCCGAGATCGCGAAGATCGTCGCCGACGGCGTCACCGAGGAGGAAGTGGAGAAGGCCAAGATGCGCTTCGTCCGCTCGATGATCTTCGCCCGCGACGAGCAGGACGGCATGGCGCGCATCTATGGCTCGACGCTGGCGACCGGCGGAACGGTCGAGGACATCACCAGTTGGCCCGATCGCATCCGCGCCGTCACGGCCGAGGACGTCAAGGACGCAGCCGCGCACTGGCTCGACGAGCGCCGCGCCGTCGCCGCCTATCTCTTGCCCAAGGAGTGAGACCGACCATGAGAAACGTGGAAAAGGCCAATCGCTTCGCCGCCCATCGCTTCACGGGCGCGCTGACGGTCCTCCTGCTCGCCGTCGTCTTCCTCACCTTCCCGGCGCTGGCGCCCGCCCGCGCCGAGGTCGATATACAGGAAGTGAAATCCCCCGGCGGCATCACCGCATGGCTGGTCGAGGACTACACCGTCCCCATCGTCACCGTGAACTTCGCCTTCAAGGGCGGCAGCGTGCAGGACCCGGCCGGCAAGGACGGGCTCTCCAACCTGATGGCGGGCCTGTTCGACGAGGGCGCCGGCGACCTCGACGCCGACGCCTTCCAGGAACGGCTCGACGATGTCGGCGCGGAGATGAGCTTCGACGCGCGGCGCGACGCGGTCTACGGCACGATGCGCATGCTGGCCGAGGAACGCGAGTCCGCGTTCGAGCTGCTGCGGCTTGCGGTCAACCAGCCGCGCTTCGATGCCGAGCCGGTCGAGCGCATCCGCGCCCAGATCCTCACCGGCATCCAGCGCGACATGCGTGACCCCAACGCGCTCGGCCGCGAGGAGTTCGCGCGCGCGCTCTATGGTGACCACCCCTATGCCCGCCGCGCCGAGGGCACGGTCGAAACGCTCGCCACCATCACTGCCGACGATCTTCATGCGCTGCATGGCCGCACCTTCGCCCGCTCCGGCCTCAACGTCGCCGTGGTCGGCGCCATCGACGCCGAGACGCTGAAGGCAGAGCTTGACCGGGTGTTCGGCGGCCTGCCGGCCGAGCAGGGCCTCGAGTCGGTCGGCAAGGCGCAGATCAGGTTCGACCAGCGGGTCAACTACGTCTACGCCCTGCCGCAGGCGTCGCTCCAGCTCGTCTATCCCGGCGTCGAGCGCGAGGACCCGACCTTCTTCGCCGCCTTCCTGATGAACCATGTGCTCGGCGGCGGCACCTTCTCCTCGCGCCTGTTCGACGAGGTGCGCGAGAAGCGCGGGCTCGCCTACGGCGTCGGCTCGTCGCTCATCACCAGCGACCTTGCCGACATGCTTATGATCGGCACGTCGACGCGCGCCGACCGGGCGCAGGAAGCCCTCGGCGTCATCCGCGACGTGATCAGGGACGTCGCCGAGAACGGCGTCACCGAGCAGGAGCTCGCCAAGGCCAAGACGTATCTGGTCGGCGCCTACCCGATCAACAACCTCGATTCGTCGACCGCGGTCGCCCGCACCCTGCTCGAACTGCAGAAGGACGGGCGCGGCATCGACTATATCGAGCGCCGCGTCGAGCTGATCGAGGCGGTCACGCTCGACGAGGTCAGGGAAGCCGCCGCGAAGCTGCTGACGGCGGAGCCGGCCGTGCTGGTGATCGGCCCGGAGGCGAATAACGGCGACGGCGGCTGAGGCGAGAAGCCCGATGGGCGAGGCCATGCCGGAAACGATACCGGGAACGGACCATGCCCCGCCGCCCGGCCCGACCTTCGCCGTCGCCTTCGGCGGCGGTGGCGCGCGCGGGCTGGCGCATATCCACGTCATCCGCGCGCTCGACGAGCTGGGCATCCGCCCCGTCGCCATCGCCGGCTCGTCCATCGGCGCGATGATGGGCGCGGCCATGGCAGCCGGCATGCGCGGCAGCGACATCGAGGACCACGCCCGCGCCGTGCTGTCCAACCGCGGCGAGGCGATGACCCGCATGTGGCGCAGCCTGCCGCGCAGCGTCGGCGAGCTGGTGGCCGGCGGCATCCGCCTCGGCCAGTTCGACATCGGGCGCATCCTGCGTGCCTTCATGCCCGAGCCCGTTCCCCAGCGCATCGAGGACATGGAAATCCCGCTCCAGGTCACGGCAACCGATTTCTACGGCCATGACGAGCATGTGTTCGCCGAGGGCGATCTGTTCACAGCGCTCGCCGCCTCGGCGGCGCTGCCGGCGATCTTCCGCCCGGTGAGCCACGAGGGACGCCTGCTGATCGACGGCGGCATCACCAACCCGGTGCCGTTCGACCTGCTGCACGGCAAGGCCGACATCGTCATCGGCGTCGATGTCGTCGGCGGGCCGATGGGCGACGCACGCGGCCGCCCCTCCTCGCTCGATCTCCTGATGGGCGCGAGCCAGATCATGATGGAGGCGATCGTCGAATTGAAGCTGCGCCAGACCCAGCCGCACATCCTGCTGCGCCCGCCGGTCGCGCATTTCGGCGTCCTCGACTTCCTCAAGGTCGAGCGCGTGCTCGGCGAGACGAGCCCGATCCGCGACGAGCTGAAGCGCGAGATCGACAGGGCGAGCGAGCGCCACCTGCGCCGGCTGTGACGGGATCGCGCAATATTACACGCCTTCAGGCGCCGTGACCGAACATTGCCACAATCGTCCCCGATCAATGGACGGGTACGGGAGGTGATGGTCATGAAACGTGAAATTTCCGAAGCGGCGCTTCCCGGGCGGACGGTCGACCTGTGGACCCCGTGGGGCATCCTGCGCCTGACCGACCCGGACGACGCGGCGAGGCCGGAGCGCAAGCCGCGTCCCCGCCTCTGGATGCGCCCCGCCGGCGAAAGGCCGGTCCACGAGCGGCCCACCCGCGAACGGGACATCGAGACGCGCGCCTGACAGCCGCCTGACCGGCATCACGCCCGGCATCACGCATTGCATCAGGGCCGCGGGAACCATAGATGGGAGGCGAAGCCGCAAGGCGCACCGCCAAGCCCCGTGAAGGAACCCGCCGTCCCATGAGCCAGCCCATCGATTCCGCGAGCCTCGTCGATCTCGTCGCGCGGCTGGTCGAGACAGCGCGCCGGGCGGGCGCCGACGCTGCCGACGCGGTCGCCGTGCGCTCCCGCTCGACCGGCGTTTCCGTCAGGCTCGGCAAGGTGGAGAACACCAGCGCGGCGGAAAGCGACGACATCGCGCTGCGCGTCTTCTCGGGCCGCCGCGTCGCCAGCGTCTCGGCCAACGCCCTTTCCGACATCGACGCGCTGGCCGAGCGCGCGGTGGCGATGGCCAGGGTCTCGCCCGAGGACCCCTACCAGCGGCTCGCCGACCCGGCGCTGCTGGCGCGCGAGCCGGCCGATCTCGACCTCTTCGACGCCACGGAGATCTCGCCCGAGCGCCTGCGCGAGGACGCGCTGACGATGGAGGCGGCGGCGCTCGCGGTTCCCGGCGTCACCAACTCGGCCGGCGCCGGCGCGTCGGCCGGCATGGGCGGGCTGGTGCTCGCTACCTCCGACGGCTTCGTCGGGCAGTACATGGCGACGCGGTTCTCCCGCTCCGCCAGCGCGCTGGCCGGCGCGGGAACCGCTATGGAACGCGACCACGACTTCTCCTCGCGCCTGCATTTCTCCGAGCTCGATCCGGCCGACGGGATCGGCCGCAAGGCCGGCGAGCGTGCAGTCAGGCGGCTGAACCCGCGCAAGGCGAAGACAGGCCCGGTCACCGTGGTGTTCGACCCGCGTGTCGCGCGCGGCATCGCCGGCCATCTTGCCGGCGCGATCAACGGCGCGTCCGTCGCCCGTAAGACGAGCTTCCTGCGCGACTACATGGGCCGGCAGGTCGCGTCCGCCGGCATCACCGTCACCGACGAGCCGCTGAAGGTGCGCGGCCAGTCCTCGCGCCCGTTCGACGGCGAGGGCGTGGCCGGGGAGCGCCTCGTCATGATCGAGGACGGCGCGCTCGCCCACTGGTTCCTCTCGACCTCGGTCGCCGGCGAGCTCGGGCTCCGCACCAACGGCCGCGGCGTGCGCGCCGCCTCCTCGGTGGTGCCGTCCTCGACCAACCTCGCCATCGAGCCCGGCGCGCGGAGCCCGCGCGACATGATCGGCGCGCTGAAATCCGGCTTCTACGTCACCGAGGTCTTCGGCCAGGGCGTCGACATGGTGACGGGCGACTATTCGCGCGGCGCGTCCGGCTTCTGGATCGAGAACGGAGAGCTTGCCTACCCCGTCTCGGAGGTGACGATCGCCGGGAACCTGAAGGACATGTTCATGGCCATGGTGCCGGCCGACGATCTCGACCGCAATTTCGGCACGGCCGCGCCGACGCTCCTGATCGAGGGGATGACCCTTGCCGGCGAATGACACGATGAACGACGCGCTCGCCGCCGACCTTTCGCTGATTCGCGACGCCGCCCGCGAGGCCGGCGAGATCGCCATGCGCCATTTCCGCAACGATCCCGACGTGTGGATGAAGGAAGGCGCCTCCCCTGTCAGCGCCGCCGACATCGCCGTCGATACCTTCCTGCGCCGGACCTTGTCCGCCGCCCGGCCCGACTATGGCTGGCTCTCGGAGGAGACCGTCGACACCCCCGAGCGGCTTGGCGCGCGCCGGACCTTCGTCGTCGATCCGATCGACGGCACCCGCGCCTTCATCCAGGGGCGGCGCACCTGGTGCGTGTCGATCGCCGTCGTCGAGGCGGGCGCGCCGCTCGCCGGCGTGCTCGAATGCCCGGCCAAGGGCGAGTTCTACGAGGCGCAGGGCGACGGCCCGGCGCTGCTCAACGGCGCGCCGATAGCGGTCGCGCCCACCCATGCCGACCCGCGCGTCGCCGGGCCGAAGGCGATGCTGCAACAGGCCCCGTCCTGGATGCGCGGCGGGCCTGAGATTCCTTACATCCCCTCCCTCGCCTACCGCATCGCCATGGTCGCCAGCGGTGCGCTCGACGCCACCTTCGTCAAGCCGAACTCGCACGACTGGGACCTCGCCGCCGCCGACCTTATCCTGCGTCGCGCCGGCGGCGGGCTGGTCGAGCGCGACGGCGCGGCGCCCGCCTATGCCGGCGCGAACCCGCGTCACGGCGCGCTGGCAGCAGGCAGCGGCAGGCTGCTGACCGAGATGAGAACCGTGATCGCCGGCCTCGACGGCGATCACGGCGGCAGGACCGAGGCCGGCGGCGGGGAAACCGCATCACGCCACGGTTTCAAAACGTAACGAATTCCTCTAAAGCGGGTCCGTCGCGCCGCCTGCCCTTGCCGCGACGCAGGACCATGATCGAACAGGCGACCGGATATGCCCGAGGAAACCGAAAAGAAGCAGCTTCTCCATCTCGTGTTCGGCGGCGAGCTGAAATCGCTCCACGGAACCGAGTTCAGGGATCTCGACGCGCTCGACATCGTCGGGATCTATCCCGACTATAAATCCGCCGAACTTGCGTGGAAAGCGAAGGCGCAGGCGACGGTGGACAATGCGCATATGCGCTATTTCATTGCCCACCTGCATCGCCTGCTCGAGCCGGACGCGAAGTAGGCCGTCGCCCGCAGCATGGACCAGGAGGCCGCTTCACCCTTGCCCAAGACGCGCTCGCCCCAGACGCGCTCGCCCAGGAGGCGCAGGGATGCCGTCCGCTCCCGGCACAGTCCGCTGAAGCGCCTGTGGATCAAGGTGCGCGGGCCGCTCGCCCGCTCGCGCGCGGCGAATGCGATCCTGGCCAGCCTGCTCACCAGCGCGATCCGCTTCGTCCATCGCACCACCCGCCTCGCCGAGGGCTCGGACGACATCGCGCGCGCCATCGATGCCCACACGCCGGCGATCGCCGCCCTCTGGCACGGCCAGCACCTGCTCGCGCCGGCCATCAACCCGCGCGGCCACAGGATGGCCGCGCTGTTCTCGCGCAGCGCCGACGCCGAGCTCAACGCGCGGGTGGCCGAGCGCCTCGGCTTCGACGTCGTCCGCGGCTCCGGCGGGCGCGAGGGCCGGCACCGGGCCCAGAAGGGCGGCGCGCGGGCGCTGATCGCATTGAAGAAGACGCTCGACGCCGGCACCAACGTCGCCATGATTGCCGACATTCCCCACGGCACCCCGCGCGAGGCAGGGCTCGGCATCGTCACGCTGGCCAAGGTTTCCGGCCGGCCGGTCGTGCCCATCGCCGTCGCCACCAGCCGCCGCAAGGTGCTGGAGAAGACGTGGGACAAGACCACCATCAACCTGCCCTTCGGCCGGCGCGCCCTGGCCATCGGCGAGGCGATCCACGTCGCCGCCGATGCGACGCCGCAGGAGCTGGAGGAGAAGCGGCGCGAGGTGACGGACGCGCTCAACGCGGCGACGCGGCGCGCCTACCGTCTCGTGGATGGCGAGGACCGATGAGCGAACGCTGGGCACGCGCCATGCTGGCCGCCTATCGCTGGGCCGGGGCCAGCGTCTACCCGGTGATCGGCGGCTATGTCGCCTGGCGCGCCAGCAAGGGCAAGGAGGAGCACAGCCGCCGCCGCGAGCGATACGGCCGCGCCGGCCAGCCGCGCCCCGCCGGCCCGCTGATCTGGATGCACGCCGCCAGCGTCGGCGAGACCATCGCGGTCGTGCCGCTGATCGAGCAGCTTCTCGGCAGCGGCATCAACATCGTCCTGACCACCGGCACCGTCACCTCGGCGCAGGTCGCGCACGAGCGGCTGGGGACCCGCATCATCCACCAGTATGTGCCGCTCGATCTCAAGCCGGCGGTGAGCCGCTTCCTCGACCACTGGTCGCCGGACCTCGCCATCATGGCCGAGTCGGAAATCTGGCCGATGACCATCCTCGAGCTCGGCGCGCGGCGGGTGCCGCAGGTTCTGGTCAACGGCCGCCTGTCCGATCGCTCCTTCGCCAGCTGGTCTAAGCGCAGCTATCTCGCCGAGGCGCTGTTCGAGAACCTCGCCCATGTCATCGCCCAGTCGGAGACGGACGCCGAGCGGTTCCGCCACCTCGGCGCGCGGCCGGTTACGGTTTCCGGCAATCTGAAGGGCGACACGGTCGAGCCGCCGGTGAACGCCGCCGAGCTCGCGCGCCTCAAAAGCGAGATCGGCCGGCGCAGGACCTGGGCGGCGATCTCGACGCATGACGGCGAGGAGGCGGCCGCCCTCGACGTCCACCGGCTGTTGCGCCCGCGCCATCCCGATCTCCTGACGATCATCGTCCCGCGCCATCCCGAGCGCGCCGACGACATCGCCGCCGCCTGCGCGGCCGCCGGCCTTTCCGTCGCCCGGCGCAGCGCCGGCGACCGCATCGCGCCGGGCACCGACATCTTCCTCGGCGACACGATCGGCGAGATGGGGCTTTATCTTCGGCTGACCGAGATCGCCTTCGTCGGCCGCTCGCTGACGGCCAAGGGCGGGCAGAACCCGCTGGAGCCGGCCATGCTCGACACCGCGGTGCTGTCCGGCCGCAACGTCCAGAATTTCCGCGACGCCTACCAGAAGCTCGCGGCCAGCGGCGCGGCGCGCTTCGTGCGCGACAAGGAGACCCTCGCCGGCGCGGTGAACTACCTGCTGACCAACGACGCCGAGCGCCACAA
Organism: Aquamicrobium sp.; assembly: GCF_023954335.1. Classification (NCBI taxonomy): domain Bacteria; kingdom Pseudomonadati; phylum Pseudomonadota; class Alphaproteobacteria; order Hyphomicrobiales; family Phyllobacteriaceae; genus Aquamicrobium; species Aquamicrobium sp. Next base: position 121,768 of record NZ_JAMLIE010000004.1, read on the forward strand.
GATGATGGAGGCCGGCCGGCGCACCGTCGACGGCATGCGCGGCGCGCTGACGCGCACGCTCCATACGCTCGAGCCCTACGTCAACCCGCTGATCGTCCAGGCACGGCTGGACGCCTCGGCGGGCGGCAAGCGCTGAGGCGATGGTCAGCGAGGCGCCGCCCTTCTGGTGGGGCAAGGCCGACTGGCGCGCCTTCGCGCTGTGGCCGTTCGCGGCCGCTTACGGCGCGGTCGCGGCGAAGCGGATGCGCACCGCGCCGCGCGAGAAGATCCCCGCCCCGGTCCTTTGCGTCGGCAACCTGACGGTCGGCGGCTCCGGCAAGACTCCGGTGGCGATCGCACTTGCCCGGCAGGCCGCGGCGATGGGGCTGACGCCCGGCATCCTCTCGCGCGGCCATGGCGGCTCGGTCTCCGGCCACCCGCATCTCGTCGATCCCGACCACGATAGCGCCCGCCATGTTGGCGACGAGCCGATGCTTCTGGCCCGCGCCGCCCCCGTCGCCGTCTCGGCCGACCGCGCGGCCGGCGCGCGGGCACTTATCGCGCAAGGCTGCGACTTCCTCATCATGGATGACGGCTTCCAGAGCGCGCGCATCCATATCGACTACGCCCTGATCGTGGTCGACGCCCGGCGCGGCGTCGGCAACGGCCATGTCATCCCCGCCGGCCCGATGCGCGCCGGCCTGACAGAGCAGATGCGCTTCACCGACGCCGTGCTGAAGGTCGGCGAGGGCGACGGCGCCAACCGCGTGCTGCGCCAGGCCGCGCGCGCCGGCCGCGCCTTCTTCGAGGCGCATGTGCTCGCGCGCCCGCCGCAGGGCATCGCCGGCGCGCGCTGCCTCGCCTTCGCCGGCATCGGCGATCCGGGCAAGTTCTTCGACACGGTGGCGGCGGTGGGCGGTGAGGTGGCGGTGGCCAGGAGCTTCGGCGACCACCATTTCTACAGCGCGTTCGATGCCGAGGACCTTCTCGCCACGGCCGAGGCGCAGGGGCTGACGATCGTCACCACCGCCAAGGACGCGGTGCGCCTCGACCACGGCGGCGAGGCGATCGCCGCGCTGAAGCGGCAGGCAAAAGTGATCGAGATCGAGGCCGTGTTCGACATCGCCAGCGCCCCGCGCGCCATCGTCTCGGAGACGCTGGAGGCGTGGAGGCGGCGCCGGCTGGAAAAATGATCGACATTCTTGGCGCAATTCCAGACGGAAAAGTGCTTCACACTTTTCCTGGAATTGCTCCGGTCAGCGCCTGCGCAGGTCGGGGTTCAGCTCCAGCTCGCGGGCGAGCGAGATCGCGGCGCTGACATAGGGCTCCTGCCGCGCCACGCTCCAGTATTTCAGGTCGTCGAGCGGGATGGTGTCGCCGGTGACGGCGCAGCGCACGAAAGCGCCGGGCGACAGCACCTGAAAATCCCCGTCGAGATAACGGATGCGCGCTTCCCTGCCGCCGGGTCCTTCGAAACGGTTCATGTCGTCACGCCTTCTGGAGCAGGTCCGTCGGAAGCCGAGATGGCTTCCGGCCCGGAACTGCGATTTTCCCGGTTCCGCCACAAAAGCGCGGCGAGGTCAAGCATCCGCGCCCTGCCCCGTCTCCCAGCCCTCGACAAAGATGACATTCTCCGGCCCGAGGATTTCTTTCAGCGCCTCTGCGATGGCCAGCCCTTCGGCGCGCCACGCCGCCTCGGCTTCCGGCGAGGCGAAATCCGGCCCCTGCGGCACGTCCTCGAGCGTGAACGCCTCCTGAAACACGTCGTCCCAGTCCTCGATACGGAAGCCGAGCGTGCCGTCGTACCAGTACATGTGGCTGAAGCGCTGCCCGGTATCGGCGTCGATCAAGGGATAGAAGCCCTGTCTCGGCGAAATCACGATGCGCGCCGGCGCGGGCACGTCCTCCACATCGTCGTTTGGATCGAAGACGCCGGGCGAGGCCGCCTTCCATGCCATGTGGTAGACGAACCAGAGCCCGAGCCCCGCGGCGGTGAGCGCGGTTCCGACGACGCCGAACGGCTCGTCCCACGGCAGGAGGCGGCCAGTGCCCCACAGCCAGACGACGCCGAGCGCGACCGCGCCATAGAGGATGGCGGCGTTGCGGACCTGCCTGCGCCCGGCCTCGTCGTCGTCCTCCGGCGCGATGAAGAAGCGCCGCGCGCCGCCGATCCAGATCGCCTGGCTCGCCGCGCAGAAGACGAAGAGCGGCAGCGCCCAGCTGCTCATCGTCAGAAGCGCCGCGCCGCTCGCGCCGATCAGCACGGTCGACGCGCCGAGGATCCAGCGCCGCCGCGTCTCGGACGGATCCTCCTTGCCGGCGGACAGGGCGGCCAGCGCCTTGTCGAGCACCGAATCCATCAGGATGGCACGCAGGCCGAGCCAGCCGGCGAACACGTAGAAAGCGCCGATCAGGCGAAAGACGACGTCGATGGCATCCATTGTTCCCATGCCCCATTGCCCGAACCTGCGCTTGACGCGCCATTGCGGCCGGAGCGTGGCGGGTGTCACTCCCCTGCTCAGCGCCGGCCGAACAGCCGCTCGATATCAGACAGCTTGAGCTCGATATAGGTCGGCCGGCCATGGTTGCAGGTGCCGGAGCCGGGCGTCGCCTCCATCTGGCGCAGCAGCGCGTTCATCTCGTCGGGCCGCAGCCGCCGGCCCGAGCGCACCGAGCCGTGGCAGGCCATGGTGGCGGCGATGGCGTCGAGCCGCTCCTTCAGCGTCTCCACCGTGTCGCTCTCGGCGATCTCGTCGGCGAGGTCGCGCACCATCTTCTGCACGTCGACCTCGCCCAGCATCGACGGCGTCGCCCGCACCGCGACCGCGCCCGGCCCGAAGCGCTCGAGCGCCAGCCCGAACCGCGACAGGAGTTCGCCATGGCCGGCGAGCCGCTCGGCGTCGTCCTCGGCGAGGTCGACGATCTCCGGCAGCAGCAGCATCTGCGACGGCACCGGCCGCGCGGCCAGCGCCTCCTTCAGCGCCTCGTAGACCAGCCGCTCATGCGCGGCGTGCTGGTCGACGATGACGAGCGAATCGTCGGTCTGGGCGACGATGTAGTTCTCGTGCACCTGCGCCCGCGCCGCGCCGAGCGGGCGCGCCGTCAGTTCAGGCGCGGCGTCCTGAATGCCTGCGCGGGCGTCGGCGCTCGGCGCGTGATAGGGCGCGGCCGCCTCACTGAGCCCGAGCGGACGCTGGAACGAGGAGCCGGCGTCGAAGGCGGGCGCGGAAGGGCGGGCCGGCTGCCAGCCGCCATGGGATGCCGAGCCTCCACCCGTCCCGGCATAATCATGGGCGCCATTGCCGCCGGGGCGGAAGGCCGAGAGCATCGCCCCGGCTCCGGTGGTCGCCGCGCGGATGCCGGAGCGCGCCAGCGCCTCGCGGATCGAGCCGACGATCAGCCCGCGCACCAGCCCCGGATCGCGGAAGCGCACATCCGCCTTGGCCGGGTGGACGTTGACGTCGACCAGCGCCGGGTCGAGTTCGACGAACAGCGCCGCGACGGCGTGGCGGTCGCGCGGCAGCACGTCGGCATAGGCCCCGCGCAGCGCCCCGGCCAGCCAGCGGTCGCGCACCGGCCTTCCGTTGACGTAGAGATACTGGTGGAGCGAGTTCGCCCGGCTGTAGGACGGGATCGAGGCGAAGCCGGTCAGCCGCACGCCCTCGCGCACCGCCTCGATCTCGAGCGCGTTGTCGGCGAACTCGCGGCCGAGGACCTGGGCGACGCGCTCGCCGTGGCCGCCGCAGGCCGCGAGGTCGAGCACCGTGCGGTCGGAGCCGGATAGCGTGAAGCGCACCGCCGGGAAGGCGACGGCGATGCGCCGCACCACCTCGGTGATCGCCGATGCCTCGGCGCGCTCGCCCTTCATGAACTTCAGCCGCGCCGGCGTGGCGAAGAACAGGTCCCGCACCTCGACCAGCGTGCCGCGATTGGCGGCGACCGGGCGCACCGGCGACACCCTGCCGCCGGTGACGGCGATCTCGTGGCCGGCATCGGCGCCGTCGGTGCGCGAGCGGATCGACAGCTTGCCGACCGAGCCGATCGACGGCAGCGCCTCGCCGCGGAAGCCGAGCGAGCGGATATCGTCGATGTCGTCGGTGAGCTTGGAGGTGCAATGGCGCTCGACGCTCATCGCGAGATCGCGCGCGTCCATGCCCGTGCCGTCGTCACCGACGCGGATAAAGGCGAGCCCGCCGCCAGCCGTCGCCACCTCGACGCGCGAGGCCCCGGCGTCGAGCGCGTTCTCGACCAGCTCCTTGACGACGCTGGCGGGACGCTCGATCACCTCGCCGGCGGCGATGCGGTTGATGACGGTTTCGGAAAGATGACGGATGGCCATGGCCGATCATAACGGGATTCGTCCGGCCGCGTCAGGGGATGGCGCGGCCGCGCAACCCTTCCCTAACCATGAAGGCGACGCGGGCTCGCCGCGCGCGCGCCGCCGCCCCACTTCTTAACCTCTCCATGGTGGAGTGGCACCACGAACACATGCCATTGAAGGGGGGACGGAGTTGATGGCATCGGTCGAATCCCAGGCAATGGGAGCCCGCAGGCTGATCCTGTTCATCAGGACCGCCTACTGGGTTGCGTTGCTGATCGTCGGCGCGATGGCGCTGGCGACCTATATCCTGCTCCAGCACATGATGGCGGCGCACCAGCGCGACGACGCGCTGATGGCGCAGGTCGACACCCAGAAGACGCTGTCGCAGCGCATCGTCTTCCTGTCGAACGCCGCCCGGCAGGCCAACCCCGAGGCGCAGAAGACCCTGATCGCCTCGCTGCGCGACTCGATCCGCCAGTTCGAGGAAAACTACGACTACGTCATCACCGCGACCGAGATCGACGGCTCCTCCCCCTCCTCGGCAACGGTGAGGATGATCCTGTTCAGCGGCCCGCACCATCTCGACCATTTCGCCTCGAACCTCATCGCCAACGGCCTGCGCCTCGCCTCGGCGCTGGAGACCAGCTCCGGCCTCAGCATTCCCGGCGGCGGCTATCAGGGCAGCGCCGAGCGGGCGCTGCTAGACGACACGGTCGCCGGGGCCGCGCTCGCCGGCTACACCGCGCTCGGCGAGCACCTCGCGGCCAACTCGCAGGCCCTGCTCGACCGGATGCTCTCCGTCCATCGCATGCTGTTCTACGCCATGATCGGCGTTCTCGGCTTCGTCGCCCTCTTCATCTTCCGGCCGATGACGGAGATGATCCGCCGCCGGACGAGCGAGCTGGTCGACGCCCGCAATGCCATGGCCTTCATCGCCGCCCATGACGGCCTGACCGGGCTGAACAACCGCAGCTTCCTGCGCGCCAGCTTCGAGACGCTGCTGGCGGCGGCGGCGCGCAAGGGCGAGCGGCTGGCGGTGATCCAGATCGACCTCGACCGCTTCAAGCAGATCAACGATTCGCTCGGCCACGCCGCCGGCGACTTCGTGCTGGTCACCACCGCCCAGCGCATGCGCACCTGCTGCCGCCCCGCCGACGTGTGCGTGCGCCTCGGCGGCGACGAGTTCGTCATGGTGCTGCCGGATGCCGGCGACGACGGCGAGATCGAGGAAATCGTCCGCCGCACCCTGGCGCGGATCAACGAGCCGATGGTCTACGAGGGAACGCCGATCGAATGCGGCGCCAGCGCCGGCATCGCCATCTACCCGGCCGACGCCGACAACAGCGCCGACCTGATCGTTCATGCCGATCTCGCCCTCTACGCCGCGAAGAAGGAGGGCGGCGGCTCGTTCGCCTTCTTCTCGGGCGAGCTGCGCCAGGACATGGAGCATCGCAAGCAGCTCGAACGCGACCTTAGCGAGGCGATCGCCGCGCAGGAGTTCACCGTGCACTTCCAGCCGCAGGTCTCGCTGTCGCAGGGCAACATCGTCGGGGTCGAGGCACTGATACGCTGGCCGCACGCGCGGCGCGGCATGGTGCGGCCGGACGCGTTCATCCCCGTCGCCGAGAAGGCCGGCTTCATGCCGGCGATCGGGCGCATCGCCATGCGCAAGGCCATCCTCGAGGCGGCAAAATGGCACCGCGAGGGCATCGAGTTCGGGCGCCTCGCGCTCAACGTCTCCGGCACCGAGCTGCGCGAGGCCGATTTCATCGATTTCCTCTCCGGGACTCTGGAGGAGGCCGACCTGCCGACGGGCAAGCTGTCGCTGGAGATCGTCGAATCGGTGATCCTCGACGACGACAAGACCGGAATCACCGGCACGCTGTCGCAGGTGCGCGCGGCTGGCGTGCATCTCGAGCTCGACGATTTCGGCACCGGCTACGCCTCGCTCAGCCATGTCAGCCCGAGCGAGATCGACCGTCTGAAGATCGACCGCCGTTTCGTGCAGAACATCGACCGGGGCGGCGAGAACGCCAAGATCGTCCGCGCCATCACCGATCTGGCGCAGGGTCTCGACATCGAGATCGTCGCCGAGGGCGCGGAGACCGAGGCGGAGCTGTCGTCGCTGATGGCGCTGGGCTGCGACCAGGTGCAGGGCTATGCCGTCGCCTTCCCGATGCCGCAGGACGAGGCGCGCGCGTGGCTGGAGCTCCATGCCCTGAAGGGCGGCAAGGCCGGCGCGGAGCCGATGAAGGCGGCGGGCTGAGCCTCGTTTCACCCGTTGGCGACAAGGGCATCCCGGCGTAGAGTGCGCCTCCGTTCCGGCCGACCCTGACGGTGGCGGATCGGCTGTGCGGGGTGGCGAATGGAAGCGGAAGTCACGAGATCCGTCTTTTTCTGGCTGAGCGCGCTGTGGGGCCTCGCCAGCATCGCGCTGCTGATCTCGGCGACGCGGCTGTGCTACCGCATCGAGGCCCGCTCGGGCCGGCCGCTGCTCAAGCACGGCTTGCCGGGCTACGCCAACGTCATCCCCGTGGCGTTGAATGTCCGCGTCGCGCAGGACGAGGAAACGCAGGCGATGCGCTGGCGGATGAACGGGCGCCTGATCGCCATTGTCGCCGGTTTCGCCCTTCTCCACCTTTTCCGATGGGCCGGCGCCGTGTAAGCCAGCGGCAGCATGCGCGAGACTCGAAGGCTGGAACTGACGTTCCCCGCCGGCGGGCTCGTAAACCGTTCTTCGTTCCAGGAGGATGAAATGAAGTTTCCGGCCCCGCGCGTCCTGCTCCGCGCCGCTTCCGCGGCCGTTCTCGGCTGGCTCGCCGCCACGTTCCCCGCAAGCGCACAGGAGGTGACGCTCAGGCTGCACCAGTTCCTGCCGGCGCAGGCCAACGTGCCGACCAACCTGCTGCACCCATGGGCTGACCGCGTGGAAGCCGCATCGGGCGGTCGCATCAGGATCGAGCGCTATCCGGCGATGCAGCTCGGCGGCACGCCGCCGCAGCTCATCGACCAGGCGCAGGACGGCACCGTCGACATCGTCTGGACCCTGCCGGGCTACACACCCGGGCGCTTCCCCACCACCGAGGTGTTCGAGCTTCCCTTCATCATGACCAACGCCAAGGCCGCCTCGATGGCCTATTGGGACATGTTCGAGGAGCATATGAAGGACGGCGAGTTCGCCGACGTCCACATGATCGCGACATGGACGCACGGGCCGGGCGTGATCCATTCCCGCCAGAAGGTGGAAAAGCTCGATGACCTCAAGGGCATGAAGCTGCGCGCGCCGAGCCGCATCGTCAACACGCTGCTCGGCCATCTCGGCGCGACGCCGGTGGGCATGCCGGTCCCGGCCGTCACCGAGGCGCTGTCGCGCGGCGTCATCGACGGCGCGGTGGTGCCGTGGGAGGTCGCGCCCTCGGTCAAGATCGAGGAGCTGGTCGGCCACCACACCGAGTTCGCGGAGGGACAGGCGCTCTATACCGCGACCTTCGTCCTCGCCATGAACAAGGCGCGCTACGAGGCCCTGCCGGATGACCTGAAGAAGGTGATCGACGACAATTCCGGGCGCGAGCTTTCCGGCCTGTTCGGCTGGACGCAGGAGCACTATGACGGCCCCGCGCGCCAGCTCGCTGTCGATCGCGGCAACAGCATCGTCCGGCTGGACGCCGAGGCCACCGCAGCATGGAAAGAAGCCTCGCAGCCGGTGATCGACGGCTGGATCGAGGAGATGAACGGCCGCGGCTTCGACGGGCAGGCGCTCGTCGACGGGGCGCGGGCGCTGATCGCCAAGTACACGCAGGAACAATAGCGCACCGCACATCGCATGGGTCGAGGCAGGAAAGAGGGCGTGGACAGGATTTCGGCAATCGTCGAACGGCTCGCCCGCCTGCTCGCCATCCTCGGCGGACTGGTCCTCGTCGCCGTGACGGTGCTGACCGTCGCCTCCATCACCGGCCGCGCCTTCACGCGGCAGGGGCTGGGGCCGGTGCCCGGCGATTTCGAGCTGGTCGAGGCGCTGACCGCCTTCGCCGTCTTCGCCTTCCTGCCGTGGTGCCAGCTCCGGCGCGGCCACGCCACGGTCGACGTCTTCACCCGCCTGTTCCCTGAGCGCGCCAACCGCCTGATCGATCTCGTCTGCGAGATCCTGATGACGGCGGTCGTCGTCCTGATCGCCTGGCGGCTGTGGCACGGCGTCGCCGACAAGCTGCGCTACCACGAAACGACGTTCATCCTGCAATTCCCGCTCTGGTGGAGCTACGCCGCGGCCTTCGTCGCGGCGGCGGCGGGCGTCGTCGTCTCCGTCTACGCGGTCCTCCAGCGCCTGCGCGAATTCCTAGCGCCCGCCGAGGCAGGGGACGCGCCTTGAGCAACCTCGAGCTCGGCTTCTGGTCGTTTCCGGCGCTGCTCGCGCTGATCTTCCTGCGCGTGCCCATCGGCCTCGCCATGCTCCTGTGCGGGCTCGTCGGCACGTGGCTCGTCATGGGCACGACCGCGCCGATCCTGTCGCGGCTGAAGGTCGAGACCTACTCGACCTTCTCAAGCTACTCGCTGTCCATCGTGCCTTTGTTCCTGCTGATGGGCCAGTTCGCCTCGCTCGGCGGCATGTCGCAATCGCTGTTCAGGGCCGCCAACGCCTTTCTCGGCCACCGGCGCGGCGGCGTCGCCATGTCGGCCATCGGCGCCTGCGCCGGCTTCGGCGCCATCTGCGGCTCCTCGCTCGCCACCGCCGCCACCATGTCGCAGGTGGCGCTGCCGGAGCTGCGCCGCTACGGCTATTCCGGCGCGCTCGCCACCGGCACGCTCGCCGCCGGCGGCACGCTCGGCGTCCTGATCCCGCCCTCGGTGGTGCTGGTCATCTACGCCGTCCTTGCCGAGCAGAACGTCGCCAAGCTGTTCGTCGCCGCCTTCGTGCCGGGCGTGCTCGCCGCCATCGGCTACATGATCGCCATCGCGCTCTATGTGCGGCTCTATCCTGAATCCGCCGGGTCGAGCCCGCGCCAGCCGTGGCACGAGCGCCTTTCGGCGCTCGCCGAGGTCTGGCCGGTTGCCGCCGTCTTCCTCGCCGTCGTCGGCGGCATCTATGCCGGCTGGTTCACCCCGACGGAAGGCGCGGCCGTCGGCGCGGCCGGCACCGGGCTGATCGCGTTCGTCAACGGCGGACTGACGCGGCGCACGCTCGTCGAGGCGATCCTCGCCACCGCGACCTCGACGGCGATGATCTTCTTCATCGTCTTCGGCGCGGCGATGTACAACAGCTTCCTCGCCCTTTCCCAGCTTCCGGCAGCGGCCGCCGCCTTTATCGCCGGGCAGGGGCTCGACCCGTGGACGGTGCTGGTCGGCATCCTGATCTTCTACCTCGTCCTCGGCTGCTTCATGGATTCGCTCTCCATGATCCTGCTCACCGTGCCGATCTTCTTCCCGCTGGTCAGCGGCCTCGACTTCGGCATGGGGGCCGAGGAGTTCGCGATCTGGTTCGGGATCCTCGTGCTGGTCGTGGTCGAGGTCGGGCTGATCACGCCGCCGGTGGGCATGAACCTCTTCGTCATCAACTCGATGGCCAAGGACGTGCCCGTCCTCGCCACCTATCGCGGCGTGACGCCCTTCGTCCTGTCCGACATCGCGCGCACGGTTCTCCTCATCGCCTTCCCGGCGATCTCGCTGTTCATGGTCAGGTGGCTCTACTGAGCCCGCGTCAGCCGTTCTGCTGGCGCACCAGCATGTAGAGGTTGGTGCAGCGCGCGCCCGAGCGGCAATAGGCGAGGACCGGCTTCGGCAGCTCGTCGAGCGCCCTCGCCTGCGCATCGACGTTCTCCTGCGTCAGCGAACCGCTGACCACGGGGATGTAGCGGAACTCCAGCCCGGCCGCGCGCACCGCCGCCTCGACCTCGCCATGCGGCACCGCGCCGTCCTCGGCATCCGGGCGGTTGGAGATCACGCTCCTGAACCCCGCCTCCCTGATCGCGGCGATGTCGTCAACCGCGATCTGCGGCGCGACGAAATAGTCTTCGGTGATCTGGCGGATTTCCATGGCGCGTTTCCCGGTTGCGGGAAAATCATCTAGGCGTTCGGCCGCGCTTTGCCAAGACATGCGGCCAAAGGCAGGCGCGGCCGGATTCTCTCACGCCGCCCGGAACAGGCCGCCCTTGGCCGCCAGCGCGCGCAGATGATGGTCGGCATCGCCGAACGTCGCGTCGATCATGGTCACGCGCTTGAAGTAGTGGCCGACGGCATATTCCTCGGTCATGCCGACGCCGCCATGGAGCTGGATGGCATTCTCGCCGCAAAGCCGGCCGCCGCGCCCGATCTCCGCCTTGGCGGCATGGATGGCGGCCGCCCGCTCGGCCGCGTCGTCGCTGTCGGCCATCGAGGTGGCGTAGAACGCCATCGAGCGCGCCTGCTCGATGGCGACGAACATGTCCACCGCCTTGTGCTGCAATACCTGGAACTGGCCGATCGGCACGCCGAACTGCTTGCGCACCTTGAGGTAGTCGACGGTCAGCGCGTGCATCGCTCCCATCGCGCCGATCGCCTCGGCGCAGAGCGCGGCGATGCCGGCGTCGACCGCGCGACGCGCCAGCCCGAGCCCGCCTTCGGGGTCGCCGAACGCGGCGTCCGCGCCGACGGCGACATTGTCGAACGTCACCTCCGCGCCGCGCTGGCCGTCCTGCGTGCGGTAGCCGCGCACCGAAACGCCGTCCGCGCCAGCATCGACGAGGAAGACGCCGATGCCGCCCTCGTCGCGCGCCGAGCCCGCCGTGCGGGCGGTGACGAACAGCCTGTCGGCGCTGTCGCCGCCGAGCACCACGAATTTCCGGCCCGAGATGCGCCAGCCGGCGCCGTCCTTCGTCGCCGTCGTCTCGACATGGTGAAGGTCGTAGCGCGAATTGCGCTCGCCCTGCGCGAAGGCGAGCTTCAGCGACCCTTCGGCCACCGCCGGCACCAGCTCGGCCCGCTGGGCGTCGTCGCCGCCGAAGCGGATCAGCGCGCCGCCGAGCACCACGGTCGGCAGATAGGGCTCGAGCGCCAGCGCCTTGCCGAAGGCCTCCATCACCAGCATGGTCTCGACCGGCGTGCCGCCGAGGCCGCCGTCTTCCTCGGCGAAGGGCAGCGCCATCAGCCCCATCTCGGCATAGCGGCCCCACATCTCGCCGCTCCAACCCTCCGGCGAGGCCATGATGCGGCGGCGCTCCTCGAAGCCGTAATGCTCGGCGAGCAGCCGGTCGAGCGAATCCTTGAGGATGGACTGTTCTTCTGTCAGGTCGAAATCCATGGTCAGAACCCCAGTACGGCCTTGGCGATGATGTTCTTCTGGATCTCGTTCGAGCCGCCGTAGATCGAGACCTTGCGGTAGTTGAAATAGTGCGGCGCGGCCGGCCCGGCGTAGTCCGGCTCGATCGGCGGCTCGTTGGAGCCGTCGAGATCGTGGGGATGGTAAGGCAGCGCATGCGGCCCCATCACCTGCATCAGCAGATGCGTGGTCGCCTGCTGGATCTCCGAGCCCTTGATCTTGAGGATCGAGGAGGCCGGGTCCGGCCTGCCGGTGCTGCCGCGCCTGGCGTCGGCGGCGACGACGCGAAGCTGCGTCAGCTCCAGCGCCTTCAGCTCGACCTCGATCGCGGCCAGCTTCTCGCGGAACCGCTCGTCCTCGATCAGCGGCCGGCCGCCGGAGAATTCCAGCGCCGCCAGCTCGCGGATGCGGGCGATGCGCTGCTTGGACATGCCGACGCGGGCGATGTTGGTGCGCTCGTTGCCGAGGAGGAACTTGGCATAGTCCCAGCCCTTGTTCTCCTCGCCGACGAGGTTCTCGACCGGCACGCGCACGTCGGTCAGGAACACCTCGTTGATCTCGCGCCCGCCGTCGATGGTGACGATGGGGCGCACCTCGATGCCGGGCGTCTTCATGTCGATCAGCAGGAAGGAGATGCCCTGCTGCTTCTTGGCCTCGGGATCGGTGCGCACGAGGCAGAAGATCCAGTCGGCGTACTGCGCCAGCGTCGTCCACGTCTTCTGGCCGTTGACGATGTAGTGGTCGCCGTCGCGCACCGCGCGCGTCCTGAGCGAGGCGAGGTCGGAGCCGGCGCCTGGCTCGGAGAAGCCCTGGCACCACCAGTCGTCGAGATTGGCGATGCGCGGCAGGTAGTGCGCCTTCTGCGCCGCGTTGCCGAAGGCGCAGATGACCGGGCCGACCATGTTGACGCCGAAGGCGAGCGGCTGCGGCGCCGGCCATTTCTGCGTTTCCTCGAGGAAGATGTATTGCCGCATCGGGTCCCAGCCGGTGCCGCCATATTCCTTCGGCCAGTGCGGCACGGCCCAGCCCTTCGCGTTGAGGATGCGCGACCACAGGACGAGGTCTTCCTTGTTGCCGTAGTCGCCGTCGATCATCCGGCGGCGGATGTCCTCCGGCAGATTGTCGGCGAGGAAGGCACGCACCTCGTCGCGGAAGGCGAGTTCTTCCGGTGAATAGCGAAGGTCCATCGTCGTTCCCTCAGGCGATCTCGAACAGGCCGGCAGCGCCCATGCCGCCGCCGATGCACATCGTCACCACGGCGTATTTCACGCCGCGGCGCTTGCCCTCGATCAGCGCGTGGCCGGCGAGGCGCGAGCCCGACATGCCGTAGGGATGGCCGAGCGCGATGGCTCCGCCGTTGACGTTGAGCTTTTCCGGGTCGATGCCGAGCCGGTCGCGGCAATAAAGGACCTGCACGGCGAAGGCCTCGTTCAGCTCCCACAGGCCGATGTCGTCGACCTTGAGCCCATGGCGCTCCAGCAGGCGCGGCACGGCGAAGACCGGGCCGATGCCCATCTCGTCCGGCTCGCAGCCGGCAACGGCGAAGCCGCGGAAGATGCCGAGCGGCGTGAGGCCGCGCTTCTCGGCCTCCTTCGCGTTCATCATCACGTTGGCCGAGGCGCCGTCGGAAAGCTGGCTGGCGTTGCCGGCGGTGATGGTGCCGCCCTCGCGCACCGGCTTCAGCGCCGCGAGCCCCTCGGGGGTGGTGTCGGCGCGCGGGCCTTCGTCCGCGGCGACCTCGACGTCGCGGTGGCTGACCGCCTTCGTCTCCTTGTCGATCACCGCCATGCGCGTCCTGATCGGCGCGATCTCGGCATCGAACAGGCCGGCCGCGCGCGCGGCCGCGACGCGGCGCTGGCTTTCCAGCCCGTATTCGTCCTGCCGCTCGCGGCTGATGCCGTAGCGCTTGGCCACCACCTCGGCTGTGTCGATCATCGGCATGTAGACGTCGGCGGCCGGGCCGCTCAGCGTCTCGTCGAACAGGCGGAAAGTGTTGCGGTGGTCGTTCTGGACGAGGCTGATCGATTCCAGCCCGCCGGCAATGCCGGCGACGACGCCGTCGTTGCGGATGGCGTTGGCGAGCAGCGCCATGGATTGCAGGCCCGACGAGCACTGGCGGTCGATGGTGGTGCCGGCGACCGTCACCGGCAGGCCGGCGGCGAGCAGCGCCCGGCGCGCGACGTTCAGACCCGTCGTGCCCTCCTGCATGGCGCAGCCCATGACCACGTCCTCGATCTCGCCGCCGTCGAGGCCCGAGCGCGCCAGCGCCTGAGCAATGGCATGGCCGCCGAGCCGGTGGCCCGGCGTGTCGTTCAGCCCGCCGCGATAGGCCTTGCCGACCGGGGTTCTCGCTGTCGAGACGATTACGGCTTCCGTCATTGTCGTTCTCCCTTCAGGTCGGTTCGGTTTCAGGCCGGGCGCGCGGAAAAGCTGCCGCCGGTGTCGGCGAGGCGGCGCAGCGACGCCGCCGGCTCGAACACCTTCTTGCCGGTGCGCGCGTGCCAGTGGTCGAGGCGCTCGACGATGGTCTTAAGCCCCTCCAGATCGGCCCAGAACATCGGGCCGCCCTTGCCGATGGGGAAGCCGTAGCCGTTCACCCAGACGATATCGATGTCGGACGGCCGCGACGCGATCTTCTCCTCGAGGATGAGCGCGGCCTCGTTGATCATCGGGTAGAGCGTGCGCTCGATAATCTCCTGGTCGGAGATGGCGCGGCGCTCGATGCCGCGCTCGGCCGCCTTGTCCTCGATCAGCTTGGCCACCTCGGGGTCGGGCGTGGGCGTGCGCGAGCCGTTCTCGTAGAGATACATGCCCTTGCCGGTCTTCTGGCCGAAGCGGCCGCGCTCGCACAGCGCATCGCCGATCACTGCGGTCTTGCCGAGCGACTTGCGGTTACGCCAGCCGACGTCGAGGCCGGCGAGATCCCACATCGCGAACGGCCCCATGACGAAGCCGAAATCGGTGAACACGCGGTCGATCTGCTCGGGCGCGGCGCCTTCGAGCAGCAGCGGCTCGAGGTCGTCGCCGCGCGCGCCGAGCATGCGGTTGCCGACAAAGCCGTGGCAGACGCCGACGACGACCGGCACCTTGCCGATGCGCTTGCCCACGGTGAGCACGGTCGCCAGCACATCCGGCGCGGTCTTTTCCCCGCGCACGATCTCGAGGAGCTTCATGACGTTGGCGGGTGAGAAGAAGTGCAGGCCGACCACGTCCTGCGGCCGCGCGGTGAAGGAAGCGATCCGGTTGACGTCGAGATAGGAGGTGTTGGTGGCGAGGATCGCGCCGGGCTTGGCGACCTTGTCGAGCTTGCCGAACACATCCTGCTTGACCGACATCTCCTCGAACACCGCCTCGATGATCAGGTCGGCGTCGGCGAGGTCGGCATAGTCGGTGGTGCGCGAGAAGCGCGCGAGCCGCTTGGCCTTGTCTTCCTCCGACAGCGAGCCACGCTGGACGGAAATGGCGTAGTTCTTCTCGATGGTGGCGAAGCCGCGGTCGAGCGCCTCCTCGCTCGCCTCCAGCATCGTGACCGGGTAGCCGCCATTGGCGAAGGCCATGGCGATGCCGCCGCCCATGGTGCCTGCGCCGATGATGCCGACCTTCCTGATCTCGCGCGGCGTCACGTCCTTGCCGACGCCGGGGATCTTGGCCGCCTCGCGCTCGGCGAAGAACAGGTGCCGCTGCGCCCGCGACTGCACGCCGGAGACGAGGCGGGTGAACAGCTCGCGCTCCTTGTTCAGCGCCTCGTCGAAGGAAAGCTCGACCGCGTTGCGCACGGCTTCAGCGCAGGCGAGCGGGGCTTCCAGCCCGCGCGTCTTGGCGGTCGCCTGCTTCACCGCCGCCTCGAAGGCGGCCGGGTCGGCGTGGGTGGCCTCGATCTTCTCGTTGCGGGCGCGCACCGGCAGATGCGGCCCGCCTTCCGCGACCTTCTTCCGGGCGAAGGCGACCGCCGCGCCCGTCAGGTCGCCCTCCGCGATCTCGTCGACGATGCCGGAAGCCAGCGCGTCGGCCGCGCCAATCGGGCTGCCCGAGACGATCATCTTGACCGCCTTCTCCGGCCCGGCGACGCGCGGCAGGCGCACGGTGCCGCCGGCGCCCGGCAGGATGCCGAGCTTGACCTCGGGCAGGCCGACCTTGGCTTGCCTGTCGGCGACGCGGTAATGGCAGGCGAGCGCAAGCTCCAGCCCGCCGCCGAGCGCGGTGCCGTGGATCGCTGCAACCGCCGGCTTCTCCAGCGATTCCAGCAGCGCGCACAGTTCGGGCAGGCTCGGGGTCGCCCGTGCCCTGTCGGTGCCGAACTCGGAAATGTCGGCCCCAGATACGAAGGTGCGGCCGGCGCAGGCGATGACCAGCCCCTTCACGCCCGCATCGTCGCGCGCCGCTTCGATGGCGGCGAAGAGAGGCTGGCGCAGATGCAGGCTCAGAGCGTTGACCGGGGGATTGTCGAGCGTGATGATCGCAATCCCGTCTTCATGGGTGACTGTCACATAATCGGTCATTTTCCTGGCTTCCCTGATCGCTTTTCTCGTCAATCGAATGTCGACCCGCATTGCCCGGTCGGGGCGCGGTCCGTCAATGCCCGCCGCGCCTTATGGGATCGCCGGCGGAACCGGTGTCCGGAAATAGATGAGAGGATAAAATCGGGACGCGCGCAGCCCGGCGCCAGCGCGGTGGCCATGCCGACACTCCCCCTCGCCCGCCTCCGCGTGCGCCATCCCGGCTCCTCCCTCGCAAAACATACTACCGAGTATGTTGCAAAGTCGGACCGAGGTCAATTCCGCTCAGCGAAGATTCATCCCGCGTCGAGCGCGGCAAGGTCGAGCTCGGCAAGGTCAAGTTCATTGGCGAGCGGGGCGAAATAGGCGTCGATGGCGGCGTCGGCGACGTCCTCCAGCCTGTCCGGCCGCCATTTCGGCGCGTTGTCCTTGTCGATGATGACGGCGCGCACGCCCTCGTAGAAATCGACGCCCGCCGGAATGCGGCTGACGATGCGATATTCGGTGCGCATGCAGTCCTCGAACGAGGCGGCCGCCCCTTCCCGCATCTGGCGCAGCGCGATCTTCAGGCTCGTCGGCGATTTCTGGCGGATCGCCGCTGCCTGTTTCGCCGCCCATTCGCCGTCTTCGGCGTCGAGCCGCGCGAGGATGCCTTCCACCGTGTCGGCCGAGAAGCAGCGGTCGATGACGGGCAGCAGCACCTCGGCCGGGGCATCGCTGGCCGGCCTCGTGAACGCGGCAAGGGTCACGTCCGGGTCGCCCTTTTCGGCCAGCGCGTCGACCACCGCGCCGAGATCGGCGGAGGCGACGGCATGGGTGGCGAAGCCGCTCCACAGCGCGTCGGCCTGCCCGAGGCGCGCGGCGGTCAGCGCAAGCCAGGTGCCGGTCCGACCCGGCATGCGCGGCAGGAAGAAGGTGCCGCCGACATCGGGGAAGAAGCCGATGCCGGTTTCCGGCATGGCGAACATCAGCCGCTCACCGGCGACGCGGTGGCTGCCATGGGCCGACAGGCCGACCCCGCCGCCCATGACGATGCCGTCGACCACGGCGACATAGGGCTTGGGATAGCGCTTGATGAAGGCGTTGAGCCGGTATTCCTCGTGGTAGAATTCCAGCATCGCCGGATCGCCCGCCTTGCCCCAGTCGTGGAGCTGGCGGATGTCGCCGCCGGCGCAGAACGCCTTCTCACCCGCGCCGCGCACGACGACCAGCTCGACCGAGGGGTCGGACGCCCAGGCGACAAGCTGCGGATGGATCAGCCGCACCATGGCGCTGTTCAGCGCGTTGAGCGCCTTCGGCCGGTTGAGCGTGACGATGCCGGCGCGCCCGCGCTTTTCGAACAGGACTTCCGCTTCCGTCGCCTGCGTGGTCATGCCTTTGAACCCTCCCTGATCGCCTCGCGCCGCACCATAGCGGCAAACGGACGGACCGGAACATCAAATTCCGCACAACGGCCTTGTCGGGGCATTGCCGGCCGCCGACGGCGACCCCGCTGCCGGGGTAAAAGCTGATGACAGGGGGGAACGCTTCGGCTAAGCCCGGTCGCGGCCGCATCCGGCCGCGACCGGGACTGCGACGAGGATTGGACGGACCGCCGATGGCGAATATGATCGAAACGCTTGCCCAGATCAGCGAAGGCTACGCCGTCGTCCTGTGCGACGTGTGGGGCGTGCTGCACAACGGCATGCGCGCCTTTCCCGACGCCGTCGCCGCGCTGCGCGCCGCGCGGGCCCGGGGGCAGGCCGTGGTGCTCGTCACCAACTCGCCGCGGCCGCGCGCCGGCGTCGCCGACCAGCTCGCGCTCCTCGACGTGCCGACCGACTGCTACGATGCGATCGTCTCGTCGGGCGACGTGACGCGCCGGCTGATCGAGAACGGCCCGCGCCGCGTCTTCCATCTCGGCCCCGACCGCGACTTCGCGCTCTATGACGGCATCGACGTTGAGCTGACCGAGGAGTTCGAGGCTCAAGGCGTCGTCTGCACCGGCATGTTCGACGACGACGAGACGCCGGAAGACTACGCCGAAATGCTGGAGCGCTTCCGCGCCCGCAACCTGCCTTTCATCTGCGCCAATCCCGACATCGTCGTCGAGCGCGGCGACGAGCTGATCTGGTGCGCGGGCGCGCTCGCCCGCGACTATGCAAGGCTCGGCGGCCGCACCGAGATCGCCGGCAAGCCGCACCGGCCGATCTACGAGGCGGCGCTCGCCGCGGCATCCGAAATCCTCGGCCGCGAGGCGGCGAGGAGCGAGGCGCTCGCCATCGGCGACGGCATCCTCACCGACATCAAGGGCGCGGCCGATAACGGCATCGACGTGCTGTTCGTCTCGGGCGGCATCCATGCCGGCGAATACGGCCCGGCCCACGCACCGGACCCGGCCGGCATCGCCGCTTTTCTCGAAAAACACGGCTATTCCCCCGTCGCCGCCATCCCGCGTCTGAGATAAGACAGGTCCATGACCGCCCACACCATCCGGCGCATTCCCCTTTCGGCCGCGCTGCCCGCCCCGTTCCGCGGCGGGGTGGTGGCGATCGGCAATTTCGACGGGGTGCATCGCGGCCACCAGGCCGTGCTGGACTGCGCGCTCGACAAGGCGCGGGCGCTCGGCGTGCCGGCGCTGGTGCTGACCTTCGAGCCGCATCCGCGCCAGCTCTTCCGCCCCGACGTGCCGCTGTTCCGCATCACGCCCGCGCCGATGCGCGCGCGCCTGCTCGGCGCGATGGGGTTCGGCGCGGTGGTGGAGCAGCCCTTCGACCGCGATTTCTCCTGCCTGCCGGCCGAGGAGTTCGTCGCCCGCATCCTCGTCGCCGATCTCGGCATCGCCCATGTCGTTACCGGCTACGACTTCCATTTCGGCAAGGACCGGCAGGGCACGCCGCAATTCCTGATCGAGGCGGGCGAACGCCTCGGCTTCGGGGTCAGCCGCGTCGAGGCGTTCTGCGACGAGGGCGCTGACGCCGTCTCGTCGAGCCGCATCCGCAGTCTTCTGGCCGAGGGCGACATTGCCGCGGCCGCGGGCCTCCTCGACTATCGCTATACGGTCGAGGCCGAAATCTCCCACGGCCAGAAGCTCGGCCGCACGCTCGGCTTTCCCACCGCCAACATGGCCCTGCCGGAGGGGACGGATCTCGCCCACGGCATCTATGCGGTCCGGCTGCGCCGGGAGAACGGGGCGCTGCATGACGGGGTGGCGAGCTTCGGCCGCCGGCCGACCGTGACCGAGAACGGCGCGCCGCTGCTCGAGACCTATCTGTTCGATTTCTCCGGCGACCTCTATGGCGAGACCGCCTGCGTCTCCTTCTTCGGCTTCCTGCGCGGGGAAGAAAAATTCGACGGGCTCGACGCCCTCGTCGCCCGGATGCGGCAGGACGAGGCCGAGGCGCGCGCGTTGCTTGCCGGCGTCAGGCCGCTTTCGCCGCTCGACGCCGCCATCGCCTTCGCCGGCTGAGCGGTCTTTTCGCGGCATTTAATTCAAATTTTACCCAAAAGGCCCACAGCCTGAGGCGTAAAGCCTCTCCTGTATCCGCGTGGGCACCTGACATGAAAATTGCAAGACGGATTGGCGCCGCGATGGCGCTGGTCGCGATGGGCGCGGCCCCTGCCGCCGCCGAAAGCTGGTTTTCCGGCGACTGGTATATCAAGGTCGGCGGCGCGGTGCTGAACGCGCCGAAATTCGAGGGCGCGTCGGGGCGGGTGTTTTCCTTCCAGCCGATGATCTCGATCGGCAAGGCCGGGCCGTCGGCGCGCTTCTCCTCGCGCAACGACAACATTTCCTGGGCGTTCGTCGACAACGGCACCTTCCGGGCGGGCGCGGCCGGCAAGCTGATCTGGGGCCGCGACGACGACACCCACCGCGCTGTCAGGGGCTTGTCCGAGGTACGGTTCGGCGGCGAGGCCGGAATCTTCGCCGAGATCTACCCCACCGATTTCATGCGCCTGCGCGGCGAGGTGCGCCATGGCATCCGCTCGCATGACGGCGTGGTCGTCGACCTGGCCGCCGACGCCTTCATGGACGTGACCGACACCATCCAGATTTCCGGCGGCCCGCGCGCCTCGTGGGCGTCCGCCGGCTATTACGACGCGTACTACGGCGTCGATGCGGACGAGGCGCTCGCCTCCGGCCTTGGGCGCTACGATCCGGGCAGCGGCATGAAATCGTGGGGCGTCGGCGGCGCGGTGACGTGGAAGACCACCGATCAGCTCACCACCAGCGTCTTCGCCGAGTACCAGCGTCTCACCGGCCCGGCCGCCGATTCCAGCCTGGTGCGCCAGCGCGGCTCGAGGGACCAGCTGCTTATCGGCGCCTCGGCCAGCTACCGCTTCGATTTCTCGCTGCGATGAGGCGCGGCGCGGCGCCACGCATTCATCTCTTTATTCCGGCGCCTCTTTATTCCAGCCGCGCCCTCGGATAAAAGCCCCGATCATGACCAAGGGCATGAAACGGCGCGCCGCGTTCCACGCGACCTCGATACGAATTATTGGCCCGGCCTTCCGGGCGGCCTGAGCGGCTGCCGGAAGGTCCGGGTTCCTGCGCGCGTTTTTCGGCGCGCCCCTTCGCCTGAACGAACGAAGCCTCGCCCGGCGGGTCAGCCGACCGGGCCGACGATGCGACGAGACCATGACCGACACCGCCGACAAGATCGACTATTCCAAGACGCTCTATCTGCCGCAGACCGAATTCCCGATGCGCGCCGGGCTGCCCGAGAAGGAGCCGGCGCTGGTCAAGCGCTGGCAGGAGATGAAGCTTTACAGGAAGCTGCGCGAAAGCGCCGCAGGGCGCCCGCTCTACGTGCTGCATGACGGGCCGCCCTATGCCAACGGCAACATCCATATCGGCCACGCGCTGAACAAGATCCTGAAAGACGTCATCACCCGCTCGTTCCAGATGCGCGGCTTCGACTCCAACTACGTGCCGGGCTGGGACTGCCACGGCCTGCCGATCGAGTGGAAGATCGAGGAGCAGTACCGCGCCAGGGGCAAGAACAAGGACGAGGTGCCGGTCAACGAGTTCCGCAGGGAATGCCGCGACTTCGCCCAGCACTGGATCAGGGTCCAGACCGAGGAGTTCCAGCGCCTCGGCGTCGAGGGCGATTTCGACAATCCCTACACGACGATGGCCTTCCACGCCGAGGCGCGCATCGCCGGCGAGCTGATGAAGTTCGCCATGTCCGGCCAGCTCTATCGCGGCTCGAAGCCCGTGATGTGGTCGGTGGTCGAGCGCACGGCGCTGGCCGAGGCCGAGGTCGAATACCACGACTACGAGAGCGACACGATCTGGGTGAAGTTCCCGGTGCTCGGCGCGTCCGGCGATCTGGCCGACGCGCATGTCGTCATCTGGACGACGACGCCGTGGACGATCCCCGGCAATCGCGCCGTCGCCTGGTCGCCGCGCATCGCCTACGGACTTTTCGAGGTGACGGAGGCGCAGAACGAATTCGGCCCGCAGGCCGGCGAGAAGCTGATCTTCGCCGACGCGCTCGCGGAAGACTCCTTCGCCAAGGCCAAGCTCGCCTACAGGCGCCTGCGCGACGTGAAGGCCGACGAGCTTGCCGCGCTCGCGCTTTCCCACCCGTTGAAGGGTTTTGGCGGCGGCTACGGCTTCACCGTGCCGATGCTGGCGGGCGATCACGTCACCGACGACGCCGGCACCGGCTTCGTCCACACCGCGCCCGGCCACGGCCGCGAGGACTTCGATGCGTGGATGGACGCCGGCCGCGACCTTGCCGCGCGCGGCATCGACACGGCGATCCCCTTCACCGTCGACGACGCCGGCTTCCTGACGAAGGACGCGCCCGGCTTCGGCCCGGACCGCGAGGGCGGGGCCGCGCGCGTCATCGACGACAACGGCAAGAAGGGCGATGCCAACAAGGCCGTCATCGACGCGCTGATCGAAAAGAACGCGCTGTTCGCGCGCTGCAGGCTCAAGCACCAGTACCCGCATTCCTGGCGCTCGAAGAAGCCGGTGATCTTCCGCAACACGCCGCAATGGTTCGTCTACATGGACAAGGAGCTGGGCGACGGCACGACGCTGCGCAGCCGCGCGCTCAAGGCCATCGACGACACCCGCTTCGTGCCGTCCGCCGGGCAGACGCGCCTGCGCGCCATGATCGAGGACCGGCCCGACTGGGTGCTTTCCCGCCAGAGGGCGTGGGGCGTGCCCATCGCCGTCTTCGTCGACGAGGACGGCGAGGTGCTGAAGGACGAGGCGGTCAACACCCGCATCCTCGAGGCCTTCGAGGAAGAGGGCGCCGACGCCTGGTTCGCGGACGGCGCGCGCGAACGCTTCCTCGGCGGCCGCGCCAACGAGCCGTGGAAAATGGTCACGGACATCCTCGACGTGTGGTTCGATTCCGGCTCCACCCACACCTTCACGCTGGAGGACCGGCCGGACCTGAAATGGCCGGCCGACGTCTACCTCGAAGGCACGGACCAGCATCGCGGCTGGTTCCATTCGTCGCTGCTGGAAAGCTGCGGCACGCGCGGGCGCGCGCCCTACGACGCCGTCATCACCCATGGCTTCACCATGGACGAGGACGGCCGCAAGATGTCGAAGTCGCTCGGCAACGTTGTGGTGCCGCAGGAGGTGATGGCCAAATCCGGCGCCGACATATTGCGCCTGTGGGTGATGACGACCGACTACTGGGAGGACCAGCGGCTCGGCAAGAACATCCTCCAGACCAACATCGACGCCTACCGCAAGCTGCGCAACACCATCCGCTGGATGCTCGGCACGCTCGCCCATGACGAGGGCGAGGAGGTCGCGCTCTCCGAGATGCCGGAGCTGGAGCGGCTGATGCTGCACCGTCTCGCCGAGCTCGACGAGGTGGTGCGCAGGGGCTACGACGCCTTCGACTTCAAGCGCGTCACCCGCACGCTGATCGACTTCATGGTGGTCGAGTTGTCGGCGTTCTACTTCGACGTACGCAAGGACGCGCTCTACTGCGACGCGCCGTCGAGCCTGAAGCGCAAGGCCGCGCTCGTCGTCGTGCGCCGCCTGTTCGACAACCTCGTCAAGTGGCTGGCGCCGATGCTGCCCTTCACCACCGAGGAAGCCTGGCTCGACCGCTACCCGGAGGCGGTCTCGGTGCATCTCGAGCAGTTTTCCGACATCCCGGCCGAGTGGCGCGACGAGGCGCTCGCCGCCAAGTGGCGCAAGGTCCGCGCCGTGCGCCGCGTCGTCACCGGGGCGCTGGAGATCGAGCGGCGCGAGAAGCGCATCGGCTCGTCGCTGGAGGCCGCTCCGGTTGTTCACATCGCCGACGCCGCGCTGCGCGAGGCCGTCGCCGATGTCGACATGGCCGAGATCTGCATCACCAGCGGTATCTCGATCCAGGGCACGGCCGCGCCGCAGGGCGCGTTCGCGCTCGACGACGTGAAGGGCGTGGCCGTCGTGCCGGCGCCGGCCTCGGGCCGCAAATGCGCCCGGTCTTGGCGTTATACAGACGATGTCGGCTCTGATCCCGAGTTCCCGGAGGTCTCCGCGCGCGACGCGGCGGCGCTGCGTGAATTGCGGGCGCTGGGCCGCCTTTAGGCCGACATTGCCCGGAACGGCCGTTTGCGGTAAAAGCGCGGCGGCCGGATGCCATGATGCCGCCGGCCATCTTGTCGCCGGAATGTCCGGCGACAAGAAATGCGTTCGGCGCGTTGTCGCCCGATTGTGAGAGGCAGTTCGCAGTGAAGACAGATCGCAGTTTGCCGCGTGGCCGTGCGCCGCTTTTCGTGGGCGTATCCGCCGTCTGCGCCGCCGCGCTCTTGTCCGGCTGCATGAGCTCGCCCACCTACGGCACCGACAAGACCGCCGGCCAGCAGCTTTTCGAGGACGTCACCGGCGTCGTCTCCACCGAGGGGCTTACCGGCCGCGGCCGCGAATCGGAGATCGCCTACAAGCCGAGGCCGGAGCTGGTGCGCCCCGCCTCGCTGGAAGTCCTGCCCGAGCCGCAGCGCGACCTCGTCACCGCCGACAATTCAGCCTGGCCGGAATCGCCCGAGCAGCGCCGCGCGCGCCTGCGCGCCGAGGCCACCGCCAACCAGGACAACCCGAATTACCGCTCGCCGATCGTCATGAGCGGCATCGTCACCAGCCAGACCCCCGAGATGACCAAGGAGCAGCGTCAGGAGTTCCTGCGCCGCAAGCGCGAGGCCAACCAGGGCAGCGCCAACGAGCGCAAGTACCTGTCCGAGCCGCCGGTCGAGTACCGCGTGCCGAACGCCACCGCCGCGGCCGACGATCTCGGCGAGGACGAGTGGAAGAAGCAGAAGCGCGGCCAGAAGGCCGCCGGCAAGTCGTCCTGGCGCGACCTCCTGCCCTGGTGACGTGACAAAAGCGTAGCCGCGGGGCGTAACCCCGGTCAGAACGACAGCGGCTCGTTCTCCTTGACTTCCTTGATGACGAAGAAGGTGCGGATCTGGCGCACGCCGGGCAGCGCGATGAGCTGGCGTGTGTGCAGCCGGTTGAAATCCGCCATGTCGCGCACGCGCACCTTGATGAGATAGTCGAAATCACCGGCGACGAGGTTGCAGTCCAGCACCTCCTTCATCCCGGCCACCGCGCCCTCGAACGCGCCGAAGCTTTCCGGCGTCGAGCGGTCGAGCACCACACCGACCATGACCAGCGCGCCGAGCCCAACCGCCGCCGGCGCGACCTGCGCCTTGACCCCGGTGATGAACCCCTCGTCGAACAGGCGCTGCGTGCGGCGGTGGCAGGTGGCCGGGCTGACATTGACCCGCGCCGCCAGCTCGGCATTGGTCAGCCGGCCGTCGCCCTGCAGGGCGCGCAGGATTTTAAGGTCCGTGCGGTCCAGAGCCTGCGCGGAAGAATCTTTCACG
Organism: Aquamicrobium sp.; assembly: GCF_023954335.1. NCBI lineage: Bacteria > Pseudomonadati > Pseudomonadota > Alphaproteobacteria > Hyphomicrobiales > Phyllobacteriaceae > Aquamicrobium > Aquamicrobium sp. The sequence continues at coordinate 146,678 of NZ_JAMLIE010000004.1, forward strand.
ATTTCCATTTTTCCTACCTTCAGAACACCGCTCTGCCCGATCATACGTGGAGTTCGAAAGCTTTGCAGGCCGAATTCGAGAGCACCTTTCATCGAAATTCTCCTATCGTTGCGACTGGATAACCAGCCACTCACGGGAGAAATCGGCCGATGTCGCTGCTCGAAAAATTCGAACGCTACCCCCTCACCTTCGGCGTCACGCCGATCGAGCACCTGCCGCGCCTTTCGGCCGCGCTCGGTGGCAAGGTCGAGATCTACGCCAAGCGCGACGACTGCAATTCCGGCCTCGCCATGGGCGGCAACAAGCTGCGCAAGCTCGAATACATCGTGCCCGACGCCATCGCGTCGGGAGCCGACACGCTGGTCTCCATCGGCGGCGTCCAGTCCAACCACACCCGCATGGTCGCGGCGACCGCCGCCAAGATCGGCATGAAGTGCGTCGTCATCCAGGAGAAATGGGTGCCGCATTACGACGCCGTCTACGACCGCGTCGGCAACATCCTGATGACCCGGCTGATGGGCGCGGATTCGCGCCTCGTCGACGACGGCTTCGACATCGGCATCCGCAAGAGCTGGGAAGACGCGATCCAGTCGGTCAAGGACGCGGGCGGCAAGCCCTATCCGATCCCCGCCGGCGCCTCGGTCCACAAATATGGCGCGCTCGGCTATGTCGGCTTCGCCGAGGAAGTGGCTGAGCAGGAAGAAGAACTCGGCTTCAGGTTCGACTACATCGTCGTCTGCGTCGTCACCGGCTCGACGCAGGGCGGCATGATCGTCGGCTTCGCCGCGCAGAACCGCGCCGACCGGGTGATAGGCATCGACGCCTCCGGCACGCTCGACCAGACGCGGGCGCAGGTGCGCCAGATCGTCGACAACACCGCCGAGCTGGTCGGCCTCGGCCGCAAGGTGCGCGAAGACGAGATCGTCATCAATCCCGACTATGCCTATCCGGCCTATGGCGTGCCGTCGGAGGAGACCAACGAGGCGATCCGCCTCGCCGCCCGCACCGAGGCGATGATCACGGACCCGGTCTATGAGGGGAAGTCGATGCAGGGGCTGATCGACCTGACGAAGAAGGGCTTCTTCCCCGAGGGCTCGCGCGTGCTCTACGCCCATCTCGGCGGCGCGCCGGCGCTCAACGGCTACAGCTACTATTATCGCGAGGGGTGAGGTTTGCCGGGGGCGGCATACTCGCACCCCTTTGGCGCCGCCCCTCACCTGCCTGCCGGCATCCTCTCCCCGCAAGCGGGGAGAGGAGAGACTGCCGTGACCTTGCCGCTTCTTCCTTCTCCCCCTTCACGGGGAGAAGGTGGCCCGAAGGGCCGGATGAGGGCGGCGCGGAAGGCTGCGGGTTCTCGCTCCGTCTATTTCGTCTTCATCGCCGCCGCGAGCGCCGCACCCAGCGCGCCCTGCCCGCCGCCGTCGCGCGGCTGGCCCGTGCGGCTCTGCGCCCCCCGGTTGCCGGGCGCGGCATGCGCAGGCTTGTTGCCGCCGGGACGCTCGCCCTGCCTCGGTGCTGGCGCGCCGTCCTTGCGCATCGACAGGCCGATGCGTTTGCGCTTCACGTCGACCTCGACCACGCGCACCTTGACCACGTCGCCGGCCTTGACCACCTCGTGCGCGTCCTTGACGAAGCGGTCGGCGAGTTGCGAGACGTGGACGAGCCCGTCCTGATGCACCCCGATGTCGACGAACGCGCCGAAGGCGGCGACGTTGGTCACGGTGCCTTCGAGCAGCATGCCGGGCTTCAGGTCCTTGATGTCGTCGATGCCGTCGGCGAAGGTCGCGGTGCGGAAGGCCGGGCGCGGGTCGCGGCCGGGCTTGTCCAGCTCGGCGATGATGTCGCGCACGGTCGGCAGGCCGAACCGCTCGTCGGCGAAGACGCGCGGGTCGAGCGCCTTCAGCGCCGCGCTGTCGCCCATCAGCGTGCGCACGTCGCGGCCGCAGGCGGCGACGATCCGGCGCGCCACGCCGTAGGCTTCGGGGTGGACGGCCGAGGCGTCGAGCGGCTCGTCTCCGTCGCGGATGCGCAGGAAGCCGGCGCTTTGCTCGAAGGTGCGCTGGCCGAGCCGGGCCACCTCCAGAAGCGCCTTGCGGCTCCTGAACGGGCCGTTCAGGTCGCGATGGGCGACGATGGCCTCGGCCAGCGACGCGCCGAGGCCCGACACGCGCGCCAGCAACGGCGCGGAGGCGGTGTTCAGGTCGACGCCGACCGCATTGACCGCGTCCTCGACCACAGCGTCGAGCGCGCGGGCGAGGCGATACTGGTCGACGTCGTGCTGGTACTGGCCGACGCCGATCGACTTCGGCTCGATCTTGACCAGCTCGGCCAGCGGGTCCTGCAGGCGCCGCGCGATGGAGACGGCCCCGCGCAGCGACACGTCGAGGCCGGGAAACTCGGCCGCCGCCGTCTCCGACGCCGAATAGACCGACGCGCCGGCCTCCGAGACGATCACCTTCAGCGGCTTGGGTCGTGACTGATCATTCGGCATGTCGGACAACATGTCAGCCACCAGCCGCTCCGTCTCGCGGCTGCCGGTGCCGTTGCCGATGGCGACGAGCTCGACGCGGTGCCTGGCGATCAGCATGGCGAGCTCGCCCTGCGCGCCGCGCACGTCGTTGCGCGGCGGGAAAGGATAGACCGTGGTCGTCGCGAGGAGCTTGCCGGTGCCGTCGACCACCGCGACCTTGACGCCGGTGCGGATGCCGGGATCGAGCCCCATGGTCGGGCGCGAGCCGGCCGGGGCGGCGAGCAAGAGGTCCTTCAGGTTGCGGGCGAAAACGTCGATCGCCTCCTCGTCGGCGCGCTCGCGCAGGTCGCGCATCAGGTCGAGCGACAGGTGGAGCGACAGCTTCACCCGCCACGCCCAGCCGGCCACCTCCATCAGCCAGCGGTCGCCCGGCAGGCTCGCGCCGATCCCGTAGGCGGCGGCGATCGTCCGCACCACCGGCTTGACCGGCGAGGTGTCGTCGGCGTCGACCTCCAGCTCCAGCGCCAGCACGTCCTCGTTGCGGCCGCGCAGCATGGCGAGGGCGCGATGGCTCGGCACGCTCGCCCAACGCTCGGTGTGGTCGAAATAGTCGGAGAACTTCGCGCCGGCCTCCTCTTTGCCGTCGAGCACGCGGGCGCGCAGCACGGCGCGCTCCTTCATATGGGCGCGCAGCCGGCCGATCAGCTCGGCGTTCTCGGCGAACCGCTCGGCGAGGATGTCGCGCGCGCCTTCCAGCGCCGCCTTCGCGTCCGGCACCTCCCCGGCCACATAGGCGGCGGCCAGCTCGGCCGGGTCGGCGGCGCGGGTCGCAAGGATGGCTTCGGCCAGCGGCTCGAGGCCGCGCTCGATGGCGATCTGCGCCTTGGTCCGGCGCTTCGGCTTGTAGGGCAGGTAGATGTCCTCGAGCTCGGCCTTGGTCGGGGCGCTCGCGATCGAGGCTTCCAGCTCCGGCGTCAGCTTGCCCTGCTCGCGGATGGAGTTGAGGATCGTGTCGCGCCGCGCCTCCAGCTCGCGCAGATAGGCGAGCCGCTCGGAGAGCAGGCGAAGCTGGGTGTCGTCGAGCCCGCCCGTCACCTCCTTGCGGTAGCGGGCGATGAACGGCACGGTCGAGCCTTCGTCGAGAAGCCCGATCGCGGCCTTTGCCTGCTGCGGCTTCGCGCCGATCTCCTCGGCGATGCGGGTGGCGAGATGTTCGATGTCTGCGGCCATGGTTCTCACGGAATCGGGACGGGGCCGGCACCATAGGGCGTTTGCGCCGGCGTTCCTACCGGATCAGCGACACGTTCCTGTGGCCCATGGCGTTGAGGAGCAGCCGCACCGCGAGCAGCACGACCATGATGGTGGCGATGATGCAGACCGAGAAGGCCGCCGCCTGGTTGGTCGCGCCGCGATCCTGGAGATAGAGCACGGAAACGGCCGCCATCTGCGTGTTCGGCGTGATCAGGAAGATCACCGCCGACAGCGTCACCATCGAGCGCATGAAGAAGAACACCGCGATGCCGATCAGCGTCGGGAACAGCAGCGGCAGCGTCACCTTGGCGAAGGTCTGCGCCCGGCTGCCGCCCAGCGTGGCCGAGGCCTCGTCGAAGCGGCCGCTGATCTGCTTCATCGAGGTTCCCGAGATCAGGAAGCCGTGGGCGTGGTAGTAGTAGACGTTGGCGACGGCGATGATCACCAGCGTGCCGTAGATGGCGTAGACCGGGTTCGCGGGATTGTTGAAGGCGAGGATGTAGCCGAGCCCGAGCACCATGCCCGGCACCGCCGCCGGCAGGATCGACAGGAAGTAGAGCGCGCGCGTCGCCGGCGACGGGAACTTCTCGATCACATAGGCCGCCGCCGTCACCGCGGCGACGCCGATCCCCGCCGCCATCACCGAGACGTAGATCGAGTTCCACAGCGGCTGGATGCCGTTCTGGACGTCGAAGGCGTAGTGGCGCAGCGAGAAGGTCATCCGGTACGGCCACAGATGCACGAAGGAGGCGAAGACGACGACGAACACGATCGACAGGATCGCCGCCGAGATCAGCACCGCCACGGTGAGCAGCGCGCGGTCGCGCAGCCGGTCCTTCTGCGGGATCAGCGGCTTGGAATGCTCGTTGATCAGCGAGAACTGCTTGGCGCTGACGCGCTTCTCGACGATGGCGGCGAGCGCCGCCGGGATGAGCAGCACCATGCCGATCACGGTGCCCATCTCGAAATTGGCCTGGCCGATGACCTGGTTGTAGACCTCGGAGGCGAGCACCGTGTAGTCGCCGCCGATGACCATCGGGTTGCCGAAATCGGTGATGACGAGGGTGAAGCAGACGAAGATCGCCGCGGCGAGGCCGTAGCGCGTCGCCGGCAGCGTCACCGTGCGGAAGGCGCGCCACTTCGAGGCGCCGAGCATCTCCGCGCTCTCGTAGATGCGCGCGTCGGCGACGGCGAGCGCGGCCGACAGGATCAGGAAGGCGTAGGGGAAGACGTAGAGCACCGAGGCGATGACGATGCCCCAGTAGCCGTAGAGGTCGATGCCGAGGCCGAAAGTGCGGTTGATGAGGCCGTTGCGGCCGAACAGCAGCACGAGGCCCTGCGCCTGCACCAGCGACGGCGCGAACAGCGGCAGCACCGCGATCAGCCGGAAGAGGTTGCGCAGCGGCATGGTCGAGCGCTGGACGGCGTAAGCGAAGGCATAGGCGAAGACGATGGCCAAGCCCGCGCTGACGAAGGTGACGGCGAACGAGTTCCAGGTGATGCGCAGGAACCGCTCATTGCCGAGCATCGCCGCATAGTTGGCGAGGCCGAACCCGGACGGCGTCGAGAACGAGCGCCCGAGGATGTGGGCCAGCGGATAGAGCACGAACAGGATGAGCGGGATGCCGACGATGACGGCCGGCAGCATCCGCGCCAGCCCGCCGCGATTCTTCCTTCGACGGCCTGCCGCGACCGTCCGGTCTGCGGTGGCGACGCTCATTCGAGCACTTTGATGGTTTCGCGCGGCAGCTCGACCGCGATCTGCGGGGCGTTGGCCAGCTCGCGGAAGGCGTGGCCGGGAATCTCGGCGACGATGTCGTTGTCCGCGCCCTCGACGTCGAGCACCAGATGGGCGAGGTTGCCGAGATAGATGATGTTGCGCAGCCTGGCCGGCAGGAAGCCGTCGCCGGCCGCCGCAGCGCCGGCATGGAGGCGCACGTCCTCCGGCCGGATGCCGATCAGTTTCACGCCCTGCCGCTCCTCGGGGAGCGCGACCGGACGGCCGGCGAACCGGCCGCCGTCGAGCGGCAGCACGTTCATGCGGCCGATGAACTCGGCGACGAATTTCGAGGCCGGGCGGTCGTAGAGCTCGCGCGCGGTGCCGACCTGGGCGATGTGGCCGGTGTCCATGACCACGATGCGGTCGGCCATGGTCAGCGCCTCCTCCTGGTCGTGCGTCACCATGATCGTGGTGATGCCGAGCCGCTTCTGGAGGTCGCGGATCTCGAGGCGCAGGCTCTCGCGCACCTTGGCGTCGAGCGCCGACAGCGGCTCGTCGAGCAGCAGCACGTCCGGGTCGGGCGCCAGCGCGCGGGCCAGCGCGACGCGCTGCTGCTGGCCGCCGGAAAGCTGCGACGGCAGCTTGTGGGCATGGTCGGACAGGGCGACGATGCGCAGCATCTCGGCGGCGCGCGCCTCGATCTCGGCGCGCGGGCGCTTGCGGCATTCGAGGCCGTAGCCGACATTGCGCGCCGCCGTCATGTTGGGGAACAGCGAATAGGACTGGAAGACGACGCCGAAATTGCGGTTGCGCGCCGGCGTCTCGGAAAGGTCGCGCCCGTCGAGCGTGACCGTGCCCTCCTCGGCCAGCTCTAGGCCGGCGACGATGCGCAGGAGCGTGGTCTTGCCGCAGCCGGACGGCCCGAGGAAGCAGATGAACTCGCCGCGTTCGACGGTCAGCGAAATGTCGTCGAGCGCAACCGTGTTGCCGAAGCGCTTCGTCACATGGGTCAGAGCGAGCGTCACACCATTTTCCCGGGGGCTGCCTGTAAGAGAACGGCCGGACGCGGCGGCAAGCGCCGCATCCGGCCTGTTTGTCGGAACGTCGGAGCCTAGCGCTCGAGCTCGCGCTGCCAGCGCTCCAGCACCGGGCCGCGGTTCTCGGCCGACCAGGCGAAGTCCATGTTCCACATCACCGAGGCGATGTCCTCCGGCAGGCCGGCGGCCTTGAACTTCTCCGGCATCGCGCCGCCCTTGGCGGTGACGATTTCCTTCCAGTTGTAGTACTCGTTCACCGCGTTCTCGGACACGGTCCAGTCGAGGAAGCGCTTGGCGGCGTCCTTGTTCTTGGAGCCGGCCATCAGCGCGTTGGCCTCCAGCTCGTTGCCGGCGCCCTCGGCGGGGATGACCATGGTGATCGGATATCCCTCGTCGATGTTCTTGATCGCGCGCAGCGCGAACGAGGCGCCGATGGCGAACTCGCCCTCGCTCGCCGCGTTGCAGGGGCGCGAGCCGCTCTTGATGTACTGGGCGATGTTGCCGTCGAGGTCCTTCAGGTACTGCCAGCCCTTCTCCTCGCCCATCATCTGGATGATAGAGGCGATCATCAGGTAGCCGGTGCCCGAGGACGCCGGGTTCGGCATCACCACCTCGCCCTTGTAGACCGGGTTGGTGAGGTCGGCCCAGGAGGTCGGCATCGGCAGGTTCTTGTTGGCCAAAACCTCGTTGTTGACGCAGAAGGCGGCCATGTAGCCGGTCGTGGCGAACCACTTGCCGTCCTTGTCGCGGAACTGCTCGGCGATGCGGTCGATCCCGGCCGGCTGGTACGCTTCCAGCAGCTCGCCGATGCGCGGATCGATCATCGAGGTGACGGCCCAGCCCCAGATCACGTCATGCTGCGGGTTGGAGGCCTCGGCGAGGATGCGCGCGTGCAGGTCGCCGGTCGACAGGCGCAGCACGTTGACGTCGAGGTCGGGCAGGTCCGCCTTGGCCTTGTCGAGGAAGGCCGCGATCTCGTCCTCCTCGTAGGAGGTGTAGACCGTGATGGCATCGGCATGGGCGGCGGAAAGGCCGATGGCCGTGGAAAAGGCCAGTCCGGCCAGCGCGGCGCGCACCATGCTGCGGGCGGAATTCTTGGTGTCGGTCATGAATGGCTCCCTGTGCCCCTGATTGTTTACCGGATCGTCCGAGGGCGGACGCCGGCCTTCTCCCGTTTTCCGGTAACGGTTTTATGACACTCTATGTCATGCAGGGAAAGCCGGACAAGCCGGTGGCGCGCAAAATCCGGTGCGATGCCGGCTAAGGACATGCCTGCCGGGCGCGCGCTAGCCCTTGGACAGCGCCACGACCGGGTCGAGCTGGGAGGCGCTGCGGGCGGGCAGGAAGCCGAAGCCGACGCCGATCAGGCTGGAGCACAGGACCGCGGCCACGATCGATGCCGTCGAGTAGACGAGGCTGAAGGACGAGCCGAAGGCGGTGAAGACGACGCCGAAGGCGAGCGCGGCGGTGACGCCGAGGATGCCGCCGATCAGGCACACCAGCACCGCCTCGATCAGGAACTGCTGCATGATGTCGGACTGGCGCGCGCCGACCGCCATGCGCACGCCGATCTCCGCCACGCGCTCGGACACCGAGACCAGCATGATGTTCATCACCCCGATGCCGCCGACGATCAGCGAGATGACGGCGATGGCCGAGATCAGGAGCCGCATGGTCTGGGTCGTCGAGGTGATGGTCTGGCGGATGTCATCGGTGTTGACGATGAAGAAGTCCTTGACCCCGTGGCGTTGGGTCAGGAAGTCGGTGACGGCCTGCTCGGCAAGGCCCGTGTCGACGTCGTCGGCGACGCGGACCGTGATCGAGCGCAGCGACATCGAGCCGAGGAAGCGCGCCTGCACCGTGGTGTAGGGCGCGTGGATGGTGAGGTTCTGTCCCCCGCCGCCCGGACCGCCCTGGCTGGCCCGGACGACGCCGACGATGCGCAGCGGCACGGTGCCGGCGAGCACGGCCTGCCCGAGCGGCCGGGCGGCGGAATCGGGGAACAGCGTGTTGCGCGTGTTCTCGTCGATCACCGCATCCTGCGCCATCGCGCGCACCGCCTCGGCGTCGAAGAAGCGGCCCTCGAGAAGCGTGACGCCGGCCGCGTCGAAATACTGCTCGCCGACGCCGTTGACCTGGGCGTTGGCCTCGATGGCGCCGAAGCGCGCGACGGTCGACGTCTGCACCGTCGGCGTGACGGCGGCGACGTAGGACTGGCGCGCCAGCGCCTCGGCGTCGCCGACGACGAGCGTGGTGATGCGCCCGGAGCGGGTGTCGCCGAAGCTGGTGCCGGCGAAGATCTGCAGCGTGTTGGTGCCGAGATTGGAGATGTTCTCCAGGACCCGCTGGCGCGAGCCCTCGCCCAGCGCCACCACCGACACCACCGAGGCGATGCCGATGATGATGCCGAGCATGGTCAGGAACGTGCGCAGCCGGTGCGCGGCCATGGCGACCAGCGCCATGCGGAAGGATTCGCGGAAGCGGTTGCCGAAGCCCGCGAAGAACCCCTGCCGCCCGGCCGCCTCGGAGTGGTCGTCCGGCGCAGCCGCGGGCGCGGGCGCGCGTTCGTTTCGCGTGTCGGAGACGATGACGCCGTCGCTGATCTCGATGATGCGCCCGGCGCGCGAGGCGATCTTCATGTCGTGGGTGACGATGACGACGGTGCGCCCCTCGGCGTGCAGCTCGTCGAGGATGCGCAGCACCTCCTCGCCGCTGTGGCTGTCGAGCGCGCCGGTCGGCTCGTCGGCCAGGATGACGTGGGCGTCGTTCATCAGCGCCCGGGCGATGGAGACGCGCTGCTGCTGGCCGCCGGAGAGCTGGCCCGGCCGGTGATGGGTGCGGTCGCTCATGCCGAGCCGGCCGAGGAGCGCGGCGGCGCGCTCGCGGCGGGTGGCCGGCGTGCGCCCGGCATAGACGGCCGGGATCTCGACATTGGCGAGCGCGGACAGCTCGGCGAGAAGGTTGTAGCGCTGGAAGATGAAGCCGAACCGCTCGCGCCTCAGCGCGGCCAGCTCGTCGGCGTCGAGCTCGGCCGTCTCCTGCCCGTCGATGCGGTAGCTGCCCGAGGTCGGCCGGTCGAGGCAGCCGATAATGTTCATCAGCGTCGACTTGCCGGAGCCCGAGGCGCCGACGATGGCGACCATCTCGCCGGCGCCGATGGCGAGGTCGATATCCTTGAGCACGGCGATGGTGCCCTCGCCCGAAGGATATTCGCGCCTGATGTCCTTCAGCGCGATCAGCGGCGAAGCCATCGTCAGAAACCCATCGGCCCGAAGCGGCGGCCCGAACCGCCGCCGCCGGACGCGCGCCCCTCGGCGGCCTGCCCGGTGACGACCGTGTCGCCTTCGGAAAGGCCCTCGAGCACCTCGGCCGTGACCTTGTCGTTCAGCCCGATCCTGACCTTGCGCCGCGCCACCAGCCCGCCGGGCTCCAGCACCCGCACGCTGTGAAGCCCTTCGCCGTCGCGCTGGCCGAGCGCGGCGGCGGGTATGGTCAGGACGCCCTGCACGCGGCCGAGGACGATGTTGACCTGCGCCGTCATGTAGGTGCGCAGGCGCCCGTCCGGGTTCGGCACGTCGAAGATGCCGTTGTAGTAGATCGCCGAGGTCGAGGACGAGGACGACGTCGCGGTCGCCGCGATCGAGCTGTCGGAACGCACCGATTCCGGCGCCGGCTCGATGGATTGCAGCACCGCCTCGTAGCGCGTCTGCGGCTCGCCGAGGATGGTGAACCAGAGGTCCTGCCCCTCGCGCACCTTGACGATGTCGGCCTCGGATATCTCGGCCTGCACGGTCATGGTGTCGAGCTGGCCGAGGATGACGATGGTCGGCGTCGACTGGTTGGCGTTGACCGTCTGCCCCTCCTGGCTGACGATCGACAGGACGGTACCGTCGATGGGGGCGGTGATGCGGGTGTAATCGAGATTGGCTTGGGCCGTGCGGATGCCGACCTCGCCCTGCGCGATCTGGGCGTCGAGCGCGTCGATCTGCGCCCGCGTGACGGCGACGGCGGCGGCCACGCTGTCATACTCGGCCTGCGAGACGGCCCGGCGCGCCAGCATCTGGCGGTAGCGCTCCAGCGACTGCTCGTTGAGCGCCAGCGTCGCCTCGCGCTCGCGCTTCTGCGCCTGCGTGCTGGCGAGCGCGGCCTCGGCGATCTTCAGCGCGTTCTCCTGTGACACCGAATCGATCTCGGCGATCAGGTCGCCGGCCTTGCCCCTCTGGCCGAGCGAGACCCCGACGGAGGTGATGCGGCCGGACACCTGCGCACCGACCGCCACCAGCCGCGACGGCTTGAGGATGCCGCTCGCCAGCACCGTCTCCTCGACGTCGCCGCGCGCGACCGTTGCGGTCAGCAGCGTGGGAGGCTGGACGGCGAAGAAGTGCTGCCAGGCATAGTAGCCGCCGGCGGCGGCGAGGGCGAGCGCGACGAGCGCCGCGAGGATCCGCAAGAGCCTACCCACGCCCTGCGTTTCCCGACCCGACGATGGACGATCCGATGCGCATGTCTTTCTCCTGTCGGCCTGTCGGTCGGGAAGCAACCAGCCTCAGATAGGCGGTGCCACCCCGGCAGGCACGGGTGAAGCGGTGCGGCGAACCGTCCTCCCCCGCAGGCCTCGCCGAAGCGGCCCTGCGACCGGAAAGCGCCAGCGCGCCTTATAGGCGCAAACATGGTCGCATCATGTCGGCCCGCCCGATTCGAGGCATCCCATATAAACAAGGGCTTGCCTGACCGCCACATCGAGATCGGTGCGCGGCTCGGAACCGATCAGGCTGACGAGCCTGCTGTTGTCGAAGCGCATGGGATAGTGCCAGAACGGGGCGATCTCCGCCGCCTCGCGCGGGAAGCCGCCGAACGGCGAGAGCAGCCGCATCAGCCACCACGGAAAGCGCCATTCCGGCAGATCGCGCCCGGCGGCGCGGCGCAGGGCGTCGGTCAGCATCGTGCCGGTCTCGTCGTAGAGCCCCTCGAACTGGAGGCGCTCGAACGGCGCGAGCCGCTCCTCAGCGTCCATCAGTCGCGCGAAGGCCTCGGCGAGGTCGGGAAGATAGGCCCAGCTATGGCCGCCGCCGCGCGTCAGCCGCACGATCCGCCGCACCGGCCTGCCGCGCGCGATCATCGCCTGCGTGAACCAGCTCGAGCGCGCGCCGGGACCGAAGAAATCCCCGGCGCGCAGGATGAGCGAGGGCACCTCGGGCGCGGCGCGCTCCAGACGCCGCTCGAGCTCGACCCGGACCGCGCCCTTGCGGCTCGTCGGCTCCTGCGGCGTCGTCTCGTCGACGAGCGGCGCGCGCGCCGGATCGTAATTGTAGACGGTGCCGGGCAGCACCACGCGCGCGGCCCTGCCGCCGGGATTCGCCGCGCGGGCCGCGGCGATCGTATTGTCGATCATCGGCAGGACCAGCGTCTGCCAGTTGCGGTAGCCGGGCGGGTTGACGGCATGGACGATGGCCCGCACGCCCGACGCGGCGCGCATGACGTCGTCGCGGTTCATCGCGTCGCCCGCCACCCATTCCAGCGCCGCCGGGTTTTCCCGGCGTGCCTTCTCGACATCGCGCGCCATGGCGCGCACCGTCCAGCCGTGGCGCAGCAGGGCGTCAGTGATGGCGCCGCCGACCCCGCCGCTCGCGCCAAGGACAAGGGCCAGTCTCTCGCTCTCCATCGGGCATCTCCTTGCGGTTCCGAAAGGGTGATCGCAAACCGGCGTCGCCGGTCCATGGCCTCACCCTGCACCCGCACCGCTTGCAAGGAAATTGCAAGAATTCCCCTATCTGCTAGGAGATAATCTATGAGCAGAGCGATCTCGTGGGATGGCCAGCGCGCTTTTCTCGCCGTGTTGGAGGAAGGCAGCCTTGCCGGCGCGGCGCGGCGGCTGGGCGTCTCGCACGCCACGGTGCGCAGCCGCGTCGAGGCGCTCGAAGCCGCGCTCGGCGCGACGCTGTTCACGCGCTCGGTCAACGGCCTGACCCCGACCGACGCCGCGCGGGCACTGCACGACCCCGCGCACCGGATGGCGCTCGCCTCCGAGCAGTTCATCCGCCAGGCCGTCGCCGCGCCGGACGAGGCCGCCGGCATCGTGCGCGTCAGCGTGCCGGAGTTCATGGGCATCGAGGTGATCCCGCCGATGCTGGCGCGGCTGCGCGCCACCTTTCCCGCCATCCGCGTCGAGCTCGTCCTCAGCAACGCCCCGGCGGACCTCATCTCGCAGGAGGTCGACGTCGCGGTGAGGATGATCGCGCCGGCGCAAGGGGCGCTGGTGGCAAAGAAGGTGGCGGCGATCCCGCTCGGCCTGTTCGCCTCGGTCGATTATCTCGACGGGCGCGGCATGCCGCAGGTGCCGGACGACCTCGCCCGCCACGACCTGATCGGACCGGACCGCAACCGCAGCGATCTCGCGCTGGCGGAAAGGTTCGGCGCGATGTTCCGCCGCGACCGCCTCGTCATCCGCACCGACAGCCACCCGGCCCAGATCGCCGCCGCGCGCGCCGGGCTCGGCATCGCCGTGATCCAGGTTCCCGCGGGCGAGCGCGACCCGCGCCTGCGCCGCGTCCTGCCCGACCTCGTCATCGACACGCTCGACACCTGGATCGTCGCGCATGAGAACCTGCGGCGGGTTCCGAGGATACGCGCGGTGTTCGACACGCTCGTCGCCTCCTTCGCCGAAATGGGCGGGAAGACGGGCCGCTGAGATCGGCACCAGCACAGCATGAGAGTTCCCACCGGATGACGCAAGCAAACGACGCACCCGCGCCGGGAGGAGCGGCAATTGCCGCCTCTCCGCGCAAGGTGATCCCCGGTAAAATTCCGCTTTCGCCAACCAATTGAAAAACCTGAAAAGTCCGATTTTCCATCTTCGGTCTCGACTGTGGAAAACGATGCTGCTCAAGCTGCTCTCGAGCGGTAAAAATTCTGGACGCAACAGCAAATCCGCAACCGCGTACCAATCCGCCGGACCATTCGGATTGACATCGTAGATTTTATACAATACACCTCAGATCAAGAAGCCGGCCAAGCAAGCAGCCCGACAGGCGCCGTCGAAGGCATCGTCAACAAGGGCGACGAGGACAGGGGGACTGGCATGCAGCAAGCCGTGACCGCGGAACCGAAACCGTTTGCCCTGTGGCGCGGGATCGTCTGGCTTTCGGAAAAGCTCCTCGTCGTGGAGCGGCGCATCGTCGCCTTCCTGATGTTCATGCTGACCGGGGCGATCCTTCTCAACGTCGTGACGCGCTATACGGGCCGGCCGATCTACTGGATCGACGAATTCGCCGTCTATTGCATGGTGTGGCTGACCTTCTTCGGCGCGTCGGTGATGACGCGGCTGCGCCTCGACTTCGCCGTGACCATGCTGACGGAGCGGCTTTCCGAGCGCACGGCGGCGGTCACCCGCGTCGTGGCGACGCTGATGGTCGTGCTGTTCGGCGTCTCGATTGCGGTGATGTGCTGGCTGTGGCTCGATCCGGTCGGCATCATGAAGGCCGGCTTCAACGCCAAGGAGTATGCGGCCGGCACCTTCAACTTCGTCTACACCGAGCGAACCCAGACGCTGAACTGGCCGACCTGGGTGCTCTACATGATCCTGCCGGTCTTCGCCGTCTCCATCACCATTCACGGCCTCGCCAACCTCATGGAGGACGCCGGCCGCGTCCGGCCCGTCACCCGCGACCTGACCATCAACGCCGAGGGGGCGGTGAACTGATGCTGACAACCGGTGCCTTCGTTCTCGTGATGCTGGTCGGCGTGCCGATCGGCCTGTGCCTGTGCATCGCGGCCATCGTCTTCGTGGTCGCCTCTGGCAACCCGATCCTGTTCCAGAGCTACCCGCTCCAGATGTTCAACGCGGTCGACAGCTACGGCCTGATCGCCATCCCTCTGTTCATCCTGATCGGCGAGATCATGAACGTCGGCGGCATCACCAGGCGCATCGTCGACATGGCCATGTCGTTCATCGGCTCGCTGCGCGCCGGCCTCGCCTACGTCAACGTCATCGCCAACATGTTCGTCGCCTCGATCCTCGGCTCGGCCACGGCGCAGGTCGCGATCATGTCGCAGATCATGGTGCCGGAGATGGAGCGCAAGGGCTACGACAAGAACTTCGCCGCCGGCCTCACCGCCTATGGCGGCATGCTCGGCCCGATCATGCCGCCCTCGGTGATGTTCGTCGTCTACAGCGTCCTCGCCCAGCTTTCGGTCAGCGACATGCTGCTCGCCGGTATCCTGCCCGGCCTCGCGCTCACCGCGCTGTTCTGCGGCGTCATCGCCGTGCTCGGCTATGTCCACCAGTTCCCCAGGAGCGAGAAGCAGACGCTGCGCCAGCGTGCGGCGACGATCTGGAATGCGCTGCCGACTTTGACGATCCCGCTCGTCATCATCGGCTCGATCTTCAGCGGGCTGGCCAGCGCCACCGAGGCGGCGGCCGTCGGCGCGGTCATCGCGCTGCTGATCGGCCGCTACTGGACCAAGCAGCTCTCCTTCTCGCAGATTCCCGACATCATGATCCGTGCCGGGCTCTATTCGGCGATCGTGCTGTTCCTCGTCGTCGCCGCCGGCGTCCTGTCGTGGATCCTGATCTTCGGCCGCGTGCCGCAGGAGGTCGCCGCCTGGATCCAGACCGTGGCCAGCTCTCCGATCGAGTTCATGCTGCTCGCCAACGTCATCCTGCTGGTCATCGGCACGGTCATCGACGGCATTCCCGGCCTGATCATGACGGTGCCGATCCTGCTGCCCATCGCCACCGATGTCTACGGCATCGACCCGCACCATTTCGGCGTCGTCGTGGTCATCAATCTGGTGCTGGGGCTTTTGTCGCCGCCGGTCGGCCTGTGCTTCTTCATCGCCGCCGCCGTCACCGGGGCGAAACCCGGCAAGATGTTCCTGGTGACGATGCCCTTCTTCCTCATCACCTGCGTCCTGCTCATACTGCTTTCGATCTTCCCGAGCCTGTCGCTGGCGCTGATCGACTGACCCTGAACCTTCAAGAGGAGAACCGAGAATGACAAAGCTTTCCCGCCGCCATTTCCTTGCCGCCGGCGCCGCCGGCGCGCTGCTGCCGCTCGCCATGCCGGCCGTTTCCCGCGCCCAGGCGCGCGAGCTGCGCCTCGGCCTGATCACCCCGGTCGGCCATTCCTGGAACGACGCGGCGCTGCGCCTCGCCGACGTGCTCAAGGAACAGACCGACGGCCGCCTGACCATGACCGTGTTCCATTCCGGCCAGCTCGGCAACGAGCCGGCGATGATGCAGCAGCTCCAGTCGGGCGCGCTCGACATGGGCATCATCCAGGCCGCCGAACTCGGCTCGCGCGTCGACCACATCGCGGCGATCAACGCGCCCTACCTCGTCAACTCGACCGAGGCGGTGGCCAAGTTCGTGCGCACGCCGCAGGTGCTGGAACTTCTCGACGTGCTGCCGGCCGAGACCGGCACCGTTGGCCTCGGCTGGCTCATCACCGGCATGCGCGCCGTGTTCTCGGCCAAGCCGATCGATTCCGTCGCCGGCCTCAACGGCATGAAGCTGCGCATCAACCCGACCCCGGTCTACCGCGACTTCTACCAGAACCTCGGCGCCGCGCCGACGCCGATCCCCACCCCGCAGGTGTTCGACGCCATGTCGAACGGCCAGGTCGACGGGCTCGAGGCCGACATCGAGTTCTCGTGGAACCAGCGTTTCGACAAGGTGGCGAAGTCGATCCTGCAGATGAACGCGCTGTTCATGCCGGCCGCTGCCATCGCCTCCGGCCGCGTCTGGGCCGGGATGCCTGACGCCGACAAGGAGCTGATCTCGGCTTCGGTCAAGACCGTGCTCGACGAGCAGATCGACAGCCTCGCCAGCGAGGAGCCGGGCCTGATCGAGAAGTTCCGCGAGACCGGCATCGCCATGCACGAGGTCCCGCAGGCAGACAAGGAGGCCAGCATCGAGGCCTTCGACAAGATCTGGCTGCCCAAGGCTCCGGTCATCGCCGAGCTGCGCAAGATCGGCGCCGAGCTCTAGCCCGAACGCTGGAGACGATGTGCGGGGAGGCGTTCCCGCACATCCCCGCGAACTGGCAGCATATACCGCCATACGCCGCAAACACCGACGCGGGGCGCGCGCCTCTGATCCGCCCCGCGGCCATGCCTGCCTACCAACGCCCTGCGAGGACGTCGCCGTGAGCGAAATCGTCATGACCCTCGACGAGATCGGCAGCCTGACGCGCCGCGTTCTCGAACGGCATGGCCTGAGTGCGCTCCAGACGGAACCGATCGCCCGCATCGTCATCGCCGCCGAGGCCGACGCCTGCCGCTCGCACGGGCTTTATCGCCTGCCGGGCTATGTCGCCCCCCTGCGCAGCGGCCGGGTCAGGCCCGACGCCGTCCCGCGGGTCGAGACGGTGACGTCCGGCATCATCCGCGTCGACGGCGACGGTGGCTTCGCTCCCGCCGCCGCCGAGGCCGGCCGGCCCGGCCTGATCGAGGCGGCCCGCGCCAACGGCATCGCCGCCATGGCGCTCACCCACTGCCACCATTTTTCCGCGCTGTGGGCCGACCTCGAGCCGCTCACCGACGCCGGCCTCGTCGCATGGGCCTTCGTCGTCGGCCAGTCGAGCGTCGCGCCGCATGGCGGCACGCGGCGGCTGATGGGCACCAACCCCGTCGCCTTCGGCTGGCCCCGCCCCGGCCGGGAGCCCTTCATCTTCGATTTCGCCACCAGCGCCGCGGCGCGCGGCGAGGTCGAGCTGAAGCGCCTCGCCGGCGAGCGCCTGCCGGACGGCTGGGCGCTCGGCCCCGACGGCGCGCCGACCACCGATCCGGCGGCGGCGCTCGCCGGCGCGCTGCTGCCCTTCGGCGGGCACAAGGGCTCGGCCCTGTCGATGATGGTCGAGCTGATCGCCGGCCCGCTGATCGGCGAGGCGACCAGCAGCCGCGTGGCAGAAATGGACATCCACGACGGCGGCCCGCCGCCCGGCGGTGAACTCTTCATCGCCATCGACCCGCAGCGCCTCGCGCCCGGGGATGGCTGGACGAGCGAGGCCGAAGCCTTCTTCGCCGAGGCGGGCGCGCAGCCGGGCTTGCGCCTTCCCTCCGCGCGCCGCCACGCCGCGCGCGCCCGCACCCGGCACGAGGGTGTCGCCGTGCCGGCGGGCCTCGTCGCCGAGGTCGAAGCCCTGCTGAACGGGATTGACGCATGATCCCGGCGAGCAGCCCGACAAGCGGCCTCGACAAAAGGGATGCACGGGCGCATTCAGCCTCGTCGGCGAGTCTTGCCCACGCGAGGGCGCGGCAAATCGCCGGTGGCCCCGTCGTTGCCGGCGGCGCAGGATCGTGGAATACCCTCGCCACAGGCCGCGTCGTGCGACGAATACGAGATTGAACGACAGATGAAACAGGATGCGATCCTCGTCGGCAAGAACATGAAGCACAAGACCATGGCGTCTGCTGCCGCCGAGGAAATCCGCAAGCGTATCCTCAACGAGACCTATCCGCCGGGCCTGCAGCTCAAGCAGGACATCCTCGCCCGCGAGTTCGGCATGAGCCGCATCCCGGTGCGCGAGGCGCTGCTGATCCTCGAGAAGGAGGGGCTGATCAAGGTGCTGCCGCATCGCGGCGCCATCGTCGCCGAGCTGACCTTCGACGAGGTCGAGGAGCTTTTCAACATGCGCATGCTGCTCGAGCCCTACCTGCTGGCGCGCTCGGCCCCGCATATCTCCGAGGAGACCTTCGTCAGGCTCTGGGTTATCCAGAACCAGTATCGCGACGCGCTCGACAATGACGACATCGCCGAGTGGAACGACCTGAACAAGCAGTTCCACATGATGCTCTACCAGCATGCCGACAGCCCGCGCATCGCCAGCACGGTGCAGAACCTGCTGATCGAGTGCGACATCCACACCCGCATCCAGCTCATCAACATCGAGGGCGACCGCGAGCGGGCGGTGGCCGAGCACTCGGCCATCCTGCGGCTCTGCGAGGAAGGGAAGTTCGCCGAGGCGACCGAACTGCTGCGCGAGCATCTCGACCATATCCGCAGCGGGCTGCTGGGGCTGGTCCGCGCCAGACGGGCACAGTAGAAGCGCCCGCCGCCCTTTCCAATTATCCTAGCGAACGCCCCACGTGTCGCTGACGCGGTAGCCTTCCGGCCACGGGTCGGACGGGTCGAGCATGTGCTGGTGGATGCCGGTGATCCAGGCGCGGCCCGAGATCTCGGGCACGATGGCCGGAATGCTGCCGACGCTGGTCGTGCCGGCGATGCAGCCGCGGAAGGTCGAGCCGATCACCGAGACCGTGGTCAGCGTGTCGTCGAGGCCCATCTGACCGCGCGCGTAAAGCACGGCCATGCGCGCAGAGAGCGCGGTGCCGGTGGGCGAGCGGTCGATCTTGCCCGGCTGGACCGTCACCGCCGAGCCGGCGCGCAACTGGTTGCCCTCGCGCTCGACCTTGCCGGCGAACATGCAGAACGAGAAATGCGTCCAGTCCGGGTTCTCCGGATGGTGGAAGCGCTTCTGCTCGTTCGCCGCGGCAGCGATGCGCACGCCGAGCCGGGCGATGTCGTGCGCCTCGTCGGCGCCGAGCTTCAATCCCAGCGCCTCGGCGTCGACGATGACGAAGCTATCGCCGCCATAGGCGGTGTCGATGGCGAGCGTGCCCAGCCCTTCGACCTCCAGCGTGGCGTCGAGCTCGGCGGCGAAGCTCGGCAGGTTCTCAACGAAGATGCGTTCGGCCTTGCCGTCGCGGCATTCGGCGCGCACCCGGACCAGTCCGCCCGGCGCTTCGAGCGTCAGCCGCGTTTCCGGCTCCTGCATGGGCACGATGCCGGAATCGAGCAGCACGGTGGAAACGCAGATCGAGTTCGAGCCCGACATCGGCGGGTTGTATTCCGGCTCGAGGATGAGGAAGCCGGCGTCGGCCTCGGGGTGCTTCGGCGGCACGAGGAAATTGACGTGGCGGAAGACGCCGCCGCGCGGCTCGTTCAGGACGAAGTTGCGCAGCACCTTGTCCTGCATCAGCCAGTTGGTCTGCTCCCACAGCGTCTCGCCCGGCGGCGGCGTCACACCGCCGACGATGACGTCGCCGACCTCGCCTTCGGCATGGGCGGAAATCACATGGATGGTCTTGGAGCTTCGCATCTTGTCCTCACGCTAAAGCATTTTGCAGTCAGACGGGATCGTCTGGCGTCGCATAAATGCGACTGAAGAAACGAGCTGGAGCAGCGGGAACGGCGTTCGTCAGAACGCCCGCTGCTCCAGCCAATGCGGGCGGCGCACCGGCGCGCGCCCGGTCAGGGTTGCGACGGTGCAGTCGGCGAGGCTGCCCAGCCGCACGGAGCGCCCGGAAAGCCCCGGCCCGTAATGGGCGTACTTGCCGGAATTGGTCATCACCGCGCGGGTGTTGACAGGAAACACCGGCTCGGGGATCGAGCACCAGCACAGGTCGGGCAGCACCTGGACGCCGCTCGCCTCCAGCCGCGCCAGCGTTCCCTCGGCCCGCGCAGCATCGATGATGGCGTGTCCGGCGGTGACGATGGCCGCGACGCCGTCGTGCCGGCGGCGGCCGGCCAGCGCGTCGGCGAAGGCGCGGCATTCGTCCAGCGAGGCGTGCGGGCTGCCGATGGCGACGAGCTCGACCTCCTCGGGGCCGTCGTTCAGCATGTCCCACGACGCGGCCATGTCGGCGGCGGTGATGGCGATCCTGTCGGCGTCGGCGGCGGCCGCGCCTTCGGCTTCCGGAGTGACGCCCTCGACATGCAGCATCGGCGCGGCCGAGGTCGTGCCGAAGGCCGCGCACAGCGCCTTCAGATCGTCGCGCGACGGCGCGGCGGCGGCCAGCCCGGCGATAAGCGGGATGCGGTCCGGCGAGGCCATGCCCGCCATGTAGCCGACCAGCGGCCAGAAGGCGTCGTCCACCCTTTCCGGCAGCGCGAAATCGAGGATGCGGGCCGCCTTGCGGTTCTCGTCGAGATAGACGCCGGCGAGCGGCGCGCGGCCGGTCAGCGCGATGCAAAGGTCGAGGAAGTCCGGGTGCTTGGCGGTGCGCGCGCCGAGCACGGAATTCGCGAAGACGACGGCGTTGGACTCGGCCCATGCGATGGCCTCGCCGGCATGCGGGGCGCTGTCGAGCAGATAGGGCGCGCAGGTGAAAGTCGGCCGGCAGCCCATGCGCACATAGGCATCGGCCAGCCGCGCCGCCGGGTCGCCGAAGCCGGGCGCGACGCCCTGCGCCCGCCAGTTGGCGTGATCGACGGAGATGGCGTTCATGGTGGTCGGCACCCTGACCTTCGCGTCCATGTCGGCCATCTTCTCGGCGAAGGTCAGGTTGGCGGGGCTGGCATAGATGCAGCCGTCGATATGGCCCTGCACCACGTCGATCAGGCGCGGCGCGCCCTGCTGGAGGGCCATGGCGCGGACGATGCGCATCGCCTGCGCCGCCGCCACGCCCTCGGCGCCGTCGAGCATCGCGAGGTCTGACGGGTCAAGCGCCAGCGCCCCGGGCGCCGGGTGCGAGACGGGGATCGACAGCCCGTCCGCCTCGATGGCGGCGGGGCCGATCCGCGCGGCGCGCGCGCGAGACAGCGCCGCGAAGGCGTCGGCGCCGAGCCGCAGCACCGGCAGCGGCCGGCCGAACATCTCGGCCGCGATGAGCGCGCCCAGCGTCAGCACGTCCTCCGCCTCGCGGAAGACCAGCGCCGCCGGCGCGCGGCCGCCGAGGATCAGGTCGAGCAGCACGCCCGAGCCGGTGCAGGAGCCGCGGCTGGTCGGCATCATCAGGATCGCGCCGGTCAGGCATGTGCCGTGCAGGGGATGGTGGACGTCGATCACGCGCCCCGTCGCCGGGTCCACCCCGCCCCAGAAGCTCAGCGCCTCCGCCGAGGCGACGACCGGGCCGGAGGCCGACCCTTCGAGAACGCTGCGTGCTTCAAAACCGGCCATGGCTTCCTTCACGGATTCGACGGGACGCCGCAGGACAGGCGCGGAGCGAACGGCGGGCCGTTCCTCGTCGCCTGATCACCGGTGCGGCAACGGTCGCAGCATCCCATATCGGGCCCGGCGGATCAATCTCGAAATACAGGCTGTATGCAAGGATTATTCAAGCATGCCGCCCCTGCCGGGCACCTAAGCATCGAACTCGATCACCTGCCGGATCGCCTCGCCGGCATGCAGGCGGTCGAAGCCCTCATTGACCTCGTCGAGCGCGATGCGATGCGTCATCAGCTTCTCGACCGGCAGCTTGCCGCGCCGGTGAAGGCCGAGGAAGCGGGGAATGTCGCGCGAGGGAACGCCCGAGCCGAGATAGCTGCCGCGCAGCGTCCGCTCCTCGGCCACCAGCGTCAGCGGCGAGATGTTGAGCACGGCCTTCGGGTTGGTCAGCCCGGCCGAGATCGTGGTGCCGCCGCGCCGGGTCATCGCGAACGCGCCCTCCAGCGCCCGCGCCGAGCCGGCGAATTCGAGCGCGGCGTCGACGCCGCCCGACGTCGCCTCCTTGACCTTGGCGGTCAGGTCCGGATCGGTGGCGTTGAAGGTGTGCGTCGCGCCGAGGTCGCGCGCCAGCTCGAGCTTTGCGTCGAGCGTGTCGACCGCGACGATGGTCTCCGCCCCGACCGCGGCCGCGCCAAGCACGGCGGCGAGGCCGACGCCGCCGAGGCCGACGACGGCCGCCCGCCCGCCCGGCTCCACCGCGCCCATGTTGAACACCGCGCCCGCCCCCGTCAGCACGGCGCAGCCCATGAGGGCGGCGATGGTCAGCGGCGTCTCGCGGTCGATCTTCACCAGGCTGCGCCGCGACATCACCGCATGAGTGGCGAAGCTCGACACGCCGATCATGTGGCTGACGCGCTCACCATTGCGCGACAGCCGCACCCCGCCCGACAGGAGCTCGCCCCTGCCGTTCGCGGCCGCGCCCGGCTCGCACAGCGCCGGTCGGCCGGACTGGCACGGCCCGCAATGGCCGCAGGACGGCACGAAGACGAAGATGACGTGATCGCCGGGCACGAGGTCGTCGACACCCTCGCCCACCTCCTCGACAATTCCAGCGCCCTCGTGGCCGAGCACCATCGGAACGGGGCGCGGCCGGTCACCGTTGATGACCGAAAGGTCGGAGTGGCAAAGCCCGGCCGCCGCCACCCTGACCAGCACCTCGCCCGTCTCGGGCGGCGCAAGGTCGATCTCGCCGACGCTGAGCGGCTGCGTCTGCGCATAGGGGCCGGAACGGCCGATCTCCTCCAGCACGGCGGCGCGTATCTTCATTCCTCGTTCCCTCCCCGATTCAATGCTGCATCGGGCCACTCTAGCGGTTTCCGGCTCCCTCGCGACAGCGAAACGAACTCGGCCCCGACTTTACGTTTCTTCACATTCGCGGCGAACGCGCGAAACAGTCGCCGCCTAATCTGGCTCCATCGCGGCAATCAGGCCGCACCAGGCAAGGAGCCGGATCATGGAACAGGAAAACCACGAAGCGAACCCCGCCACCTCGACGAAGGGCAACAAGAGCCGCAGCCGCTGGCTGATCGCCGGCGGCGTCGCCGTCGTCGCGCTGGCGGGCATCGGCGCGGCGGGGGCGATGGGCGGCGGCGAGACCATGGGCCGCCACGTCATGGAAGCGGGCATGAAGCATGGCGGCCATTTCGCCGGGCGCGGCCTCTCCCGCGCGCTCGATGCGGTCAACGCCACCGCCGAGCAGGAAGACCGCATCTGGGCGATCATCGACGACACCCGCGCCGAACTCCGGCCCGTGATGCGCGAGTTCCGCGACACCCGCGAGACCGTGATGCAACTGATGGCAGCCCCGACCATCGACCGCGCCGCTGCCGAGACGCTGCGCGCCGAGCGCATCGCCGCCATCGACGAGGCGTCGAAGAAGATGACTGCGGCGATGCTCGACGCGGCCGAGGTGCTGACGCCGGAGCAGCGCGCCGAGCTCGCCAAGCATTTGGGCGAGCGCAAGGGCCCGCGCCGGTGGTAAGGTCGCGCGGCTGAATCGCGGCGGAGCACAGGCGGCATGGCGGAAGAGATCCTGATCGTCGACGACGACGCGAGGCTTTCCGCCATGCTGTCCGACTATCTCTCCGGCAACGGCTTTGCCGTGCGGCAGGCGCCGGCAGCGCTCGCCGGGCTCGACGAGATCAGGCGGCGCGAGCCCGACGCGGTCATTCTCGACATCATGCTGCCCGACCTCGACGGCTTCGAGGCCTGCCGGCGCATCCGCGCCTTCAGCGACGTGCCGGTGCTGATGCTGACGGCCAAGGGCGAGGAGACGGACCGCATCGTCGGTTTGGAGCTCGGGGCCGACGACTATCTGCCCAAACCCTTCAGCCCGCGCGAGCTTCTGGCGCGGCTGCGCGCCGTCCTGCGCCGGCGCGGCGGGCAGGCCGCCGGGGCTGAGCGCATCCTGCGCTTCGGCCGGCTGGAGATCGACCCCGCCTCGCGCCTCGCCCGCATCGACGGGCGCGATTGCGACATCACCGGCCACCAGTTCGACCTTCTCGTCGCGCTGGCCGAGAATGCCGGGCGCATCCTGTCGCGCGAGCAGCTGATGGACATGGTCCGGGGCGAGGCGTTCGACGCCTTCGACCGCTCCATCGACGTCCACGTCTCGCGCATCCGCGCGGCGATCGAGGACGACCCCAAGCATCCGCGCCGCATCGTCACCGTGCGCGGCGCGGGCTACGTCTTCGCCCGGCGTCAGGACGAGGAAAGATAGGAATCATGCGCCTGCGCAACAGCCTGTTCCTCAAGGTGTACCTGACGCTCATCGCCAGCCTCGTCGTGGTGGCGCTGGCCAGCGCCGCCTTCGTGCGCCTGTCGCACGACGAAGAGGACCGCGGCTGGGGCGCGCGGCGCGACGCCTTCGTCGCCGCCATGCTGCCGGCAAACGCCCCGCTTGCCGAAACCCGCATCGTGGTCGAGCGGCTGGCGGCGGCGCTCGACGCCGACATCGCGCTCTACGACGCCAGCGGCGGCCTGATCGCCGGCGCCGGCGCGCCGGTTCCGTTGCCCACGCAGGGCGAAAGAAGCGAGCGCCGGCGCGGCGGCGACGGCAAGCTGATGACGGTGCGGCTGGATGACGGCCGCACCGCCGTCGCCCGCTTCGCGAAAAGCCCGTTCGGCCCGTCGCGGCCCAACCCGCTCGCGTGGCTGGCGCTGATCGCCGGCGTCACCGGGCTCGTCGCCTGGCCGGTCGTTCGCCACCTGACCAGCCGGCTCGAGCGCCTGCGCCACGGCGTCGAGGCATGGGGCGGCGGCGACCTCGCCCTGCGCGTCCCCGTCGAGGGCGGCGACGAGGTGGCGGCGGTGGCAACGAGCTTCAACCGGGCCGCCGGCCGGGTCGAGAGCCTCCTCGCCTCGCACCGCGCCCTGCTGGCCAACGCCAGCCACGAGCTGCGCTCGCCGCTCGCCCGGCTGCGGATCGCGGCGGACCTCTACGAGGCCGAAGCGAGCGAGGAACGCCGCGCCGAGATCGTCCGCAACCTCGCCGAGCTCGATGAGCTGGTCGAGGAGATCCTGCTGGCCAGCCGGCTCGACCATGTCGGCGACATCGGCGCCAGCGAGACGGTCGACCTGCTGGCGCTCGTCGCCGAGGAAGGCGCGCGTCACGGCATCGAGGTCGCGGGCGAGGCCGCGCCCGTCACCGGCAATCCGCGGCTGCTGGCGCGGCTCGCGCGCAACCTGATCCAGAACGCGCTGCGCCACGGCGCGCCGCCGGTCGAGGTCGAAGTCCGCCGCGAGGGCGGCCGCGTGGAGCTCAGCGTGCGCGACCACGGGCCGGGCATCCCCGAGGCCGAGCGCGAGCGCGTGTTCGAGCCGTTCTACCGCCCGTCGGGCCGCAGCGAGGAGGCTGGCGGCTGGGGGCTGGGCCTGGCGCTGGTGCGCCAGATCGCGGAGCGCCACGGCGCGCGCGTGCGGCAGGAGACGCCGGCCGGCGGCGGCGCGCGCTTCGTCGTCACCTTCCCGCAGCAGGACTGACGGCCGCCCCGCCATAGGCGATCCCGTCGCCGCGGTCGAACCCGGTCGGCATCTCGTGGCGATGGATGCAGCTCATGCGCGGGCACAGCATGCAGGACGGTCCGATCTCGACCGCGGCTTCGCCGGCGGTCAGGTCGCGGCCGTAGACGATGCGGTCGGCATGGAGCATATCGCAGGACAGCATGACGGAGAATGTCGGCGGCAGGCGGTTGAAACCGTTGGAATGCTTGACCACCTGTTTCGCCACCTGCAGGAAGCGCGCCCCGCCGGGAAAGACCGACACCTGCCGCACCACGCCGCGTTCGGCGAAGGCGCTGTAGATCGGCCACAGCAGGCAGCCATGGCCGGATGCCGGCAGGATCAGCCCCGGCAGTGGAAAGCGCTTGGTCATGCGGCCGGCGCGGTCGGCGCGCAGGAAGCCGAAGGGAACGCCCTCCCTGCCGGTACGCCTGAGCGTCACCAGCCGGTGCGCCACCTGCTCGAAGCTGGCCCCGACGAGGGTGCCGATCAACTCGATGTCGTAGCGGCGCTCCTCGGCCAGCGACAGGATCGTCTCGTACGGCATCATCATCGCGCCGGCGACATAGGAGGACAGGCTGCGGAAGGCGAGGCGCCGCGCTTCGCCCGAGGTGAGCGCGATCGAGGCGACCACCTCCTCGATGACCGGGCTAGCCGCCCGCATCGCATAGGTGCGCAGCATGGCGAAGATGCGCGTCGATGGCGGCGTCACGTCTGGTATCGCGAGGACGTTTCCCTCCGCCGCATCGGTCGGGTTCTGCTCCGCGCCCGAGGTCAGTCGGAAGCCGATGCCGAACCGGCGCGACAGCAGCGCGGCGAGCGCTTCCTCCTGCACCGGGCGGCGCGCCGGCAGCTCGGCCGCCAGCGCCTCGGCCAATTCCTCCAGCACCGGGAAATGGTTGTTGTGGTCGATGATCGCGTCGTCGACCTCGTTCATCGGCGAGATCAGCCGCTCGTCGGTCGTCGTCTGGTCGAAATAGTCGACGAGGTTGCGGATCGTCGGCACGAGGTCGTTGATCTCGGAATTGATCGTCGAGACGAAGCGGTCGCGCTGGGCGCTGGTCAGGTCCGGGATGGTGGCGAGGATCTCCGCGCCCGACTTGATGCCGGCGACGCGGTTCAGCGTCTCGTGCAGCAACTGCGACAGGTACGGGTCGGAGCGCAGCCGGTGGCGCAGCGTCTCGATGTTGGCGGAGGCGTCGGAATAGGCGCGATAGAGCCGGGTCAGCGCTGCCGCCGCCTCGGGAAAGCGCGTGGCGAGGTCGCGGATCGACTCGGCCTCCATCTCGATCCCGCGCATCACCGGATCGACCATCAGCTCGCCGATCGTGCCGATGGTGCGCAGCTCGTTCTCGCCCGACAGATGCGCCAGGTCGATGTCGAGCCGCTCGCCGATGCGCAGCAGCAGCGCGCCGCCGATGGCGCGCTTGTTGTTCTCGATCAGGTTGAGATAGCTCGCAGAGATGCCGAGCGCATTGGCCAGCGCGGTCTGGGTCAGACCGATCGCCTTTCGCTTGCGCCTGATGCGCGCGCCGATGGGTGTCCGGATGGCCATGGCAAGCAGTCGATGTGTAAATAATTGACAAAACAGACTTTACATAATTCAGGAAATTGACAAAAAAATCATGCCTAGTCAATTGATTGTTGAGAATAAGACAATTTGTGCCAATCTCTTGCACGCGCCGCCGGGAGGGCGTGTCGCGTGGAGGAGAAGATATGACGAAGTTCAAGATCAGCAGAAGAAATGTGCTCAGAGGAGCCGGCGCGGGCATTGTCGCGCTCGCCACCCCGACCATATTCAGCAAGGGCGCCTGGGCTCAGGAATTCTGCAACAACCCGACCGGAAGCACGGTGACGTTCGGCCTCAACCTGCCGCTCACCGGCACCTATGCGGAAGAAGGCGCCGACGAGCTCAAGGCCTACGAGCTTGCCATCAAGCACCTCAACGGCGAAGGCGACGGCGGCCTGATGAACGTGCTCAAGCCCTCGGCGCTCAAGGGCAACGGCATCCTCGGCAAGAAGGTGCAGTTCGTCAGCTCCGACAGCCAGACGCTTTCCGACGTGGCGCGCGCCGGCGCGACCCGCATGATCGAGCGCGACGACGCCATCATGATCACCGGCGGCTCGTCGTCCGGCGAGGCCATCGCCGTGCAGAGCCTGTGCCAGGAGATGGGCATCATCTTCATGGCCGGCCTGACCCATTCCAACGACACCACCGGCAAGGACAAGCGCCGCTACGGCTTCCGCCACTTCTTCAACGCCTACCAGTCGGGCATCGCGATCGCGCCGGTCATCGGCGAGGCCTATGGTGGCGATCGCCGCGCCTACCACCTGACCGCCGACTATACCTGGGGCTGGACGCAGGAAGAATCGATCAAGGCCGCGACCGAGGCCCTGGGCTGGGAGACCGTCGCCGCCGTCCGCACGCCGCTCGGCG
The DNA here is from genome assembly GCF_023954335.1 of Aquamicrobium sp. Taxonomy (NCBI): domain Bacteria; kingdom Pseudomonadati; phylum Pseudomonadota; class Alphaproteobacteria; order Hyphomicrobiales; family Phyllobacteriaceae; genus Aquamicrobium; species Aquamicrobium sp. Next base: position 174,540 of record NZ_JAMLIE010000004.1, read on the forward strand.
CCGGCGACTACTCGCAGTTCCTCACGCCCGTGCTCAATTCCGGCGCCGACGTGCTGATCCTGAACCACTACGGCAACGACATGGTCAACTCGCTGACCCAGGCCGTGCAGTTCGGCATGCGCGACCGCCAGGCCAACGGCAAGCAGTTCGAGATCGTCGTTCCGCTGTTCTCCGAGCTGATGGCCAAGGGCGCCGGCGAGAACATCAAGGGCATCTTCGGCACCTCGAACTGGCACTGGAACCTGCAGGACGAAGGCTCGCAGGCGTTCACCAAGTCGTTCGGCGCCGCCTACGGCCAGCCGCCCTCGCAGGCCGCGCACACCGCCTATGTCCAGGCGCTGCTCTATGCCGACGCGGTCGAGCGGGCCGGCACCTTCTATCCGCCGGAAGTCATCAAGGCGCTCGAGGGCTTCGAGTTCGACGGCATGGGCAACGGCGCAACGCTCTACCGCGCCGAGGACCACCAGTGCATGAAGTCGGTGCTGGTCGTGCGCGGCAACGAGAACCCGACCAGCCAGTTCGACGTGCTCGACGTGGTGAAGGAGGTCCCGCGCGACGTGACGACCTACGACCCGTCCATCTTCGGCGGCGAGCTCGGCCCGGCAGAGCCGGTCCCGCAGTGTAACTGAGGCCGTCTGCCCGAAACGTCCGCCCCGCCGCCTTCGCGCAGCGGGGCGGGCTTCGCGCAACATGTTGAAGACGGCCCGGGAGGCCGGCCATGTTTGAAGTCATCTTCCTGCAATTCCTGAACGGCCTCGACAAGGGCAGCGCCTATGCGCTGATCGCCCTCGGCCTGACCATCGTTTTCGGCACGCTCGGGGTCGTCAACTTCGCCCATGGCGCACTGTTCATGCTCGGCGCCTTCTGCGCCGTCGCCTTCCGCCAGCTGCTGACGCTCCAGACCGTCACCATCGACCCCGAGAAGCTCTCGCCCTGGGGGCAGCCGCTGGAGGTGCGCGAGCCGCTGGTGCAGGCCTGGTTCGGCGACTTCGGCGCGGTCCTCGTCAACTATTCCGTGCCGCTGTCGCTACTGCTCGCCGTTCCCGTCATGTTGATCGTCGGCGTGGCGATGGAGCGCGGGATCATCAAGTTCTTCTACAAGCGGCCGCATGCGGAGCAGATCCTCGTCACCTTCGGCCTCGCCATCGTCATCGGCGAGCTCGTCAAGGCGACCTTCGGCCCCAATCCGCATCCCCAGCCCATGCCGACCGACCTGCGCGGCGCCGCCGACATCGGCGCATGGCTCGGCATGCGCGCCGGCGTCATCACCTATCCCCTGTGGCGCCTCATCTATTTCCTGTTCTCGGTCGCCATCATCGGCGCGGTGTTCGCCTTCCTGCGCTTCACCACCTTCGGCATGGTGGTGCGCGCCGGCATGGCCGACCGCGAGACCGTGGGGCTTTTCGGCATCGACATCGACCGCCGCTTCACCGTCATGTTCGGCATCGCCGCCATCGTCGCCGGCATGGCCGGCGTCATGTACACGCCGCTCCTGCCGCCGAACTACACGCTCGGCATGGACTTCCTGGTGATATCCTTCGTCGTGGTCGTCGTCGGCGGCATGGGCTCGCTGCCGGGCGCGGTCGCCGCGGGCTTCCTGCTGGGCATCCTGCAATCTTTCGCGTCGATGACGCAGGTGAAGGCCATCTTCCCCGGCATCGACCAGATCATCATCTACCTCGTCGCCGTCGTCATCCTGCTCGTGCGTCCTCGCGGACTGATGGGCCGCCGCGGCGTGATGGAGGCGTAAATGACCGACTTCATGTCACGCAAGGACCTCACCCTCTTCCTCGGCTTCTCAGGCGTAGTGCTGCTGCTTCCGATCCTGGCCACCCCGTTCGGGGCGGCCTATCCGGACCTGTTGCAGCGCTTCATGATCTTCGGGATCTTCGCCATCGGCTTCAACATCCTGTTCGGCCTGACCGGCTACCTCTCCTTCGGCCACGCCGCCTTCTTCGGCGTCGGCTCCTATGCAGCGATGTGGTCGTTCAAGCTGCTCAGCCTCAACGCCGTGCCCGCGCTTCTCTTCGCGCTCGTCGTCTCGGGCGTGTTCGCGCTGGCCATCGGCTATGTCTCGCTCAGGCGCTCGGGCATCTACTTCTCGATCCTGACGCTGGCCTTCGCGCAGATGTGCTACAACCTCGCCTATTCGGTGCTCACCCCGATCACCAACGGCGAGACGGGCCTGCGCATGGCCCTGAACGACCCGCGCGTCCTCGACCGCCTGTTCTCCGACGCGCCCGCGGGCATGCCCGTGCCGAGCCTGTTCGGCATGTCGCTTTCGGGCTGGAACGGCTTCTATTTCTCCGCCTTCTTCCTGCTCGCCACCTTCCTGCTGGCCATGCGGATCACCAATTCGCCCTTCGGCCTGATGCTCAAGGGCATCAAGTCGAACCAGAACCGCATGAACTACACCGGCTTCAACACGAGGCCCTACACGCTCAGCGCCTTCGTCATCTCCGGCATGCTGGCGGGCCTCGCCGGGGCGCTGCTGGTCGTCACAGACCCGCTGGCGGGCGCGGAGCGCATGCGCTGGACCGCCTCGGGCGAGGTGGTGCTGATGACCATCCTCGGCGGCGTCGGCACGCTCGTCGGCCCGGTGCTCGGCGCATGGATCATCAAGTATTTCGAGAACATCTTCTCGTCGTTCAACGCCAACGTGCTCAACGGCTTCTACAGCTTCCTGCCGGACGGGGTCAGGGAAGTCGCCGTCACCATCAGCTCGAAATTCGTCGGCGAGGGCTGGCACCTGTCGCTCGGCCTCGTCTTCGTGCTGATCGTGGTGTTCCTGCCCGGCGGCATCATGGAAGGCGCGCGGCGCATCAGCGCCTGGCTGCGGCGGCCGCGCAACGGCGCCAAGGCCAACCGCCAGCTCAGCGCCCAGGGCGCGGAATAGGGGGACGTTTCATGCACATGCAAACCAGGGAAAACGTCGTCCTCCATGTCGCCGACGTGCAGAAGAACTTCGGCGGCCTGCGCGCCCTTTCCGATGTCGACCTCCAGGTCGAGCAGGGGAAGACGCATGCGATCATCGGCCCGAACGGCGCCGGCAAGTCGACGCTGCTCAACGTCATCATCGGCCGCATTCCGCCGACCAGCGGCGCGGTCGTCTTCGACGGCACGGTGCTGACCGGCAAGGCGCCGCACGAGATCAACCAGCTCGGCATCTCGCGCGTGTTCCAGACGCCGGAGATCTTCGCCGACCTGTCGGTCCTGGAGAACGTGATGGCGCCCGCCTTCGCCAGCCGCGACGGCGCGTTCAAGATCAACATGTTCCGCTCGCTCGACAACGAGAAGGTCATCCGCGAGGAGGCCGAGCACATGCTCGAGGACGTCGGGCTGATCGGCCTGCGCGAAGGCCATGCCGGCTCGCTGTCGCGCGGCGACAAGCGGCGGCTGGAGCTGGCCATGTGCCTGATCCAGAAGCCTCGCCTGCTGCTGCTCGACGAGCCGACCGCCGGCATGAGCCGCCACGACACCAACACCACGATCGAGCTGCTCAAGAAGATCAAGAGCCGCGGCATGACCAAGGTCATCATCGAGCACGACATGCATGTCGTGTTCTCGCTTGCCGACAAGATCTCGGTGCTGGCCCAGGGGCGCATCATCGCCAGCGGGCTTCCGCAGGAAATCAAGGAGGACCCGCGCGTGCAGGAAGCCTATCTCGGGGGGAGCGTCGAATGAGCGTAGTGACGGAAAGACGCGAGGCGGCCTCGATGGCCTTGGCCGCCGACCCGGCGAAGGAGTTCTTCGCCGTGCGCAACATCCACTCCTATTACGGCGAGAGCTATATCGTCCAGGGCGTCAGCCTCGACGTGCGCAAGGGCGAGATCCTCGCCTTGCTGGGCAGGAACGGCGCGGGCAAGACCTCGACCCTGCGCACCATCGCCCGCATGGACAACCCCGAGCTGCGCGGCGGCGAGATCTGGCTCGAGGGCGAGGCCCTCCACGGCCAGAAATCGTGGCAGGCATCGCGCGCCGGCATCCAGCTCGTTCCGGAGGACCGGCGCATCATCCAGGGCATGACGGTCGAGGAGAACCTCGTCCTCGCCCAGGTCGCCCCAGGCCACGGCATGGATCTCGAGGAAATCTACGAGCATTTCCCGCGCCTCGCCGAACGGCGCAAGCAGGAGGGCACGACGCTGTCCGGCGGCGAGCAGCAGATGCTGGCCGTCGCCCGGGCGCTGGCGCGCAACATCAAGCTGCTGCTGCTCGACGAGCCCTATGAAGGGCTTGCCCCGGTCATCGTGCAGGAGATCGAGCGCATCGTCTACTCGATCAAGGAACGCGGCATAACCACGATAATCGTCGAGCAGAATGCCGTTGCGGCATTGCGTCTTTCGGATCGGGCGGTCATCATGGATACGGGGCAGATCGTGTTCACCGGCACGGCGAAGGAGCTGCTCGACAACCCGCAGCTGAGGAACGAATACCTCGCAATATGACCGCGCACGCCAGCGGGGGCGCTGCGAAGGAGGAAATATGTCAGACAGTCGTATTCACCGTGTGCAGGAAAGCTGGCGTTCGGATACGCAGATCGATCCCGAGACCTACCGCGCATGGTATGCGCGCAGCGTTTCCGACCCGGACGGTTTCTGGGGCGAGCATGGACGCCGGCTTGACTGGTTCAAGCCCTACACCAAGGTGATGAATGCCTCCTTCGACGGCGACGTGTCGATCAAGTGGTTCGAGGACGGCGAGACCAACGTCTCCCATAACTGCATCGACCGCCATCTCGACACGCGCGGCGACCAGGTCGCCATCATCTGGGAGGGGGACGACCCCTCGCAGGACAAGCACATCACCTATCGCGAGCTGCACGGGCATGTCTGCCGCTACGCCAACGTGCTGAAGAAGCACGGCGTCCAGAAGGGCGACCGCGTCACCATCTACATGCCGATGATCCCTGAGGCGGCCTACGCCATGCTGGCCTGCACCCGCATCGGCGCGATCCACTCGGTGGTGTTCGGCGGCTTCTCGCCGGATTCGCTCGGCGGCCGCATCGTCGACGCCGAATCGACCGTCATCATCACCGCCGACGAGGGCCTGCGCGGCGGCCGCCCGGTGCCGCTCAAGGAGAACACCGACAAGGCCATCGACATCGCCGCGCGCCAGCACGTGATGGTGCGCAAGGTGCTGGTCGTGCGCCGCACCGGCGGCAAGGTCGGCTGGGCGCCCGGCCGCGACTTCTGGATGGAGGAAGAGACGGCGTCGGTGCCGGCCGACTGTCCGGCCGAGCCGATGAACGCGGAGGACCCGCTGTTCATCCTCTACACCTCCGGCTCGACCGGCAAGCCCAAGGGCGTGCTGCACACGACCGGCGGCTACCTCGTCCACGTGTCGCTGACGCACCAGTACGTCTTCGACTACCGCGAGGGCGAGATCTACTGGTGCACGGCCGATGTCGGCTGGGTCACCGGCCACAGCTACATCCTCTACGGCCCGCTCGCCAACGGCGCGACGACGCTGATGTTCGAGGGCGTGCCGAACTACCCCTCGCCGTCGCGCTTCTGGGAGGTCATCGACAAGCACGACGTCTCCATCTTCTACACCGCGCCGACGGCGATCCGCGCGCTGATGGGCGCGGGCGACGAGTGGGTGAAGAAGACGTCGCGCGCCTCGCTGCGCATCCTGGGTTCGGTCGGCGAGCCGATCAACCCGGAAGCCTGGGAATGGTATTTCAACACGGTCGGCGACGCCCGCTGCCCCATCGTCGACACCTGGTGGCAGACGGAGAACGGCGGCATCCTCATCACCCCGCTCGCCGGCGTGTGGGACCTGAAGCCCGGCTCGGCCACCCTGCCCTTCTTCGGCGTCGTGCCCGAGATCGTCGACAACGAGGGCAACCTCGTCGAGGGCGCGGGGTCGGGGAACCTGTGCATCGCCCGGCCGTGGCCGGGCATGATGCGTACGGTCTACGGCGACCACGAGCGCTTCATCCAGACCTACTTCTCGACCTATCCTGGCAAATACTTCACCGGCGACGGCTGCCGCCGCGACGAGGACGGCTATTACTGGATCACCGGCCGCGTCGACGACGTCATCAACGTCTCCGGCCACCGCATGGGCACCGCCGAGGTCGAGTCAGCGCTGGTCGCGCACGAGAAGGTCTCCGAGGCCGCCGTGGTCGGCTACCCGCACGACCTCAAGGGACAGGGCATCTATTGCTACGTCACCCTGATGGCGGGCGAGGAAGGCACCGACGCGCTGCGCAAGGAGCTGGTCGCCCATGTGCGCAAGGAGATCGGCCCGATCGCCTCGCCGGACAAGATCCAGTTCGCGCCGGGCCTGCCCAAGACGCGCTCGGGCAAGATCATGCGCCGCATCCTGCGCAAGATCGCCGAGGACGATTTCGGCGCGCTCGGCGACACCTCGACGCTGGCCGACCCCGGCGTCGTCGAGGACCTGATCGAGAACCGCCAGAACCGGAAAGAGTAGAGCGTTTTGCAGTCAGACGGAATCGTCTGACGTCGCATAAATGCGGCTAAGAAAAGAAGCTGGAGCAGCGGAAAATGCGTTCGTCAGAACGCCCCCGCTGCTCTAGAGGACACCGCCTCCCGTAATCCGGCAGAGGGGGGGGCCGCGGCCGCTGTCTGGGAGGGCAGCGGCCGCATTCTTGACGGGATGACCGGCCGGGATTCAGCCTCGTCCTGTTGCGCGATATACGAACAGATCAAGAATATCGCACAATCGCCATTGCCGCAGACCCTCCCGCGACATAAGGCTTGCCCCATATCGACGCAGGCCGATCCCGACGTTCCGGAGCCATGACATGAGCGAAGCCTTCATCTGCGATTACGTGCGCACCCCGATCGGCCGTTTCGGCGGCGCGCTTTCCTCCGTCCGCGCCGACGACCTCGGCGCCGTGCCACTGAAGGCGCTGATGGAGCGCAATCCCGGCATCGACTGGGAGGCTGTCGACGACGTGATCTATGGCTGCGCCAACCAGGCGGGCGAGGACAACCGCAACGTCGCGCGCATGGCGCTGCTGCTCGCCGGCCTGCCGCAGGCCGTGCCGGGCGCGACCGTCAACCGGCTGTGCGGCTCGGGCATGGACGCGCTGACCATCTGCGCCCGCGCCATCAAGGCCGGCGAGGCCGACCTCCTGATCGCCGGCGGTGTCGAATCGATGAGCCGCGCGCCCTTCGTCATGCCCAAGGCCGACACCGCCTTCTCGCGCAATGCCGAGATCCACGACACAACCATCGGCTGGCGCTTCGTCAACCCGCTGATGAAGAAGCAGTACGGCGTCGATTCCATGCCCGAGACCGGCGAGAACGTCGCGGCCCAGTTCGGCATCAGCCGGGCCGACCAAGACGCGTTCGCCGTGCGCAGCCAGGACAAGGCGGTCGCCGCGCAGGCGAACGGCCGGCTGGCCAGGGAGATCATCGCCGTCACCATCCCCCGGCGCAAGGGCGACCCGGTCGTGGTGGACACCGACGAGCACCCGCGCGCCGGCACCACGGTCGAGGCGCTGGCGAAGCTGCCCACCCCCTTCCGCAAGGAAGGCGGCACGGTGACGGCCGGCAACGCCTCGGGCGTCAACGACGGCGCGGCGGCGCTGATCGTCGCCTCGGAGGCGGCGGTGAAGAAATACGGCCTGACCCCCATCGCCCGCTTCGTCGGCGGCGCAGTCGCCGGCGTCGAGCCGCGCATCATGGGCATCGGCCCGGCCCCGGCGACGCAGAAGCTCGCCGCGCGGCTCGGCATCACGCCGGCCGATTTCGACGTGATCGAGTTGAACGAGGCCTTCGCTGCCCAAGGCATCGCCGTGCTGCGCCAGCTCGGCATCGCCGAGGACGCCGCCCATGTGAACCCGAACGGCGGCGCCATCGCGCTCGGCCATCCGCTCGGCATGTCGGGCGCGCGCATCGCCGGCACGGCGGCGCTGGAGCTCGCCGAGCGCGGCGGAAAGCTGGCGCTGGCGACGATGTGCATCGGCGTCGGCCAGGGCATCGCGGTGGCGCTGGAACGCGCCTGACGCGAGCGCCGGCGGCGGGCCGGTTCCTCCCTGCCGGCGGCGAAAGGCTGCGGCTGCGAACCTGATTTGGTCTTGCCGCCGCGCGCGCCAGTGGCTACATCTCGCCGACGCAAAGGGAGACATGCATGCTCGCGCTTATCCAGACCGTCGTGCTCGCGCTCGATCTCTACTGGTGGATCATCATCGCATCCGCGGTCTTCTCGTGGCTCTACGCGTTCAACGTCGTCAACCCGCGCAACCAGATCGTCAGCACCATCGGCAATTTCCTGTTCCGGATCACCGAGCCGGCGCTGCGGCCGATCCGCCGCATCCTGCCCGATCTCGGCGGCATCGACATTTCGCCGATCATCCTGCTGCTCATCATCTTCTTCCTCCGCCAGTTCCTGATCACCACCGTCGCCCCCGCCATCCTTTGACGGAACACGGCTTCTACCGGCCGCACGGCGCAGGCTTCGACCTCTTCGTGCGGCTGACGCCGAAATCCGCGCGCGACGGCCTTGAAGGCGTCGAGACGGCCGCCGACGGCCGCAGCCATGTGAAGGCGCGCGTGCGCGCCGTGCCGGAGGACGGCAAGGCCAACAAGGCGCTTATCAAGCTGCTTGCGAAGGAACTCGGCGTGCCGGCAAGCCGGATCGCCATCGTCGCCGGCGAGACCGCGCGGCTGAAGACCGTGCGCATCGAGGGCGAGGCGGGGCAGTTGGAGCCGACGTTGCGCGCGCTCGCCTGACGCGCCGCTCTAGCCCCCACGCGCGATCATGTCGGCCGCCTTTTCCGCGATCATCACCACGGGCGAGGCCGTGTTGCCGGAGACGATCTTCGGCATGATCGAGGCGTCGACGACCCTGAGGCCCGCGAGCCCCTTCACCCTCAGCTCGGAATCGACCACGGCGCGCTCGTCCAACCCCATGCGGCAGGTGCCGACGGGGTGGAAGATGGTGGTGGCGATGTCGCCGACCTTGGCGACCAGCGCCTCGTCGCTCTCGTGCTCCGGGCCGGGCAGGATCTCGACGGGCCGGTAGGCGGACAGTGCCTTCGCGGTCATGATCTTGCGCGCCTGCTTGACCGCCTTGACCGCGACGTCGCGGTCGCTCTCAGCCGAAAGGTAGTTCAGCCGGATATCGGGCTGCACCTCGGGCGCGGGCGTCGTCGCATGGGTCGAGCCGACGCTGTCGGGGCGCAGGTTGCACACCGAGACCGTGATCGCCGGGAAGCGGTGCAGCGGGTCGCCCAGCCGGTCGGTCGACAGCGGCTGCACGTGGTATTCGAGGTCCGGCGTCGCCTTGGCCGGGTCGGATTTGGTGAACATGCCGAACTGGGAGGGCGCCATCGACATCGGCCCCTTCTGCATCAGCGCGTACTGGAGCGCGATGCCGGCCTTGCCGTGCAGGCTGTGGACCATGGTGTTGAGCGTCTTCGCCCCGGTCACCTGATAGACGGTGCGGATCTGGAGGTGGTCCTGAAGGTTCTCGCCGACGCCCTCGCTCTCGTGCGCGACCTCGATGCCCAGCTCCTTCAGCACCTCGGGCCGGCCGACGCCGGATAGCTCCATCAGCTTCGGCGAGTTGATCGCGCCGGCGCACAACAGCACCTCGGCGTCCGCCCGCGCCTCGTGCAGCGCCCCGCCTTGCCGGTAGCGCACGCCGACGACGCGCTTTCCCTCGATAACAAGGCTTTCGCTCAGCGCGCGGGTGACGAGCCTGAGGTTCGGCCGCTTCAGCGCCGGCTTGAGGAAGCCCTTGGCCGTGTTCCAGCGGATGCCGCCCTTCTGGTTGACCTCGAAGAAGCCGGAGCCCTCGTTGTCGCCGTCGTTGAAGTCGGCGCGCGGCATGATGCCGAATTCCTTCGCTCCCTCCTGCACGGCAAGCAGGATGTCCCATTTGAGGCGCTGCTTCGCCACCTTCCATTCGCCGCCCGCGCCGTGCAGCGCGGTACTGCCGCCGTGGTGGTCCTCGGATCTGAGGAAATAGGGCAGGACGTCGTCCCAACCCCAGCCGGCATTGCCCATCTGGCGCCAGCCGTCATAGTCGGCCGCCTGGCCGCGCATGTAGATCATGCCGTTGACCGAGGTGCAGCCGCCCAGCACCTTGCCGCGCGGATAGACCAGCGAGCGGCCGTTGAGGCCCGGCTCCTCGGCTGTCTTCATCATCCAGTCGGTGCGCGGATTGCCGATGCAGTAGAGATAGCCGACCGGGATATGCACCCAGTGATAATTGTCCGAGCCGCCGGCCTCGAGCAGCAGCACCCGCGTCGCCGGGTTGCGCGTCAGCCGGTTGGCGAGCACGCAGCCCGCCGTTCCCGCCCCGACGATGATGTAGTCGTAACGTCCCTCGACCCTGACAGGCTCAGCCATCACGGTTCCGCTCCTCCATCGGTTCCATGGCCAGAATGCGCCAGAGCCGGCGGCAATTCCAGTGCCGATATGGTCGCGGCCGGCGATATGGGGAAAGGCTCAGACCGTCTCCCGGCCGCCGGTCTCGCCGGCGCGGAAGATCGCGTCGATCACCCGCTGGTTGAGCACGGATTCCTCCAGCGTGAACACCCGCGCCGTCCCGTCGCCGCGCGCGGCGCGCACGAACGCCTCGACCTGGAGCACATATTGCCTCGCGACCGGAAAGCGGAACGAGGTCGCGCCGGTGTGCGTGCGCGCGTGCAGCGTCACGACCGGGTCGCCATAGGTCACGGCGTTGAACGGGGCGGCGAGCTCTATGAAGCCGTCCTCGCCGTGGAAGACCATGGACTGGCGAAGCGCCATCTGCGTCGAGACGTAGAACATCAGGTCGAAGCCGTCGAACGCGGCCCGCACGGTGGAATAGATGTCGGTGCCGAAGGTGCGGTCGCGCTCGATGCTGGCCTCGACCGCCAGCGGCTCCCTGCCCGTGGCGAACCGCGTCGTCACCACGGGATAGACGCCGATGTCGGGCAGCGCGCCGCCGCCGAGCGCCGGCACGTTGCGCATGTTGGCGGGATCGACATTGTGGTAGGAGAACGCGCCCTGCACATGGCGCAGCCGGCCGATGGCGCCGGCCGCGATCAACTCGCGCACCTTGTGCCACTGCGGATGGTGCACCACCATGAAGGCTTCGCTGACCAGCACGCGGTTGCGCTCGCGCGCCTCGATCACCGCGGCGATCCCGGCGGCATTCAGCGCCAGCGGCTTTTCCACCAGCACATGCTTGCCGGCATCGGCCGCGCGCACCGCCCATTCGGCATGCTGCGAGGTCGGCAGCGGGATGTAGACGCCGTCGATCTCCGGCGAGGCCAGCAGCGCGTCGTAGGAGTCGAAGGCGAGCGGCGCGCCGGCGCGGGCGGCGAGCGCCCTCGCCTTCTCGCCGTCGCGGCTGGCGATGGCGTGGACGGTGCCGTTCTCCGATTGCTGGATCGCCGGGATCAGATGCGCGCGCGCGATCGTCGCCGTCGACAGGATGCCCCACCGGAACATCGGCTTTTCCTCCCTCGGCCCGGGCGTTGCTTCAGGCCCGCGCGATCATAGCACGGTGAAGCCGTGGGCGTAGGGGTCGCGGTCGTCGATGAAGATGGTGTTGAAGCCGGTCTGGCGCGCCCAGCCGCCGATGGAGGGGATGATGGCGTCGCGGTCGCCGACCTTGACCGCCGCCTCGACCCGGCCCCTGAACAGGCTGCCGATGATGCTTTCGTGGATGAATTCGTCGCTGACCTTCAGCCGGCCCTTCGCCGCCCAGTGGGCCATGCGCGCCGAGGTGCCGGTGCCGCAGGGCGAGCGGTCGATGGCCTTCTCGCCGTAGAACACGGCGTTGCGGGCGGTCGCCTCCGGGTGCTTCGGCGCGCCGGTCCACAGGATGTGGCTCAGGCCCCGGATCGCCGGGTTCTCCGGGTGGACGAACTCGTACTTCGCGTTGAGCGCGGCGCGCAGCTTCGGGCTCCACCCGACCAGCTCGCCGGCCGAGAAATCGGCCATGTCGCGGAAGTTCGGCTGCGGCTCGACGATGGCGTAGAAATTGCCGCCATAGGCGACGTCGACCGCGATCTCGCCCAGCCCCTCGACCTCTGCCGTCAGCCCCTCGGAATGCAGGAAGGCGGGCACGTTGGTCAGCCGCACTTCCTCGACGAAGCGGCCTTCCTGCCGGTATTCGGCGACGACGAGGCCGGCCGGCGTGTCGAGCTTGAGCCTGCCGGGCTCCTTCGGCGTCACCAGCCCGTTCTCGATCGCCATGGTGACGGTGCCGATGGTGCCGTGGCCGCACATCGGCAGGCAGCCGGACGTCTCGATGAACAGCACGGCGACGTCGCAGTCGGGCCGCGTCGGCGGGTAGAGGATCGAGCCGGACATCATGTCGTGGCCGCGCGGCTCGAACATCAGGCCGGTGCGGATCCAGTCGTATTCGGCGAGGAAATGCGCGCGCCGCTCGGTCATGGTCGCGCCCTCGAGGCGCGGGCCGCCGCCGGCGACGAGCCGCACCGGATTGCCGCAGGTGTGGCCGTCGATGCATTGAAAGGTATGGTTTGCCATCTCAGACGCTCTTTCAGAAACGCGATGCACGGTAAGGGGTAATGTCGATGGCCGGCGGCCGGTTCTCGACGATGTCGGCGACCAGCTCGGCCGTACCGGCCGACTGGGTGAGCCCGAGATGCCCATGCCCGAAGGCGAGCACCACGGCCGGGTTGTGCGGCGCGGCCGAGATCACCGGCAGGCTGTCGGGCATCGACGGGCGGAACCCCATCCATTGCGTTCCGCCTCCCGTCTTCAGGCCCGGCAGGAAGGCGGCCGCCTTGGTGAGCAGCGCCTCGGCGCGGCCCATGCGCGGCGGAAGATGGAGCCCGCCGAGCTCGACTCCGCCGCCGACGCGGATACCCTCACCGATGCGGCTGACGACGAAGCCGTGGCCGGAGAAGGTGACATGGGTGCGCAGGTCGAACGCGCCCGCGGGAAGCGTCGTGTTGTAGCCGCGCTCGGTCTCAAGCGGCAGGCGCAGGCCGAGCTGACGCGAGAGCCGCCCGGAGAACGCCCCGGCCGCGAGGACGACGCGCTCGAAGCGCCAGTCGCCTTCAGGGCCGGTGATGCGCGCCTCGCTGGGCGAGGCGGCGATGGCGCGGATGTCGGCGCGCTCGATGCGTCCGCCCGCCCGCGTGAATTCCTCGGCCAGCCGCTCCACCCACAGGGCCGGATCGGTGACGTTGACCCAGCCGGGCGTGAAGCCGCCATGGGTGAAGCGTTCGGCGACGCCGGGCTGGATCTCGGCGATCGCGCCGCGGCTTTCCAAGAGCGTGAACTCGACGCCCGCCCCGCGCCGCTCCTCCCACTCGCGCAGGCTACGGCTGAACTCCTTCTCGCCCTCGTAGAGCTGGAGCTGGCCCTCGCGGCGCAGCATGTCCTGGAGCCCGTGCACGGCGACGAGCCGCTCCAGCGCCGCCGCCGAATGCGCCATCAGCGCGCTCTGGGCCGCGACCGCCGCGCGGTAGCGGCCGGGCAGGCTCGCCTGCCAGAACGAGAACAGCCACGGCGCGATGCGCAGCATGTAGGCCGGCGGGATGGTGAGCGGCCCGTTCGGATCGAACAGCCAGAACGGCGCCTTGCGCATGACGCCCGGCGTCGCCAGCGGGATGATTTCGGCGAAGGCGAAGGCGCCGGCATTGCCGCGCGAGGCCCCGGCCGCCACGCCCTCGCGGTCGAAAACCGTGACCTCGTGGCCGCGCTTGGCGAGCGCCAGCGCGGCCGATACGCCGACGACGCCCGCCCCGATCACGCCGATCTTCATGACGCTTCAATCCTGTCTGCGAATGATGCTTTCCTTATAGGTTGCATTCGCTCTGTCGACAAACAAAATATCGAGGCGATATAAGCGGCGACCCGCTCTTTCATGCCTTCGCACGGACGTTTAAGAATGGTGCCTTCCGCCTCCGGCGGCAGAATGTTTCAGGTCACGAACGATGCGGGAGCCGTGAATGGCGAAGCAAGCGAAGAAACGCGACGGCGACAAGGACGAGGCCGCGGGCGGCCATCGCCGCGGCTCCGGCGTCAGCCATGTCTACGAGAAGCTGCGCAACGAGATCGTCGAATTGAAGCTGGAGCCCGGCAGCCCGATCGACGAGCTTCAGCTCGCCGAGCGCTTCTCGCTGTCGCGCACGCCGATCCGCGAGGCGCTGGTGCGGCTGGCGGCCGAGGGGCTGATCACCACCCTGCCCAACCGCGCCACCATCGTCTCCAACATCGATTTCCTCAACCTGCCGCATTTCTTCGACGCGCTGACGCTGATGTACCGCGTCACCACGCGGCTGGCGGCGGCGAACCACCAGGGCGAGGACATCGCCCGCATCCGCGCTGCGCAGGGCGCGTTCACCGACGCGGTCGGGGCGCGCGACGCGCTGGCGATGATCGCCACCAACCGCGATTTCCACCTCGAGATCGCCCGCGCCGGCCGCAACCGTTACTACACCGAGCTGTTCCGCCAGCTGCTCGACGAGGGGCGGCGCATCCTGCGGCTCTATTATTCCTCGTTCCAGGACGTGCTGCCGCCGCAATATGTCGACGAGCACGAGGAGATGATCGCCGCCGTCATCGCCCGCGACGTCGTCGAGGCCGACCGGCTGGCGGGCCTGCACGCCGCGCAGATCGTCCGCCACATCCAGGCCTCGATCACCGCCGACACAGGCGTCAACGCCCAGATCGACATCTGACTTCCGGCACCGGCGAGGCCCCAGCCCGCCGCCCGCCGGCCACCCATCGCCCCTTCGGCCGGTACATGCGGCTTTTTCCGCCCGTCTCGCGTGGATCGTCACAGGACAGTGCGTTGAAAAGATATGGCTTTTTATTTTTTCGACAATATACGCGTTTTCTTGTCGACAAATAAAATACAAGTGGTACTGTAAGACCATTCCGGATGGGAGCGCAGGCTTGAGGGCCGCGCCGTCGCGGGAAGGCCAGCAGGCATCCCAACGATGCAGGAGCACTGGCGGCAGGCAGGGTCGTTTGAAGGAGGATCGCATGAATCTCGACATTTTCTTCGGCTGCATCCCGGCGCTGATGACGCCGTGCAAGGCCGACCGCAGCCCCGATTTCGACGCGCTGGTGCGCAAGGGCAAGGAACTGGTCGCCGCCGGCATGTCGGGCGTCGTCTATTGCGGCTCGATGGGCGACTGGCCCCTCCTGACCGACGCGCAGCGCATGGAAGGCGTCGAGCGCCTGGTCAAGGTGGGCGTTCCGGTCATCGTCGGCACCGGCGCGGTCAACACCGCCTCGGCCGCCGCCCATGCCGCCCATGCCCAGAAGGTCGGCGCAAAGGGCCTGATGGTCATCCCGCGCCTCTTGTCGCGCGGCCAGTCGGTCGCCGCCCAGCGCAACCACTTCAAGGCCATCCTTTCGGCCGCACCCCAGCTTCCGGCCGTGATCTACAACAGCCCCTATTACGGCTACGAGACCAAGGCGGACCTGTTCTTCGCGCTGCGCGCCGACCACAAGAACCTCGTCGGCTTCAAGGAATTCGGCGGCGCCGACGCGCTGACCTACGCGGCCGAGCACATGACCAGCCAGGACGACGTGCTGCTGATGATCGGCGTCGACACCACCGTCGTCCACGGCTTCGTCAATTGCGCCGCGGTCGGCGCCATCACCGGCATCGGCAACGTGCTGCCGAAGGAAATCCTGCACCTGTGCGCCCTGTCGCGCGCGGCTGCCAAGGGCGACGCCGAGGCCCGCTTGCTCGCGGGCGAGCTCTCCGAGGCGCTGAACGTGCTGTCGTCCTACGACGAAGGCCCGGACCTCGTCCTCTACTACAAGTACCTGATGGTGCTGAAGGGCGACGCGGAATACGAGTTGCACTTCAACGCCGACGACGCGCTCTCGCCGAGCCAGCGCGGCTATGCCGAGGCCCAGCTCAAGCTGTTCGACGCCTGGTACGCGGCATGGATCGCCCGCACCGGCGCGGTGCAGAAATACGCCGCCTGACGTAAAGGCGCCCGCGGCGGCAGGTCGCGGGATCGAAACGGAGATGGCGGAAGCCGGCCATGGAGCCGGCTTCCGCCATCTGCTTTTCCGCGCCGCGCGAAGCCGAACGGCGCGCGATCGCCCTTGGCGCGACGAGCCTGAATGCGTAAGATGCGCGCCATGAAGTCCTGTCCGAGTACCCCCTGCATCGCGCTTCCGCGTCTCTGACGCGAGAAGCCTGAGCGCGAGCGGCCCCCGCGCCGCCCGCCTCGTTGGTGTGCGCCTGCCCCGCAGGCGGCAATGGCCGATTCCATCGGCTTCCCATGCAGAGAGCATTCCCATGGACAATTTTTTCGAAAGCCCGTTCCGGGGCATCACGCTCGACCGTCAGGTCACCAACTCCAACATCGTCGTCGGCCGCTACAGCTACTATTCGGGCTATTATCACGGCCACGGCTTCGACGATTGCGCCCGCTTCCTCGTGCCGGACGAAGGCGCCGACAGGCTCATCGTCGGCAGCTTCTGTTCGATCGGCTCGGGCGCGGCGTTCATCATGGCCGGCAACCAGGGGCACCGCGCCGACTGGATCAGCACCTTCCCGTTCTACTGGATGTCCGAGGTCGAGGCGTTCGCCGAGGCGCGCAACGGCTTCGCGCCCGCGGGCGACACCGTGATCGGCAACGACGTCTGGATCGGCTCGGAAGCCATCGTCATGCCCGGCGTCAGGATCGGCGACGGTGCGGTGATCGGCACCCGGGCACTGGTGACGCGCGACGTCGAGCCCTACGCCATCGTCGGCGGCAACCCGGCCCGCACCATCCGCAAGCGGTTCGACGACGAGCGCGTGCGGCTGCTCATCGAGATGAGGTGGTGGGACTGGCCGGACGAGCAGCTCGCCGCCGCGATGAAGGTGCTGACCAGCGGCGACGTCGAGGCCCTGCACCGCCACTGGCTGGAGAAGGTCCGGCCGGAGGGGCTTTCCGCCAGCTAGAGTATCCATTCCGGGAGGAGCGCGATCTTCGACCGCCTGCGCTGCCCCTCATCCGCCCTTCGGGCACCTTCTCCCCGTAAACGGGGAGAAGGAATGCCGGCCACACCGCCTCATCCCCTTTGCCACGCTTGCGATTGGCGAAAGCAAGGACGGCAGTTCTCTTCTCCCCATTTACGGGGAGAAGGTGGCGGCAGCCGGATGAGGGGCCAGCGTCGTCGGCACCGATGGTGCACATACGGTGCGACACGCGATAGAGCAGGCGGAGTACGGCCTACAGCGTCTGCACCGCGTCCAGCCCCTTGTCGCGCAGGCGCTCCATCAGCGCCATCTCCTCGGCGGTGAGCGTGATGCCCTCCGCCGCGGCCTTCGCGCGGGCGGTGAAGCGGCGCTGCGAGGGCAGGCGCGCGCCCTGCCCGGCGACCGCCTCGAACAGCGCCTCCGCCTTGGCGAAGGGATCGGCCCGGCCGGCCGCGAACCGCTCGGGGCAGAAGGCGAGGATCAGCTCGCCGTGATGCGGCGCGAGCGTCGTCGTGCCGAGCCAGTCGAGCGCCTCGGTGCTGGTCAGGTCGCCGATCATCGCGCCGGCCAGCAGCTCGATCATGGTCGAGATCGCCGAGCCCTTGTGGCCGCCGAAGGGCAGCATCGCGCCGGCCAGCGCCTCGGCCGGGTCGGTCGTCGGCTGGCCGGCGGCATCGACGGCCCAGCCCTCCGGCATCGCCTTGCCGGCGCGGCGATAGAGCTCGATCTCGCCGCGCGCCGCGACGCTGGTCGCGAAGTCGAACACGTAAGGGGTCGTGCCCGGGCGCGGCCAGCCGAAGGCAATGGGGTTGGTGCCGAGCAGCGGCCTGGTGCCGCCGGCCGGCGCGACCGTCGCATAGGACGGGCACATGGCGAGCGCCGCAACGCCCATGCCGGTCAGCGTCTCGACCTCGGGCCACAGGGCCGAGAAATGCGTGCAGCGGTTGATGACCAGCGCAGCAATGCCGAGCTTCTTCGCCCGCGCCGCGACCAGCGGCGCGCCCGCCTCGAAGGCCGGGCCGGAAAAGCCGTTCATCGCGTCGACGCGGATGATGCCGGACGCGCCGTCGTCCTCGACCTCCGGCACCGCATCCGGCACCACCTTGCCGGCCTTGACCGTGCGCAGGCAGCCCTCGACGCGATAGACGCCGTGCGACTTGCAGGCGTCGCGCTCGCCGGCCGCGATCGTCGCCGCCAGCGAGGCGGCGGCAAGCGGGGAAAAGCCCGCCTTGAGAAAAATCTCCCCGATCAGCTCCGTCAGCGCCTCGAAGGTCAATGTGGTCGTGCCCGTCATGTCCTCTCCCTTATCGCCCGTCGTGCCGCTGGTGGCGGATCGCGGGGGTTGAAATATTGCATACGTTCTGTATGCAAGATTGAAAAACTATTGCAAGCCCGTGCCGCCGATCAGGCCGGCCCGTGTTCCCTCCCTCCACTCCGACCGGAGAATCCAGCCATGATCTTCACGCCGCACGGCAAGCACCTTATCGCAGGCGAATGGGTCGCGGGTAGCGCAACCTTCCGTTCGCAGCCGGCCTCCGGCGAAGCGCACGACTTTTCCGTCGGCACGGCGGAGCATGTCGCGGCCGCGGCCGAGGCCGCAGCGCGGGCCTTCCCCGTCTACGGCAACAAGAGCCGCGCCGAGCGCGCCGCCTTCCTCGAGGCCATCGCCGACGAGATCGAGGCGCGGGCCGCGGCGATCACGCAGATCGGCACTGAGGAGACCGGCCTGCCGGCGGCGCGGCTGGAGGGTGAGCGCGGGCGCACCACCGGACAGCTTCGCCTGTTCGCCGCGCACATCCTGGCCGGCGATTATCTCGACCGGCGCGTCGACAAGGCGCTGCCGGAGCGCAAGCCGCTGCCGCGCCCGGAAATCCGGCTGGTCCAGCGTCCGGTCGGCCCGGTCGCGGTGTTCGGCGCCTCGAACTTCCCCCTCGCCTTCTCCACCGCCGGCGGCGATACCGCCTCGGCGCTGGCCGCCG
Organism: Aquamicrobium sp.; assembly: GCF_023954335.1. Lineage (NCBI taxonomy): Bacteria > Pseudomonadati > Pseudomonadota > Alphaproteobacteria > Hyphomicrobiales > Phyllobacteriaceae > Aquamicrobium > Aquamicrobium sp. The sequence continues at coordinate 193,406 of NZ_JAMLIE010000004.1, forward strand.
GCTGCCCGGTCGTGGTCAAGGGCCATCCCGCCCATCCCGGCACCGGCGAGATCGTCGCCGAGGCGATCAGGGCGGCGATCGAAAAGACCGGCATGCCCGCCGGCACCTTCTCGCTGATCCAGAGCGACGGTCGCGCCGCCGGCGAGGCGCTGGTCAGGCACCCGGCGATCAAGGCGGTGGGCTTCACCGGCTCGCTCGCGGCGGGCCGGGCGCTGTTCGACCTGTGCGCTGCGCGGCCGGAGCCGATTCCGTTCTTCGGCGAGCTCGGCAGCGTCAACCCCGTCTTCCTGCTGCCGCAGGCGCTCGCCGCCCGCGCCGACGAGATCGGCAAGGGCTGGGCCGGCTCGCTGACCATGGGCTGCGGCCAGTTCTGCACCAATCCGGGCGTCATCATCGTCACCGACGGCGAGGACGCCGACCGCTTCGTCGCCGCGGCCAGGGAAGCGCTCGCCGCCGTCGGGCCGCAGACCATGCTGACGGACGGCATCGCCGACGCCTTCCGGCGCGGCAAGGCGTTGTTTTCCGGCCATGACGGCGTCGGGGCGATCCACGAGGCGGACGCGCAAGGCCGGGCCGCCGCGCCCAACATCTACGAGACGACCGCCACCGCCTTCATGGCCGACCGCGCGCTCGGCCACGAGGTGTTCGGGCCGCTCGGCGTCGTCGTCCGCGTCGGCAAAGCCGAGGACATGGTGGCGCTGGCAGAGAGCTTCGAGGGCCAGCTGACCGCGACGCTGCATCTCGACGAGGGCGACACCGCGCTCGGCCGGGCGCTGATGCCGGTTCTGGAGCGCAAGGCCGGCCGGGTGCTGGCCAATGGCTGGCCCACCGGCGTCGAGGTCTGCGACGCCATGGTGCATGGCGGCCCCTACCCCGCCTCGACCAATTTCGGCGCCACCTCGGTCGGCACCATGGCGATCCGCCGCTTCCTGCGCCCGGTCAGCTACCAGAACATCCCGGCCGCGCTGCTGCCGGCCGATTGCGATTGATCGCTTAATCCCGGCGCGCCAGCGCCGTCTCGGCGAGCCTGACCCAGTAGGAGATGCCGTAGGGGATCAGTTCGTCGTTGAAGTCGTAGGCCGGGCTGTGCAGCCCGGCCGTCTCGCCGTTGCCGGCGAAGATGAAGGCGCCCGGCCGCGCGTTGAGCATGTAGGAAAAATCCTCGCCGCCCATCACCGGCAGCACCGCCGGGTCGACATTGGCCGCGCCCGCCACCGCGCCCGCGACCCCGGCGGCGAACTCCGCCTCCTGCGGGTGGTTGCGGGTGACGGGGTAGTTCACGTCGATGACGAGATCGACGCCGACGCCGCTCGCCGCCGCGATGCCGTCGCAGATCGCCTTCATGCGGGAAAAGACGAGCTCGGCCACCTCGTCGCGCAGGGTCCGCACCGTGCCGGCGAGCTTCGCCGTCTGCGGGATGACGTTGTAGGCGTCGCCGGCGTGAAACTTCGTCACCGAGACCACGGCCGAATCGATGGGATCGACGGTGCGCGAGACGATGGTCTGCAGCGCCAGCACGATCTGGCTCGCCGCCGCGACCGGATCGAGCGTGGTGTGCGGCATCGCCGCGTGGCCGCCCTTGCCCTCGACAGCGATGCTGAATTCGGCCGTCGCCGCCATGATCGGCCCCGGCCGGATGGCGAACCGGCCGACCGGCAGGCCCGGCATGTTGTGCATGCCGAAGACGCTGGAGATGCCGAACCGCTCCATCATCCCCTCGTCGACCATCGCCTTGCCGCCGGCGCCGCCCTCCTCGGCCGGCTGGAAGATGACGGCGACGGAGCCGGCGAACTGCCGCGTCTCGGCAAGATACTTCGTCGCGCCGAGCAGCATCGCGGTGTGGCCGTCATGGCCGCAGGCATGCATCTTCCCCGCCGTCTTCGAGGCCCAGGGCTTGCCGGTGGCCTCGGTGAGCGGCAGCGCGTCCATGTCGGCACGCAGGCCGACCGTCGCGCCCTCGCCCAGCGCGCCGCGGATGATGCCGACGACGCCGGTGCGGCCGATGCCGGTCGCCACCTCGTCGCAGCCGAATTCCCGCAGCTTCTCCGCGACGAAGGCCGCCGTCTCGTGCACCTCGTAGAGGATCTCCGGCATGGCATGGAGGTGACGCCGCCAGCCGGTCACTTCATCGTGAAGCTCGGCGGCGCGGTTCAGGATCGGCATGGCGGGATTTCCTTGATTCTCGGCCCGACGCCCGGCGGGCTTGGGCTTTGCCATTCTGGCGACACATAGGCTAGATAGCTGCGCAACGAGCAGCACGGGTCGCCGACCATAAAGACCCCGGCACGATTGCGGCAAGAGGCGAATACGGACGAAGCCATGCGCATGACGATTTCCGCACGCATTCTCCCGGCAGCCGGACTGGCGTTCGCGCTGGCCGCGGCCGTGCCGGCCGGGGCAGGACCGGCCGTGCTGGTCGACCTCGGCACCGGCAAGGTGCTGGAAGAGGAGGACGCCTTCGCGCCCTGGTATCCGGCCTCGCTGACCAAGCTGATGACGACCTTCGTGCTGTTCCGCGCCATCAAGGCCGGCGAGATCACGCTTCAATCGCCGGTGCGCATCTCGGAGCGCGCGGCCAAGGAACCGCCGAGCAAGATGGGCTACAAGCCCGGCTCGGTGCTGACCGTCGACAACGCCATCAAGATCCTGATGGTCAAGTCCGCCAACGACGTCGCCACCGCCGTCGCCGAAAGCCTGACCGGCTCGCGCGCCGAGTTCGCCAAGCGCATGAACGCCGAGGCCGCCCGCCTCGGCATGAGCGGCAGCCACTTCTTCAACCCGCATGGCTGGCATGCCGACGAGCAGACGGTCACCGCGCGCGACCTCGCCATCCTGGCGATGGCGATGCGCAACGAGTTCCCCGAATACCGGCACTATTATTCCATCGAGGCGATCGTCTCCGGCAAGACGCTGATGGAGAACCACAACGACCTCATCCTGCGCTTCCAGGGCGCAGACGGCATGAAGACCGGCTACACCTGCCCCTCCGGCTTCAACCTGATCGCCACGGCGACGCGCGGCGGGCGCAGCCTGCTCGCGGTGGTGCTCGGCGAATCGTCGGTCGAGGCGCGCGCCGACAAGGCGGCCAACATGCTGGCGCGGGGCTTCGGCCTGCCGGGCGACGACGCGCCCTATCTCGGCCAGCTGCGGCCGAGCGGCAAGGAGCCGGCATCGGCCGTCAACCTGCGGCCCGTCATCTGCACGTCCGAGCACTGGAAGGCCGTGACCGAGGCGCGCGGGCCGGAAGGGAAGCCGGTCTACACCTCGCCGCATCTGTCGAAGGAGCCGCTGCGCGAGCCGCAGGTGATCGCCGTCGCGCTCGGCGGCGCCACCGGGCCGAAGCCGGACGTGCCGGAATATGCCGACGTGCCGACCCCGACGCCGCGCCCCGACTACACCCCCGAAGCCATGGCGCAGGGCGGCTGAGGCGATGGAGATCGACTGGCCCGTCGCCGTCTCGGTCGTCACCGGCTTCCTCGGCGCCGGCAAGACGACGCTGCTCAACCAGCTCCTGAAGGACCCGGCGCTCGCCAACACCGCCGTCATCATCAACGAGTTCGGCGAGGTCTCCATCGACCACCTGCTGGTCGAGAAGGCGAGCGACGGCGTGATCGAGCTGTCGGACGGGTGCCTGTGCTGCACGGTGCGGGGCGAGTTGGTCGACACGCTGGCCGACCTGATAGAGCGGATGCAGACCGGCCGTATCGCGCCGCTCGAGCGCATCGTCATCGAAACGACCGGGCTGGCCGATCCCGTGCCGGTGCTGCAATCGGTGATGGCCCATCCGGTGCTGATGCAGGCGCTCCGGCTCGACGGCGTCGTCTGCGTCGTCGACGCCGTCAACGGCGCGGCGACGCTCGACGCCCACGAGGAAGCCGTGCGCCAGGTTGCGGTCGCCGACCGACTGGTCCTGACCAAGACCGGGCTTGCCGCGCCGGGCGAGCTCCCCGGCCTGCGCGAGCGGCTGCGCCGCCTCAACCCCGCCGCGCCGATCATCGACGCCGAGGACCGTGCGCCCGCCGCGACGCTGGTGAATTGCGGGCTGTACGCCCCCGAGACAAAGACGGCGGACGTGCGCCGCTGGCTGGGCGAGACGGAGCACGCCCACCATCACCACATCCATGGCGACCACGACCATGATGATCACCACCATCACCACCACGACCACCGCATCGCCACGGTTTCGCTGACCTATGACCGGCCGATGCCGTTTGCGGCGGTCGAGGCGTTCCTCGACCTGTTGCGCGCCACGCAGGGCGAGAAACTGCTGCGCATGAAAGGCATCATCGAGCTGGCCGAGGACCCGGAGCGGCCGCTGGTCATCCATGGCGTGCAGAAGCTTCTGCACTCTCCGGTGCAGCTTCCGGCATGGCCGGCCGGCGCGCGCGGGACCCGCATCGTGCTGATCACCTGCGACATGCCGGACGACTACGCCGCCCGGCTCTTCGCCGCCTTCATGGACGAGCCGGCCCCCGACACGCCCGACCGCGCCGCGCTTCAGGACAACCCGCTGGCGATCGCCGGGTTCAGGGGTTAGCCGGCAGGACGTCTGCACCGCAGGCGCTGCCCCTCACCTGCCTGCCGGCATCCTCTCCCCGTGAACGGGGAGAGGAGGACCTGCCGCAACGCCGCCGCTTCTTCCTTCTCCCCGTTCACGGGGAGAAGGTGGCCCGAAGGGCCGGATGAGGGGCAGCGCCAAGCGAGCAGAAGATAAGAATCGCTATCTGGCGGCCGCTGGCGTCACCCGCGCTCGATCAGGAAGCGATGGCCGCCGGCCGTCGCCTCGCTGGAAACCAGCCTGTGGCCGTCCTCGGTGCAGAAGGCGGGAATGTCGATGACGGCGAGCGGATCGGTGGTCTCGACCCATAGAAGCCCGCCCGGCCGCATGCCGGCCAGTCGCTTGCGAGCGCGCAGCACCGGCAACGGGCAGTTGAGCCCCTTGAGATCGTAGACGTCCGCCTCGCTACTCACCGGGGAGGCTAGCCGCCGAACATGCCGAGGAGGCGCTTGCGCACGCTGGGCTGCGGCGCGGCCTCGGGCGCCGCCTGCGCGGCTTCCTGCGCCTGCGGCTCCGGCGCGGCGGGCGACGGCGTCGGCACGCTCGCGGTCGTCGTCGGCATCGGCTGCGCGGCGGCGGGCGCTGCCCGCTCGGCGGCGAGGATCTGCGGCCGGTCGAGCGTCGGCGGCTCGCGAGTCACCTTCTCGCCGCGGGCACGGCGGCGCGACCAGTCGGCGACGAGGCTCGCCTCCTTGATGCCGGCGATGGAGGGCGACGGCGTCGACGCCTTGCCCTGCCCGGCCAGCGCCGCGGAGAACGCGCTGTCATAGCTCGACTGGTAGCTGCGATAGGCGACCTCGAGGCTGGCCGGCTGGGTCGTCACCGGGCAGGCGGCGGTTGCCTGGAAGGTCCGGCCCGCCTCGGGCATGCGGTTGAAGACGTAGCGCTTCTCGCACACGTCCACCTTCGGCGGCACCTTGGTGATCTCGAAGTGGTCGTAGCCTTCCTTCAGCATCTTCCAGAACTCGTAGTTCGGGTCGTCCTTGTAGCGCGCCATGTTGGCGGCGGTCATGCGGAAGGGGAAGGCCTGGATCTGGAACTCGGTCTGCCCGCCCCTGAAGGCATCGCGGGCGAAGGCGTAGATCTGCTCGACCTGCTCGTCGGTCATCGAGTAGCAGCCGGCCGAGGAGCACGCGCCATGCACCATCAGGTGCTGGCCGCTGCGGCCATGGGCGCGGTCGTAGACGTTGGGGAAGCCGATGTTGAAGGACAGGTGATAGCTCGACTTCGGGTTCATCTGGTGCGGGCGCACCATGTAGAAGCCTTCGGGAGCCTGCCGGTCGCCCTCGGTGAATTTCGGCCCCAGCCTGCCCGACCATTTGCAGATGTCGTAGGAGGCGGCGAGGTCGTAGCGGCCGTTGTCCTTCTGCTTCCAGACCTCGAGCTTGCTCTCTTCCTTGAAGATGCGGACCATGATCGGCGAGGTCGTGGTCATGCCCTTGGCGCGCATCGACTGCACCAGCTCCTGCGGGAGCTGCTTGTTCGCCTTGGCCGACGAAACGTCGCTCAAGGTTGCTTCGGTGCATCCGGCAAGGACGCCGGCGAGGCCGATTGCCGCGGCGAGGATGCCGGCGCGCGCGAAGCCCGTTTTTGTGAGACCCGTTTTCATGTGCGTGCGGATCGTGCCTTCATCATGGATCCGGGGCCGTCCGTCCCCGAAACGATATTGCCCCTGAACCCGACCATGGCGGGTTAACCTTGAAATTCCCTTACCGCAATCTTTACCAATCGGCGCTCACACGAAAGTCATCGATTGCAGAAGCCATTGAGCGGATGCGCGCGGCAAATTTGTGGCAGGACGATGGCTGCCGGCAGGGCTTGTCCCTTTGTTTTCCCGCAACTCCGGACGGAAAACCGCTTCACGCTTTTCCTGGAATTGCTCTAAAGGCCCCGGCCCATGGCGAGGAATTTCTCGCGGCGGTGCTCGCGATAATCCGTCGGCGTCTGGCGCAGCTCGGCGAAGCCCTTGGCGATCTGCTCGCCGGTGGCGTCGATGATGGCTTCCCGCCCCCGGTGCGCGCCGCCGAGCGGCTCGGCGATGATCGCGTCGATGATCCTGAGCTCGAGCAGGTCCTGCGCCGTGATCTTCATCGAGGTCGCCGCGTCCTTCGAGCGCGTCGTGTCGCGCCACAGGATCGAGGCCGCGCCCTCGGGCGAGATCACCGAATAGATCGAGTGCTCCAGCATGTAGACCCGGTTGGCGACGGCGATGGCGATGGCCCCGCCGGAGCCGCCCTCGCCGATGACCACGGAGATGTTCGGCACCTTCAAGCCGAGGCAGGCTTCGGTCGAGCGGGCGATGGCCTCGGCCTGGCCGCGCTCCTCCGCGCCGATGCCGGGATAGGCGCCGGCCGTGTCGACGAGGCTGACGACGGGAATGCCGAAGCGGTCGGCGAGTTCCATCACCCGCACCGCCTTGCGGTAGCCCTCCGGCCGGGCGCTGCCGAAATTGTGCTTGAGGCGCGTGCTCGTGTCGTTGCCCTTCTCGAGCCCGAGCACCGCCACCGGCTCGCCGCGGAACCGGGCAAAGCCGGCCACCAGCGCCTCGTCCTCGGCGAAGGCGCGGTCGCCGGCCAGCGGCGTGAACTCGGTGAATAGCGCGCGCACGTAATCGAGGCAGTGCGGCCGGTCGGGATGGCGCGCCACCTGCACCTTCTGCCATGGCGTCAACTGGCGGTAGATGTCGCGCAGGGCCTCCTGCGAGCGCTTCTCCAGCCGGGCGATCTCGTCGCCGACATCGACGGCCTCGCCACTGTCCGGGAGCTTCTTCAGCTCCAGGATCTTGCCTTCGAGGTCTGCGACCGGCTTTTCGAAATCGAGATAGTTGAACATCCGCCGTGATGGTTCCGAACGCGGGGTCAAATCAGGTGAAAGGCGGCCCTGCGGCACCTTTCGCGAGCAAAAACTGAGCTTCACATAACGATAGCAGGCCTAGTCGGCAAGCGGATGATGGCGCGCGACCGTCTCGGTGAGCCTGTTTTCGAGCACATGGGTATAGATCTGCGTCGTCGAGATGTCGGAATGGCCGAGCAGCTGCTGCACCGCGCGCAGGTCCGCGCCGTTCTGCAGCAGATGGCTGGCGAAGGCGTGGCGCAGCACGTGCGGCGACACTTTCGCCGCCGGCACGCCGGCGCGGCCGGCAAGCGCCTTCAAATCGCGTGCGAAAACCTGGCGCGGCAGATGGCCGCTCTCCGAGGATGACGGGAACAGATGGAGGCTTTCCTTCCATTCCGGCTGCGCGGCGCGCATGGCGACCCATTCGCCAAGCGCGGCCTTTGCCCCATGCGACAGCGGCACGACGCGCTCCTTGCCGCCCTTGCCGCGCACGATGAAGAAGCGCTCGGCGCGCAGCGCCACGGTCAGCGGCAGCGCGACCAGCTCCGAGACGCGCAGGCCCGTGGCGTAGAGCGTCTCGACGAGCGCATGCAGCCGGCAGGCTGCCGTGTGGGCGACCGGGTCGCCCTCCGCCTCGCGCTTCTCGGTCTCCGCCCGGGAGATGAGCCGCGAGACCGCGTCCTCGCGCATGGTCTTCGGCAGGGCGCGCTCCTTGCGCGGCGCGTCGATCGTGCCGGTCGGGTCGTCGGCGCGCAGCCCCTCCGCGTAGAGGAAGCGGAAGAACTGGCGCAGCGAGGACAGCTTGCGCGCCTGCGAGGAGGCCGCGAAGCCCCGTCGCGCCACCTCGTCGAGAAAGGCGCGGATGTCGTCGGTTGCCGCATCGGCCAGCCGGCCGCCGAGGAAGGCCGAGGCGTCCTCGAGATCGCGGCGGTAGGCGGCGAGCGTGTTGTCGCTCGCGCCGCGCTCGGCGCTCATCATTTCGAGAAAGGCTTCCAGCCTGACCGCCGTGCTCATCGCGCTCCCTTCCTATCCGGCGTCAGCCTGCCACGAAACCGCTTGCCGAATGGTGAAGCGGAACCCGGCGCGGCAACGGCGCGTTAATAAATCGAAAGGATCACGGTCATGGAACACATCGCTGCCTTCCTGCTGATCGTCGGGTGCTCGCCCGATCTGGCCGAATGCCGGGAAATGCCGACGCCCACGGCGATCTATGAAACCGTAGAAGATTGCGAGGCCGAGCGCCCCGCCATCTCCGTCCGCCACGAGGACGCCGCGCCGCGCATGTTCGCGCAGTGCTTCGAAGTCGACCCGCTGCTGACGGAGACCGATGCCGAGATCGTCTGGGACGTCACCTCGGACGGCAAACTTTCGGCATGGGTGGAACCTTATTCGCCGGGAGAAGTTCTGGTTGCGTCGAATCGCGGCGGCAAAGAAACTGAAACCGTCGCGCGCCGGTAGGACTTGATCGCGTCACAACTTGCCGTCATGTTCTGGCGGGAAGGGTTCTCTCGAATATCATGGAGGCACGGATGAAGAAATTGATGATCGCAGCCGCATCGGTCGTGATGCTTGGCGGTTTGGTGTCTGGCTGCACCACGGCCGAGCAGACCGCAGTCGGCGGCGCCGCCATGGGCGCGGCGATCGGCGGTCTGGCTACCGGTCGCGCCAGCGGCGCCATTGCCGGCGCGGCGATCGGCGGAACCGCGGGCTACCTGATCGGCCGTTCGGCCGACCGGCCCGGCTGGTGCCGCTATCGCGACGAGTACGGCCGCGTCTACGAGGCGCGCTGCCGCTAGAGCAGTTCCAGGAAAAGTGTGAAGCACTTTTCCGTCCGGAATTGTGTCAAGACAAGCATCCTCCGGACTCGAAACCGGAACAAGAAAAGGGAGCCGGTCGGCTCCCTTTTCTCTTGGCCGCCCTGCCGGGCCAGAAGCGCGGGCAGCCGGTTTTCAAGCCTCGGGTCTCAGGCCACCGCCTGCATCGCGCCCGGCCCCGGCGTCGCGCCGGGCGGGCATTTGCCGAGGATGATCATGCCGAGCACCTCGTCCTTGGTGACGTCCCCGGTGCGGGCCGTACCGACGACCTGCCCGTTCTTCATCACGCAGACGCGGTCGGCGAGATCGAATACGTCGTGGATGTCGTGGCTGATCAGGAAGATGCCGATGCCGTCGTCCTTCAACTGCCGCACCAGCTCGCCGACCTGTGCCGTCTCCTGGGGCCCGAGCGCCGCCGTCGGCTCGTCCATGATCAGGATGCGGGCGTTGAAGTGGATGGCGCGAGCGATGGCCACCGACTGGCGCTGGCCGCCCGACAGCTTGATCACCGGCTCCTTGAACCGCTGGAAGCGCGGGTTGAGCCGGCCCATCACCTTGCGCGTCTGCGATTCCATCGCCACGTCGTCGAGCGTGCCCCATCGGGTGCGCAGCTCACGGCCGAGGAACAGATTGGCGGCGGCGTCGACGTTGTCGGCCAGCGCCAGCGTCTGGTAGATGGTCTCGATGCCGTATTTCTTGGCGTCGCGCGGGTTGTCGATCTTCGCTTCCTCGCCGTTGACGAGGATTTCCCCCGCGTCGCGGCGATAGGCCCCGGACAGGATCTTGATCAGCGTCGACTTGCCGGCGCCGTTGTGGCCGAGCAGCGCCACCACCTCGCCGGCGTGAAGGTCGATCGAGGCGTCGTCGACGGCGTGGATGCCGCCGAAGGAGATCGAGATGTTCTTCATCTCGACGAGAGGCGTTCCTGCGGTCATGGCGGTTCCTCCCTATCCCACGCGGCGGCGATAGACGGTGTCGAGCCACACCGCGATGACGAGCGCGAGGCCGACGACGATGTTCTGGAGCGGCGTGTCGACGCCGAGCAGGATCATGCCCGAGGCGAGCGACTGCATCAGCACCGCGCCCAGCATCGCCCCGGCGATGGTGCCGACGCCGCCCGACAGAGAGGTGCCGCCGATGACGGCGGCGGCGATGACCAAGAGCTCGTCGAGCGTGCCCTGCGCATTGGTGGCGGCGTTGAGCCGCGCGGTCGAGATCATCGCGCCGATGGCGGCGAGGCCGCCCATGATCATGAAGATCTTCATCGTCACCCAACGCGTGTTGATGCCGGCGAGCTCGGCCGCCTCGGGGTTGCCGCCGATGGCGAAGACGTAGCGGCCGAAGCGGGTGCGGGTGGCGACGAAGGTCATGGCGATACCGACGCCGAGCGCGATCAGCACCGGCACGGCGATGCCGTGGGCGATGAACACGCCCGCCGGAACCTCCAGCCCCTGCGCCTGATAGTAGCGGCGCACGATGCCGACCGGCCACGGGTAGGAATTGGCCACCCAGACCGCGCCGAGGATCAGCACGCAGGCGACCGTGCCGAGGAAGAATTCGGCCCAGACGGGGCGCAGCGGGAACGCGAACCGCTTGCGCTGCCGCCGGGCGTTGACCAGCATCAGCGCCACCGCCGCGCAGGCGGCGAGGCCGACGATCCAGCTCCAGCCCGCGCCGATGGCGCCGTCGGCGCCGCCGCCCATCAGCCGGAAGGTGGCGTCCATCGGCGCCACGGTCTGGCCGCTCGTCACCCACCAGGCCGCGCCGCGCCAGACCAGAAGCCCGCCGAGCGTGACGATGAAGGCCGGCACGCCGAGATAGGCGATGACGTAGCCGTGGAGCGCCCCGATCGAGACGCCGACGACGAGGCCGGCAAGCGCGGCGAGGATCCACGTCGCCGGATGGCCGAAGCCGAGCAGCGAGGGCAGGTACTGCGCCTGAATCACGCCCATGATCATGCCGCAGATGCCGAGGATCGAGCCGACCGACAGGTCGATGTTGCGGGTGACGATGACCAGCACCATGCCGGACGCCATCACCGCAACGGAAGCAGACTGGACCGAGAGGTTCCACAGGTTGCGCGGCGTCAGGAAGAGGCCGCCCGACAGGACGTGGAACACGACCCAGATCAGGACCAGCGCGCCGATCATGCCGAGCATGCGGGTGTCGAGCTCGGTGGCCTTCAGAAAGCGGCCGACCGGGCCGAGCGCGCTCGAGCGCGCGGTGTCGGCCGGGGCGCGCAGTGCTGCGTCCGACATGATCGTTCCTCCCTTCCGGCGGGGCCGGATCGTCCATCGTAGCGCATGTCGCCCGAAAGTGGGAACCGGAATGCCCCCTCTTCCCGGCCGGACGCCGCCGCTTTCATCAAACGGGGACGCTTCACATTTCAACGTTTGCGCTGCCCCTCATCCGCCCTTCCGGGCACCTTCTCCCCGTGAACGGGGAGAAGGGGGAAAGCGGCAACGTGGCGGCAGTGTCTCCTCTCCCCGCTTGCGGGGAGAGGATGCCGGCAGGCAGGTGAGGGGCAGCGCCATCACCCGTCGGCTGGCGCGATCAGTTGCAGGCCGCGACCGTGCCGGCGGCGACGCCTTGGCAGACGACGTCCTTCGACACCCAGCCGGCATCGATCACCACGTTGAGATTGTCACGGGTTATCGGGTTGGGGGCGAGGAAGATCGCGTTCATCTCGACCTTGTTCGGGCCGTCGGCCCACTTCACCGCGCCCTCGACGTCCGCCATCGCGGTGCCGTCGGCGAGCTGGTTGGCGATCTCCGCCGCCGCCTTGCCGAGCTCGCGCGAGTCCTTCCAGACCGAGACGGTCTGGGTGCCGAGCGCGATACGGTTGAGCGCGGCGTGGTCGCCGTCCTGGCCGGAGACCGGCACCGAGCCGGCCAGCCCCTGCGCCTCCAGCGCGGCGATGGCGCCGCCGGCCGTGCCGTCGTTTGAGGCGACGACCGCGTCGACGTCGTTGTTGTTGGCGGTCAGGAACTGCTCCATGTTGCGCTGGGCGTTGGCCGGCAGCCAGCCGTCAGTATAGGCCTCGCCGACATTCTTGATCTTGCCGGAATCGATCGCCTCCTTCAGCACCTCCATCTGGCCGGCGAACAGGAAGTCCGCGTTCGGATCGGCGCCGTTGCCCTTGATGAAGACGTAGTTGCCTTCCGGCTGCGCCTCGAAGACGGCGCGCGCCTGCAGGCGGCCGACTTCCTTGTTGTCGAAGGTGAGGTAGAACGCGTCCGGGTTCTCGATCAGCCGGTCGTAGCCGACGACCGGGATGCCCTCGGCGACAGCCTTCTCGACCGCCGGGCCGATGGCCGACGCGTCCTGCGCCAGGATGATCAGCGCGTCCGCGCCCTGGCTGATCAGCGCCTCGACGTCGGTCAGCTGCTTGGCGGCGGACGATTGCGCGTCGGCCGAGATATAGGTGTTGCCGGCAGCCTCGAGCGCCGCCTTGATCGCGGCCTCGTCGGTCTTCCAGCGCTCCTCCTGGAAGTTGGACCAGGACACGCCGACCGTCTTGCCCTCGGCGAAGGCCGGGCCGGACACGGCGAGCGACCAGACGGCCGACATGGCGACGCCCGCCAGCATGGCGGTTGCAAGCTTCTTCATGATGTTCCTCCCTGCGCCCGCGGGGCGCGAATGACTTGCCCTGCTGCGATGCGAAGCTATTTTTTCGAGCTTCGAAAAAAAGAATGACTCAGTCGAAAGCGCGTGTCAATATCCTCGCCGCCCGCCATGGCGGGCCCCATGATCGGACTTGCATGGCCGGCGCGGGACGGGCAGAAGCGCCCGGGCAAAACATGGGACAGCGGCCGACGGGAGGAGAAGCCGGATAATGACGGTGGGCGTGCGCCACGACGACCTGCGCAGGCAGAACCGCGCCATGGTGATCGCCGCCGTGCGGCGCGTCGGCCAGCCCTCGCGCACCGAGATCGCCGCGGCGACAGTGCTCAGCCACTCCACCATCTCGACCATCTCGGCCAGCCTGATCGAGGAAGGCATCCTCGCCGAGATCCGCGGTGGCGAAAGCGGCGCCCTGAAGCGCGGCCGGCCGCAGGTCGCGCTCGGCCTCGCCCCCGGCGCGGCGAGCGTCGTCGCCATCGACCTGTCGCTGAACGCGCTTTCGGCGACGCTGATCGACTATGCCGGGAAGGAGATCGCCCGCGACGACACGCGGCCGGCGACGCTCACCTTATCGCGCGCCGGGCTCCTCGAGGCGGTGAAGGCCGCGGTGCGGCGCGCGCTCGCCGCCGCCGGGGGCGGCCACGGCCCGGTGCTGCGCATGGCGCTCGGCATCCAGGGCATCACGGATTCGGCCGCGCGCACCCTTTTATGGTCGCCGATCACGCCGCATTCGAACGTCGCCTTCGCCGACGCGCTGGAGGCGGAGTTCTCCGTCCCCGTCACCGTCGAGAACGACTGCAACATGATCGCGGTGGCGCTGAAGGCGCGCGAGCCCGAGCGCTACCGCGACAATTTCGTCGCCATCCTCCTGTCCAACGGCATCGGCATGGGGCTGGTGCAGCGCGGCAGCCTGTTTTCCGGCGCACGCTCCTCGGGCGGCGAGTTCGGCCACATGATCCACATCCCCGGCGGGGCGCTGTGCCGCTGCGGCCGCCATGGCTGCATCGAGGCCTATGCCGGCAACTACGCCATCTTCCGGCATGCGAGCGGCGAGAGCGGCGACGCGCCGCCCGCCGCCGACATCGACGACGGCACCATGGCCGAGCTCGCGGCCTCGGCGCGCCGGGGTCCGGGACGCGCACGCGAGGCGTTCGAGCGCGCCGGCGAGGCGCTCGGCTTCGGCCTCGGCAGCCTGTTCGCGCTGATCGACCCCGCCCCGGTCGTCTTCGTCGGCAACGGCACGGCGGCGTTCGACGTGATCGAACCGGCGCTGCGCGCCGCCCTCGCCCGCACCGCCGGCGGCCAGCACGACGACGCCCCGGTGTCCCTCGCCATCGCCGCCGACGAGACGCCCCTGATCCGCGAGGGCTGCGCCCGCCAAGCCCTCGCCTTCGTCGACCAGGAGATCTTCGCCGCCGGCACCATGGCCAGACAGATGGCGGAAGCTTGAGCGCGGGGCCGTGTCGCGTAGGATAAAGTGCGAAGGCTGCCCTTCGATCACCAGCGCCGCGAGAACGGCCCACCCGGCGACCTGCCGTTCTCCATAGTGTTCCCGCCGCCTGCGACCGCCCCGCCCAAGGCCGGAGTCTCCGCCCGGCAATGCGCAAAATCGCACCTGAAGGCCCCGCACCGGAAAAGGCGGGAAGCATGCAGAACGCCCCGCTTTTCCTGTTGCAATCGCCGATGAACTCGGCATATAAGCACCTCGCGCGGGCAGGAACCGCGTGAGCGGGTGTAGCTCAGGGGTAGAGCACAACCTTGCCAAGGTTGGGGTCGAGGGTTCGAATCCCTTCGCCCGCTCCAGTTTCCCAACCAGTCCAAAGCCGCGGAATTCCGCGG